>NZ_JBJGYI010000016.1:0-98249 GCF_054049915.1 Geodermatophilus sp. SYSU D00766
AGCGGCCCCGGTGAGGACCAGAGTGCGGCGATGCTGTCGGCGTCCGTCGCCGAGTACGACGTCGCGGACGTGCGCCCGCTGACCTGACCGCCGCCGCCCGCGTGCATCCCACGGAGGGCCCCACCACGTCCGCGGAGGCGCGTCGAGGCCCGTGAGGCTCGGGCGGGGCGTACCCGCGGGAACGCCTCCCGCCCCAGACGCCGCGTGCCCCGCCCGGGGATCCGGACGGGGCACGCGGCGAGGGAGCCGGTCGGGTCAGCGGGTGAAGACCCCCACGCCGACGAGGACGGCCCAGAAGAGACCGAGGACGAGCAGCACCTTGTCGCCGAGGACGATCTCCTCGGGGGCGCCGGCGGCACCCTTGTCGACGTCGACGGCGTACCGCAGGATCCCGAGGACGAACGGCGCGATCGAGACCGTGGACCAGGGGATGCCCTCCTGGGTCTCCCCCATCTCGAAGGCCCACAGGCTGTAGGCGGTGCAGGCCACGCCGGCCGAGAGGCTCCAGACGAAGCGCAAGTAGCTGGCGGAGTAGGCCTTGAGCGTGCGGCGGGTGGCCGCGGCGTCGCCCATGACCACCAGCTCCGAGTAGCGCTTGCCCGCGACCATGAACAGCGAGCCGAAGGCCGCCACCAGCAGGAACCACTGCGACAGCTCGATGCCCGCGGCCACACCGCCGGCCACGCCGCGCAGCAGGAAGCCCGAGGCGACGACGGCGAGGTCGATGACCGGCTGGTTCTTGAGGAAGAACGAGTAGCAGATCGAGATGACCACGTAGCTGCCCACGACGCCGGCCAGCTGCCAGCGGGTCAGCAGCACCGCGCCGCCGAGTGAGACGACGAGCAGCACCGCGGCCATGACGATCGCCAGCGGGATGGGCACGACGCCGGCGGGGATCGGCCGGAACCGCTTGCGCGGGTGGCGGCGGTCCTCCTCGATGTCGCGGAGGTCGTTGATGATGTAGATGCCCGACGAGGCCAGGCAGAACACCACGAAGGCGATGACCGTGGGGCCGAGGACCTCGGGCTCGAAGATGCGGCCGGCCGCCAGGGGCGAGGCGAGCACGAGCCCGTTCTTGACCCACTGGCGCGGGCGCAGCGCGCGCACCATGCCCCACGGGAGGCCGCCGCGGAAGCCGGGCAGCCGGGGCGCCAGCTCGACGGTCTCCTCCCGCCCGGCCGGCGGGTGCGCCGCGGGAGGCCCGGGGACCTTCTGCTCGGCGCGGGCCGAGTCGGTGCTGGAGGGTGTGCTCACGCCCGTGTCTCCTCTGTCAGGCGGCGTACCAGGGTCCGGGTGACCCGAGCCGCGAGGCTGCCCAGGAGGGCGCCCGCGGTGACGTCGCTCGGGTAGTGCACGCCCAGGAGGACGCGCGAGACGAGCATGCTGCCGAGCAGCGTGCCCATGACCGGACGACCCACCAACGGCGCGTACCCGACGGCCGCCGCGGCGGTCGAGCAGCTGTGCGCCGACGGGAACGACAGCGTGCTGGGCGTGCCGACCAGGGCGGGGATGTCGGCGAACGCCGGCCGCTCCCGCCGCACGACGCGCTTGACGACGACGCCGGCCGCGTGCGCGGCGAGGACGCCGGCGGCACCGGCGGCCCACTCGTCGCGGCGCCGGCCGGAGAGCCAGCCGAGGCCGCCGAGGGCCAGCCAGCCGAGGGCGTGCTCACCGAAGTGGGACAGGGTCTGGGCGACGGGCACGGCCGGGGTGTGGCCCAGCCGCCGCCGCGTCGCGCGCAGCAGCCAGGCGTCCAGCCGGGCGAGGCTGTCGATGGGGATCGCGGTCATCGGGATCCGACTGTAGGCGGCGGGCAGCACCCCGCCCCACGACGCGCGGGGCGGACTGTCTCGTCACAGTGCCACTCTCGTCCCGTGCCCACCACGCGACCCTCCACCCCGTCGGACCTCCTGGACCTCGCTCTACGGCGCGACGCCTCCGCTCCCCTGGTCACCTCCTACGACGACGCGACCGGCGAGCGGGTCGAGCTGTCGGCCACGACGCTGGCCAACTGGGTGGCCAAGACCGCCGACCTGCTGCAGGACGAGTTCGACGTCGGCCCGGGCAGCACCGTCGCGGTCGTGCTGCCGGTGCACTGGCAGACCGCCGCGGTGCTGCTCGGCGTCTGGAGCTGCGGCGCCGCGGTGCTCGACACCGCCGCCGAGGACGACGGCCGCCTCGACGCCGCCGACGTCGTCCTCGCCGCCCAGGACCGGCTCGCGCCGCTGGAGGAGCAGGACCTGCCCGAGCTGCTCGGCCTCTCGCTGCACCCGCTGGGCCTGGGCATGACCGGCTACGCCGGGCCGGCCCGCGACTTCGCCGTCGAGGTGCGGGCGCGCAGCGACGTCTTCACCCCGTACGTGCCGCCGGACCCGGCCTCCCCCGGCCTCACCGCCGGCGGGCTGGAGCTGACCCTCGGCGGGCTGGCCGACGCCGCCGGGCAGCTCGCCGGGCGGCTGGGCATCGCCGCCGGGGACCGGCTGCTGGTCGACGAGCCGACCGCCGCGGAGGCCGGCCCGGTCGTCTGGCTGCTGGCGCCGCTGGCCGCCGGCGCGTCGCTGGTGCTGTGCCGACACACCGACCCCGCGGCCCTGCGCGCGCGGGCGGAGGCCGAGCGGGTCACCGCTACGCTCGGCGTCCGGATCGAGGGCATCCGCGAGCTGGGCCGGCCCGCCTGAGGGAGCCGGCCGGCCGCGCCGGAGGAGACGGTGGTCAGCTGATGGGTGGGGTCGCCTGATGGACAAGGTCGTCGCGAGCACACGCGAGGCGGTGGCCGACGTCCCCGACGGCGCCGTCCTCGCCGTCGGGGGGTTCGGCCTGTGCGGCGTGCCGATCCGGCTGATCGACGCGCTGCTGGAGCAGGGCACCCACGACCTGACGACGATCTCGAACAACTGCGGCGTCGACGACCAGGCGCTGGGCGTGCTGCTCTACGCCGGCCGCATCCGCCGCACGATCAGCTCGTTCGTCGGCGGCAACAAGGAGCTGGCCCGGCTCTACCTCTCCGGTGAGCTGGAGGTCGAGCTGACCCCGCAGGGCACGCTGGCCGAGCGGCTGCGCGCCGGCGGCGCGGGCATCCCCGCCTTCTACACCCCCACCGGCGTGGGCACGATGGTCGCCGACGGCGGCATCCCGGTGCGCTACGACGCCGACGGGAACGTCGTCGAGACCAGCGCGCCGAAGGAGACGCGGGTCTTCGACGGCGTCGAGTACGTGCTCGAGACCGCGCTGACCGCCGACTTCGCCCTGGTGCGGGCCGCCGTCGGCGACCGGCACGGCAACCTCGTCTTCCACGAGTCGGCGATGAACTTCAACCCGCTGGCCGGCACGGCCGGGCGGATCACGATCGCCGAGGTCGAGGAGCTCGTCGAGCCCGGGGAGATCCGCCCCGAGCACGTCCACCTGCCCGGCGTCTTCGTCGACCGGGTCGTCCTGGTCGGCCCGGAGGGCAAGAGGATCGAGCGGCGCACCACCCGCCCGCGGCAGTCCGCCGCCCCGCTGGCCGCCGGTGGCGAAGAGGCGACGGAGGAGACCCGATGACCCTGACCCGCGACCAGCTCGCCGCCCGCGTCGCCCTGGAGCTCGAGGACGGCGCCTACGTCAACCTCGGCATCGGCATGCCCACGCTGGTGCCCAACTTCGTCCCGGACGGCGTGCACGTGGTGCTGCACTCGGAGAACGGCGTCCTCGGCGTCGGCCCCTACCCGGTGGAGGGCGAGGAGGACCCCGACCTCATCAACGCCGGCAAGGAGACGGTGACGATCCTGCCCGGCGCGAGCTTCTTCGACTCCGCCACCAGCTTCGCCATGATCCGCGGCAAGCACCTGGACCTGGCCATCCTCGGCGCCATGCAGGTCAACCCCCGCGGCGACCTCGCCAACTGGCTCATCCCCGGGAAGATGGTCAACGGCATGGGCGGCGCGATGGACCTCGTCCACGGCGCCAAGCGGGTCGTGATCATGATGGAGCACGTCGCCCGCGACGGGTCGCCGAAGCTGGTCGAGGAGTGCTCGCTGCCGCTGACCGGCAAGGCGTGCGTCGACCGGGTGGTCACCGAACTCGCCGTCGTCGACGTCACCGGCGACGGGTTCGTGCTGCGCGAGGTCGCCCCCGGCGTCACACCCGACGAGGTGGTCGCCAGGACCGGCGCCCCGCTGACCGTCCCCGGCGACGTCCCGACGATGACCCTGCCGGCGACCGTCTGAGCCCTGGCCCCCGGTGACGTTCTCGGTCGTCGCCCGCGACCCGGACACCGGGGAGATGGGCATCGCGGTCTCCTCCTGCATCCTCGCCGTCGGGCGGGCGGTGCCCACCGCCCGGCCCGGCGTCGGCGTCGTGGCGGTGCAGGCCCGCAGCCCGCGCGGGCTGGGGTCGGTGCTGCTCGGCGGGCTGGCCGAGGGCACGGCGCCGGAGGTCCTGGTGCGCCGGGCCGCGCACGCCGCCGAGGACGTCGACCGGCAGATCGCCGTCCTCGCGCCCGACGGCGCCGTCGCCGCCGACACCGGGCCCGGCTCCTTCCCGGTGAGCGGCCACCTGCTCGGCGAGGGGTGGAGCGTGCAGGGCAACATGCTCGTCTCGCCGGAGGTGCTGCCGGCGATGGCCGGGGCCTACCGGGCCGGCGGCGGCGTCCTGGCCGACCGGCTGCTCGCCGCGCTGAGCGCCGGCCAGGACGCCGGCGGGGACCTGCGCGGCCGGCAGTCGGCGGCGCTGCTGGTGGTGAGCGGCGAGCCGGCGTCGGAGGAGGACGACGGCGTGCGGATGGACCTGCGGGTCGACGACTCCGGCGACCCGGTGGCCCAGCTTCGGATGCTGCGCAACCTGCAGCGCGCCTACGACGAGCGCGACTACGAGACCCTCGCGCTGTTCGCCCCCGAGGGCGCGCGCGACCTCTACGCCGCGCTGGCCGCCTCCCGACGCGGTGACCGGGCCGCCGCCCGCGCCGCGCTGGCGGCGGTGCGCGAGCGGCCGGGCTGGTCGGCGTGGCTGGCGTCGATGGCCGGCGACTCCCGCCTCGCGGCGGTCACCCGCCTGCTGGACTGAGGCCCGCCCGCGCGGTCAGGGCGCCTGCCAGCCCCACACCACGGTGCGGCCGCGCTCGAGGTCGTAGGCGGCGTCGGCGTAGGGGTTGCGCACCTGGTAGGCGGTGAAGGTCCGCAGGTCCGGCTGGCCGGGGACGTCGGTGGCCAGCTGGGTGAGCGTCGAGGAGCGGACGGTGGGGTGCCACAGCCCGGCCCGCTCCCGGGTGAAGGCAGCGTCGCCGAGCCCGCCGAGCGGGCCCTCGCCCCAGGCGAACACCCAGTCGACGGGCTCGGTGATCCCGTGCACCGTGACCGGGAGCTCGGCGGCGGGGAACTGGAAGGCCAGCTGCCAGGCCACCGCGGTGACGTCGCCGTCGCCGACCACCTCGGTCAGCGGCCGCATCTGCGCCTCCACCGGCGCGGTGAGCGCCAGCCAGCCGCCCGGGCCGTCGGTGCGGTCGGCGGCGACCAGCCGGACGACCTCGGCGCCGGGGCTGGGCACGAGGGTCAGCTGCCGCCAGAACGGGGAGTCGGCGCCGTCGTCGAGGACCTGCGAGCCCAGCGCGGCGACGCCGCCGTCGCCGGTGAGCTCGCCGTACTCGGCGACGAGCGAGTTGCCCCCGCCCGGCCGGCCGGAGGCCTCGACCAGCAGCCGCAGGTCGGGCGCGGCGTCGGGCAGCGCGTACCAGCCGGTGGTCAGCTCCCCGGTGTTCGCCTCCGCCCCCGGCCCGGGGTAGCTCCCCCACACCGTCGGCTCGTCGTCGGCGGTGTCGGTGGGCGGCGCGGACGGCAGGTACCCGCCCTGCTCGCTGAACCCGGCGACGGTGGCCGCGGAACCCTCCTGCAGCGGCAGCACGGTCGCCGTGCGCGGGTCGGCGGCGCGGATGGCGTGCTGGGCGCCGCCCTCGCGGGCCAGCGGGTCCTGCAGCGCGTCGGCCTGCGGCGAGTAGGTGTCCCAGGTCCGCACGGTCGCCAGCGAGAAGCTGCCGACCAGGTAGGCCAGCGTGACGGCGAGGAAGACCAGCACCGCCGCGGGGAAGGCCAGCGCCGTCACCCGGCCCCAGCTGCGCCGCCGCCGCGGCAGCCGCCACCACACGAGGACGCCGACGGCGGCGACGACGACGAGCCAGACGGCCGGACGGTCGAAGGCCACCGGCCCGGCGAAGGGCGGCACCAGCCGGTGCGGCATGCCCAGCAGCCACGAGTACGCCCAGCTGTTGGGCCCGTGCATGGCCAGCGCGAACACCAGCACCAGCGAGAGCGCGGCGAGCACGGTGGCCGGGGCGAGGCTGCGCCGGCCCCGCTGCGCGGCCACGACCGTGCGCGCGCCCTGCAGGAGCGCGCAGGCCACGAACACGGTGGTCATTCCGGCCAGCGCGCCGAAGTGGTGGGTCCACTTGCTCGGGGTCAGCCACAGCAGCAGCAGCGAGAGGCCGAACGACCAGCCGGTCAGCGCCACCAGCGGCGGGAAGGCGCGCCGGGCGCGGCCGCCGGCGGCGAGCTGCAGGACCGCGAACCAGAGGAAGGCGACCATCGCGACGAGGACGGTGGCCCGCTTCGCGTAGGAGCCCATCGGCCCGTCGCCGAGGAGGAACGACCAGCGCAGCCACTCGCGGTACCAGCTCTCCTGGGGCCACAGCCGCGCGTAGATCTCCTGCGAGTAGGTGAAGTCGCGCAGCGAGCCGTCGAGGAAGCCCGGCACCGCGGCGAGGGCGGCCGGGGCCACCACGCCGGCGGCGACGGCGAGGGTCCGCCACGGGCCGGTGGAGCGCACCAGCGGCCACATCGCCGGGATGCTCAGCAGCCACGGGGCCAGCGCGACGATGCCGGTCGGGTGGCAGGTCACCCCGATGCCGGCGACGAGCAGCGCGGCGGCGTACCAGGCCAGGCTCCCCCGCCGCCGGGCCACCACGACCGCGCCGAGCGTCAGGACGGCGAACACCGCCGAGATCGACTCCGGCCGCACGCCCATGCTGTAGGGCAGCCAGGCGGTGAGGAAGACCAGGGCGACGACGCCGTGGCGGACCAGCCGGCCCGCCGTGGTCCGCGCCGGCGCGATGCCGACCGACTCCACGATCGCGCGGGCGGCGCCGTAGGTGACCAGCCCGGCCACCAGCGACGGGATCCGCAGCACCACCGGCGAGGAGCCGAGCAGGTCCCAGTAGCCGAGCAGCTGGTAGAACCAGCTGAAGGGCGGATACCCCTGGTTGAGCAGCTGGAAGTAGTTGCCGACGTACCCGTTCTCGACGGCGTTGCGCGCCATCGCGGAGTAGTAGCCGTCGTCGTCGGTGTGCGGGGCGATGAACAGCCACAGCAGCAGCACGGCGGCCACGGCGAGGTCGACCACCGACACCGCCCGCCACCAGCGGGACCGCGCGCGGGCGGTGCTCCCGGCGGTGGCCCGGGCACGGCGCTCCCGCAGCGCGAGCAGGGCCAGGCAGGCCAGCGACGCGAGCAGCAGGACGGCGGCGATCGCCCACTTGAGCGGGGTCGGGCTGGTGGAGAACTGGTCGTCGACGTCCACGGTGACCCCGAGGTCGTCGGCGGTGCCGCCGGGCAGCGCGGTGACGGAGGTGGCCAGCAGGTCGACGTCGGGCAGCGCGCCGCCGGTCTCGGCCAGCGGCCGCCCGTCGACCATCAGCCGGGTCGCGTCGGGGTCCATCTGCAGCCGGTAGGCGCAGTCCCCGCCCGCGAGGCCGCCGCGGTACACCTCGGTGCCGTTGCTGACGACCGAGACCGTGTCGTCGGCGGCGAGGCGGACCTGCAGGCCCTCGACCTCGGCGAGCCGGCCGGGGACGACGGTGCTGAGCAGCACGCCGTCGCCGGCGTCGCGCGCGGCGGTCAGCGCAGCGCAGCTGAACCGGACGTCGAGGGCGGCCGGCCGCTGGGCGGTGAGCTGCAGCTCCGTGGAGACCGGAGCGGCCGGGTCCTGCGGCCAGGAGACCGTCGGGGTGCTGACCGACACCGGCGCCAGCGGCACCAGGGCGGCGCAGACGAAGGCGATCAGGGCCGTGACCAGCAGCCCGAGCTCCAGCCGTGGGAGCCGTCCCCGGCCGGCCGACGGCCGGCCCCCGGGATGAGCTCCCCGCCCGGTCCGCTCGGCCACTGCGCTCGGTGCACCCACGGCTCCCAGTCAACACGCTGCGCGCCAGCGGAGGACCGTGGGCGGCGACACCGCGCACCGGACGTCACACCGGCCACGCGCCCGGCGTGTCGCGGCGGGCACGAGGTGCCGAGCGGGACCGGACCCCTCCGTCACACCTCGCCGGGAGGTGCGGGGCTCACCCGCGCAGCAGGCTGCGCGCGATCACCATCCGCTGGATCTGGTTGGTGCCCTCGTAGATCTGGGTGATCTTGGCGTCGCGCATCATGCGCTCGACCGGGAAGTCCTGCGTGTAGCCGGCGCCGCCGAACAGCTGCACGGCGTCGGTGGTGACCTTCATGGCGACGTCGGAGGCGAACGCCTTGGCCGCGGCGCACAGCCGGCCGAGGTCGGGGTCCACCTTGCCGCCGGAGTGGCCGGTCTCCCCGCGGGCGGCGGCGACGTAGACCAGGTGCCGGGCGGCCTCGATCTGCATGGCCATGTCGGCGAGCATGAACTGCACGCCCTGGAAGTCGCTGACCGCCCGCCCGAACTGCTGGCGCTCGCGGGTGTACTCGACGGCGGCGTCGAGGGCGCCCTGGGCGATGCCGACGGCCTGCGCGCCGATGGTCGGGCGGGTGAAGTCCAGCGTCCGCAGCGCGGTCTTGAAGCCGGTGCCGGGCTCGCCGATCACCCGGTCGGCCGGGATGGTGCAGTCGGTGAAGTAGAGCTCGCAGGTGGGCGAGCCCTTGATGCCCATCTTCCGCTCCTTCGGGCCCACGGCGAAGCCCGGGTCGTCGCGGTGGACGGCGAAGGCGGAGATGCCGTTGGCCCGCTTCTCCGGGTCGGTGACGGCCATGACCGTGTACCACTCGGAGACGCCGGCGTTGGTGATCCACGCCTTGGTGCCGTTGAGCACCCAGGTGTCACCGTCGCGGCGGGCGCGGGTCTTCATCGAGGCGGCGTCGGAGCCGGCCTCCCGCTCGGACAGCCCGTAGCTGATCATCGCCTCGCCGGCGGCGATCGGGGCGAGCACCTGCTGCTTGAGGTCCTCCGACGCCGAGAGGATCACCGGCATCGAGCCGAGCTTGTTGACCGCCGGGATGAGCGACGCCGAGACGTCGACCCGGGCGACCTCCTCGATGACGATGCAGGTGGCGATCGCGTCGGCGCCCTCGCCGCCGTAGGACTCCGGGATGTGGGTGGCGTGGAAGCCGGCCGCCGTCAGCGCCTTCTGCGCCTCGATGGGGTAGCGCGACTCGGCGTCCACCTCCGCCGCGTACGGCTTGATCTCCCGCTCGGCGATGTCCCGGACGGCGGCCCGGATCGCGTCGTGCTCCTCGGTCAGCTGGTACAGCCCGCTCGTGCTCACGGGTAGATGCTAGGACGTCCCAGCAGTCTCCCGGCCCGTCTCACCCGGCCCGGTGAGACGGGCCCGCAGCGCGGCGTCGCGGGCGACCACCGTGTCGGCGAGCTCGGCCTGGAACCGCTCGACCGCCGCCCGCAGCTGCGGGTCGGCGGCGGCGAGGACCCGGACGGCGAGCAGGCCGGCGTTGCGGCCCCCGCCGATCGACACCGTCGCCACCGGCACGCCGGCCGGCATCTGCACGATCGACAGCAGGCTGTCGAGGCCGTCGAGGCGGTCCAGCGGGCGCGGCACGCCGATGACCGGCAGCGGGGTGGCCGCGGCGAGCATGCCGGGCAGGTGCGCCGCTCCCCCGGCCCCGGCGACCAGGACGCGCAGGCCGCGGCCGACGGCGCTGGTGGCGTAGTCGAGCATCCGCTGCGGCGTGCGGTGCGCGGACAGCACGTGCACCTCGTAGGGGACGCCGAACTCGGCGAGCGCCTGCGCGGCGGGCTCCATGGTCGGCCAGTCGGAGTCGCTGCCCATGACGACGCCCACCCGGGGCGCGGGGGCGACGGGCTCGCCCACTCAGTGCTCCCCGGGGAAGGCGAAGGCGGGGTCGACGACGCCGTCGGCGAGGTAGCGGGCCGCGGCGAGCGCACGGGCGCGGACCTCCGCGAGGTCGTCGCCCAGCGCGGTGACGTGGCCGAGCTTGCGGCCGGGACGCTGGCCCTTGCCGTACCAGTGCAGCTTGACGTCGGGCCAGTGCGCCATGAGGTGGTGTACCCGCTCGTCGACGCCGGGGCCGTCCCAGCCCTCGGCCGACGCCGCCCCGCCGAGCACGTTGGCCGTGACCACGACCGGCGCGGTCATCGCCGTCGAGCCCAGGGGGTAGTCGAGGACGGCGCGCAGGTGCTGCTCGAACTGGCTGGTGCGCGCGCCCTCGATCGTCCAGTGCCCGGAGTTGTGCGGGCGCATCGCCAGCTCGTTGACCAGCACCCCGTCGGCGGTCCGGAACAGCTCGACGGCCATGACCCCGACGACGCCCACCCGGTCGGCGACGCGGACGGCGAGCTCCTGCGCGGCCAGCACGGTCTCCTCCTCGAGCCCGGGTGCGGGCGCCAGCACCTCGGTGTTGATGCCGTCGCGCTGCACGGTCTCGACCACCGGCCAGACGGCGACCTGGCCGAACGGGGACCGGGCCACCAGCACCGCCAGCTCCCCCACCAGCGGCACCTGCTCCTCGACCAGCAGGGTCCCGTGCCGCTCGAGCAGGTCGGCGACCTGGTCGGGGCCGTGGACGACGAAGACGCCGCGGCCGTCGTAGCCCCCGCGCGGGGTCTTGACGACGACCGGCCAGCCGACCTCCTCGGCGAACGCGGCCACCGCGTGCACCGTGGGCGCCTCGGCCCAGGCCGGCTGCGGCTCCCCCGCCCCGGCCAGCGCCCGGCGCAGGACCAGCTTGTCCTGGGCGTGCCGCAGCGCGTCGGGGCCGGGGGCGACCCGCACGCCGTCGGCGGCCAGGGCGCGCAGGTGCTCGTTGGGCACGTGCTCGTGGTCGAACGTGAGCACGGTGGCGCCCTCGGCCACCGCGCGCAGCGCGCCGAGGTCGCGGTGGTCGCCCAGCCGGACGTCGGCGGCGACCAGCGCCGCGGACTCGTCGGGGCCGGTGGCCAGCACCCGCAGCGACTGGCCGAGGGCGATGGCGGCCTGGTGGGTCATCCGGGCCAGCTGGCCCCCGCCGACCATCGCCACGACCGGCAGCCCGGTGCGGGGGTCGGTCGCGGCGGGTGCGGTCGGCTGCGGGGTCTCGGCCATGGCAGGGGGAGGCTAGCCCGGGAACCGGCCCGGGGTCAGTCCCCGGCCGGGTCCAGCAGCGCCGTGCGGACCCGCGTCCCGACGAGGTCGGCGACCGGCTGGGTCGGGTGCACGCCGTCCGCCGAGGCGCCGGCGGTGAAGGTGCCGCGGTCGGTGGCGACGTCGGTCCACGGGTCGACCGACGTCCACCCCCGCTCCCCGGCGAGCGCGGCCAGGTGGGCGTTGAGGTCCTCGCGGGCCCGCGGGGCGACGTCGATCGGCGGGACGGCCAGCAGGACCACCCGTGTCACCCCGGTGGCCGCCACCGCGGCCAGCAGGTCCTCCCGGGTCCGCTCCCAGGGCACCCCGCCCAGGACGTCGTTGGTGCCGGCGAGCACGACCAGCACGTCGGCCTCGACCGGCCGCACGCCCGCGCGCATGTCGGCGGTGCGGGCGCCGGGCACGGCCCAGCCGCCGCGGAACTCCAGCGGCGCCACGTCGGCGGCCGGCACCCACGACCCGGTCCCGCGCACCCGCGTGCCCTCGACCGGCGCGTCCAGGCCGGCGGTGATCGAGTCCCCGACGACGGCGAAGCCGACGGGTTCCGGAGGCCCGGCCGCCGCGGGCACGTCGAGGTCGCCGCACCCGACGACGCCGGCGAGGACCACCGCGGCCAGGCAGGCGGCCCACCACGCTCGGCGGCGCGGGACGGGCCTCGACCGCCGGCTGGTGCGCACGGCGACCGAGTATCCCGCCCCCCGCGCCGATCGCCGGGCAGCACGCCCGGGCCCGTACGATCGTCGCCGTGCCGGCGGCGGGGGCAGGACCTGGGCGGGGTGCGCTCGCCGACCGGGTGCGCGGCTCCTGGCGGGTCCTGGTGCGCGAGCTGTCGGCGTTCGGCGTCGTGGGCGCGGTCTCCTTCGTGGTCGACCTCGCGGTGTTCCAGGCGGTGTACGCCGGTGCCGGCGCCGACGCGGTGGTCGCCAAGCTGGTCTCGACCGTGGTGTCCACGTCGACGGCGTTCGCCGGTCACCGCTGGTGGTCGTTCTCCGCGCGGGCCCGGACGGGGCTGCGCCGCGAGTACCTGGCCTTCGCGGCGGTCAACGCGGTGACCCTCCTGATCGGCCTGGGGATCGTCGCGCTGGTGCACCACGGCCTCGGCCAGGACAGCTCGGTGGTGCTGCTGGCCACCAACGTCCTCTCGATCGTGGTCGGCACGGTGATCCGCTTCGTCGCCTACCGCGCGTGGGTGTTCCCGGCGGCGCCGTCGCCGGTGGCCGACGACGCGGGCGTCGGGGTGCTCACCCGCTGACCGGCGGCGGCACCCCGGCCCGGCAGACTGGCGGCGTGCGCGCACCGCTCCCCACACGTCCGCACCGGCGGCTCCCCCGGACGGCGGGAGCCGCGGCGTGACGGCGGTGCAGGCACCCCCGTGGGACGCCACCGTCGGCCGGCTGGTCGCGGCGGCGGCGACGGCGGAGCGGGCGGTCTCCCGGCTCGCCCTGGCACTGTCGGGCACCGACGGGGTCAGCGCGCCCTACCTGCTGCCGCTGGAGCTCGACGCGCTGGTGCGCCTCATCCGCAACCTCATGCCGCTGCGGGTGCGCGACCGGCGGCTCAACGACGACGTCCTGGAGTGGACCCACCAGGTGCGGAAGCTCTACGCGGTGCGCACCGCCGTGGTGCACACCGTGTGGGAGGACGCCCTCGACGGACCCGGCGGCATGCGGCCGGTCTGGTCGAACGCCGGGGTGGCCGAGCACCCGCTCGACGTCGCCGACCTGACGCGGACGATCGACCGGATCACCGCGCTGTGCGGCGAACCGCTCGACCGCCTGCTGCAGCGCATCGGCGAGCTGGCACCGGGCCTGCGCCCCGACGCCACGGGGAGCTGACTCCCCGGCGGGGCTCACCGCCCGGCGGCGTCGCCCGCGGAGGTCAGCAGCCGGTCGAACACCAGGTCGGTCATCTGGGCCACGCGCAGCGACAGCCGGCGCGACTCGTCCAGACCCGCCTCGGCCTCGCCCCGCCACCGCTGCAGGTCCTCGACCTGCTGGGAGCGCACCGCGAGCTGCTCGCGGAGCTCGGCGAGCGCGGCCTCGCTCTCACCGAGCCGCCGCTCGAGGACGGGCACCGCCTCGAGGGCGCGCACCGTGCGGGGAGCGACCCGGCGCAGCACCGCGCCGGCGAGCCTGCGGGCCGGCATCACACCGCTCCCAGGCGCAGCCGGGCGACCCACGGGTCCTCGTCGCCGTACACGGCCAGACCCCGGCCCTCGACCGCGTCGAGCACCTGCAGGTCGCGCTCCTTGGCCTCGATGACCACCTGCGCGGGGTCGAGATAGCGCCGGAAGTGCTCGCCGAACACGTGCTCGGCCTGCTCGTCGCGGTTCGTGCGGAACTCGAACCAGCACTCACCGCCGCGGCGGGCGACGGCCGAGGCGAGGAACCACAGGTTGGCGCGCGCCTCGTCGTCGATGGCGTGCACGAGGAAGCGGGCGTACAGGTGCCAGCCGGCGGAGGGGTCGAGGCCCGCGGCCAGGCCGCCGACCTGGTGCAGGTCGGCGAGGTTGACGACCTCGAAGCCGGCGTCCCAGCCCTCGGCGGCGGCCAGGGCCCGGCCCCGCTCGACCGCGGCCGCGGAGTAGTCGACCGCGTGCACGGTGCGCCCGGACCGGGCGAAGAAGCGGGCGTCGCGGGCGGTGCCGGTGCCCACGTCCAGCACGGCGGCGCCGGCGGGCAGCCGCTCGTCGACCCAGCGGGCGAAGTCCGACTCCGCGGCCGGGACCCGGCCGACGTCGGTGCTGGAGTAGAAGTCCTGCCAGTACTCGCGGCCCATGTTGAACTCCCCGATCCATGTCCGTAGTCGCGACCGCACGGCGTGCGGAGTGGTGAAGGTGAACGACGGGTCCGGCGTGCGCCAGCCCGGCCCGTAGGTCTCGGCCAGCAGCTGCTCGGCGGCCGCCGGAGCGGGCTGGCGCCGCCCGCGGAGGGTGACCTCGGACAGCGTCCGGAGGTCCAGGCCGTCCGCGCCGACCTGGAAGCAGAGGTAGGTCCGGTCCCCGACCTCGAACGCCGTGAAGACGTCGAGGTAGTGGTCCTGGCCGCCGTCCCCGTCGTCGAAGACCAGTTGCAGGTGGCCACCGCTGTGGCGGACCACGGGGTACCCGCGGTCGCGCAGCAGCCGCTCGAGCTCGAGGTTCTCCCGGACGACGTCGGCGGGGTGGTCGTGGCGGGACACGTAGGCGAGGTCGGCGTCGTCGTCGTGCGGGATGAGGTCCCCGTCGCGCACGGCGCCGAGCAGGGTCCCGTAGCAGACGAACGGCTGCAGCCCGGCCTCCTCGAGCACCCCGCGCACGGCGTCGAGGCGGTCGAGCAGGCGGTCCTGCAGGGCCCGGCGCGCCGCCGGGTCGATGCCGTCGAAGCCGGGGGCGAGGCGCCCCCACTTGTTGACCGACAGCCAGCGTCGCTGCCCGTCGCGCAGGTCCAGCCGGGCGGGGTCGGTGCCGAAGCGGGTCTCGCCGGAGGCGAGGACGTCCTTGCGGGCGGCGTCCCGGACCACGATCGCGGCCCGCCCCGAGAGGCGCTCGGCGAGCGCCGGGGGCCAGGCGAACCCGACGCTGCCGTCGTCGCGGCGGGTCCCGGCGTCGGTGCGGAAGGACACCGTCCGGTAGCCCTCGAGCAGGACCTCGACCACCGCGGGCAGGCACTCCGGCCCGTGCGGGGTCAGGGCCAGACCCGAGGCGTCCGCCCGGACGCCGGCCGGGCGCTCGGGCTCGACTCCGGGGAGGGACATGACAGTGACGCTAGGTGGCCGGTCAGGTACCACGGGTACCTGAGTCTCGACTCACCGGCCGGGTGGTCCCACGTCCCCCGCCCGTCCCCGTCGTCCCACGCGGCCCCTCTCGGCAGGGTGCCCCTCAGCGGTCAGGAAGCCAGGCGCGAGCCGGACCGCCCGGCCACCACCTCCAGCCGCGTGGGGATGCGGGTGCGCAGCTCCTCCAGGTGGCTGATCACGCCCACCGTGCGCCCGCCGCGGCGCAGCTCGTCGAGCACGGTCATCACCGCGTCGAGCGCCTGGGCGTCGAGGGTGCCGAAGCCCTCGTCGACGAAGAGCGTGTCCATCTGCACCCCGCCGGCCTCGGCCGTGACGACGTCGGCGAGACCCAGCGCCAGCGCGAGGGAGGCCATGAAGCTCTCCCCGCCGGAGAGGGTCTTGGTGGGCCGCCGGGTGCCGGTGTACTCGTCGAGCACGTCGAGGCCCAGGCCGCCGCGGGCGCCGTGCCGGCCCAGGGCGTCGCTGTGCAGGAAGGTGTAGCGCCCCCGCGACATCTCCTGCAGCCGGCGGCTGGCCACCTCGGCCACCTGCTCGAGCCGGGCGGCCAGCACGAACGACTGCAGCCGCATCCGCAGCGTGTTGGCGCCGCGGCCACCCACGAGGTCGGCCAGCCCGCCGACCTGGTCGGCGCGGGCCCGGCGCTCGGCGAGTTCCTCCTCCGCGCCCAGGACGTCGCCGGCCAGCGCGTCGAGCGCGGCGGCGCAGCGGCGGGCCTGGTCGAGGGCGGTCACCGCCTCCTCGCGGCGGGCGGTGACCGCGGCGCAGCGCTCCTCGAGGGCCGCGACGTCGGGCCGCTCGCCGAGGTCGGCCAGCTCGGGGTCGGCGAGCGTGGCGGCGAGCACCGAGCGGGCGGCGTCGTGCTCGTGCAGCCGCCGGTCGAGGGCGGCGAGCTCGCCGGCGGGCAGCAGCGCGGCGCGGGCGGCGGCCGCGTCGGCGAACCCGGCCGCCGCGGCGCGCTCCCCGGCCGCGGTGCGCGCGGCGGCGGCGGCGTCCCGGGCGCGTTCCTCCTCGGCTGCCGCGGCGACGACGGCCTCGCAGCGCTGCGCGGCCGCGGTCAGCCGGTCGATGCGGGTGGGCAGGTCGGCGTCCTCCCCCCGGGCGGCGTCGACCCGGGCGGCGGCCTCGGCGGCGGCACGGTCGGCGGCGGCCTGCTCGGCGGTGCGCCGCTGCAGCGCCTCCCGGTCGGCGGCCAGCGCCGCGACCGTCGCGTCCCGGCGCTGCTCGGCCGCGGCCAGCGCGCGGCGGGCGGCCTCGACGCCCCCGGCCAGCGCCGACACCTCCTGCAGCTCGGCCCGGGTGGCCGCGGCGCGCGCGGCCAGCTCCTCGGCCGGCCCGTCGCCGGCCCGGGCGCGCAGCACGGCGAGCTCGCGCTCCTGCCGCTCCACCACGGCGGCGGCCGCGGTGCGGCGCTCGTCGGCGGCGTCGACGGCGGCGCGGGCCCGCTCCTCGTCGTCGGCGGTGACCGCCGCACCGGCCGGGACGGCGGGGCGCGGGTGCTCGGCCGAACCGCACACCGGGCAGTCGGCGCCCTCGCGCAGCCCCGCGGCCAGCTCGGCGGCCATGCCGTCGAGCCGCGCGGTGCGCACCTCGACCAGCCGCTCCCGGCTCTGCAGCCAGGCCAGCCGGGCGGTGTCGGCGTCGGTGCGGGCGCGGTCGAGCCGGCCGGCCAGCGCGGCGGCGCGCGTGGCGGCGTCCAGCGCGGTGCGGGCGGCCTCCTCCGCGGCGGCCAGGCCGGGCAGTCGCGCGGCGGCGGCCTGCGCGGCGTCGAGGCGGGCCTGGGCCGCGGTCACCCGCGCCGGCTCCTCCTCGGCCGCGCGCGCCCCGTCGGCGCAGGCGACGGTCAGCCGCTGCACCTCCCGGGCCAGCGCGACGGCGTCGGCTGCGCGCTCGCGGGCGCGGCGGGCGTCGGGCAGCAGGGCGCGGGCCTGCGCGGCGGTGTCGCGCAGCTCCCGCGCCGTCTCCGCCGTGGCCTCGCGGCCGGCAGCGGCGCCGGCGGCGGCCCAGGCGGCCTCGGCGGTCGCGCGGGCCGCGGCCGCCCCTGCGGCGGCCCCGGCGGTGTGGCCGGCGGTCTCCAGCACGTCGCGGAGCACCTCCGCGCGGCGGCCGGCGTCGGCGCGGGCCCGCAGCGGCGCCAGCTCCGCCTCGCGCGCGGTGAGCTCCTCGAGGCCGGCGCGGGCGCGGTCGCGCCGGGTGTGCCGGTCGGCCAGCGCGCGGGCGGCGGCGAGCCCGGCGTCGGCCCGGGCGCTCTGCGCGGCGGCGTCGCCCGCGGCGGCCCGCGCGGCGGTCAGCCGCTCCCCCGCCCGGGTGCGGACCTGCTGCACCCAGGCGCCGACCGAGGCCCCCGGGCGCGCGCCGACCAGCTCGGGGGCGAGCTCCTCGGGCACCTCGGTGTCGGCGATCTGGGCCACCCGGTGCAGCAGCGTGCTGACCCGGTGCCGGTCGGCGCGCAGCGCCTCCTCGGCGGCCCGGCGCTCGCCGGCCAGCCACTCCTCCGCGCGGGCGAAGCGGTCGACGTCGAACAGCGTGCGCAGCAGCTTGGCCCGCTCCTCGGGCTCGGCCCGCAGGAACCGGGCGAAGTCGCCCTGCGGCAGCAGCACCACCTGGCAGAACTGCTCGGCCGACAGGCCCAGCCGCACCCGCAGGTACTCCGAGCCCTCGTCGATGCGGGTGCTGACCGGCGCCCACGCCTCGCCGGTCCAGCGCTGCACCAGCAGCCGGGCCTGCTCGGTGGTCTCGCCGGCGCCGCGCTTCTTCGGCCGGGTCTGCTCGGGGCGGCGCTGCACGAGCAGCCGCTCGCCGGCCAGGGTGAGCTCGCAGCTGACCTCGGTGCGGGTGGCGGGGTCGGCGTGGTCGCTGCGCAGCCGGCGGGCCTCCCCGCGGGCGCCGGGCACGACGCCGTAGAGGGCGAAGACGACCGCGTCGAGCAGCGTGGTCTTGCCCGCCCCGGTCGGACCCCACAGCAGGAAGAGCCCGTCGCGGGCGACGTCGTCGACGTCGACGGTCTCGGTGCCGGCGAAGGGCCCGAAGGCGGTGAGGGTGAGGGCGTGCAGCCTCACCGGGCGAGCTCCTCGCGGGCGGCGGCGCCCAGCGCGCGGGCCAGCAGGGCGCGCTCGGCGGCGGTGGCGCCCACCCCGCCGCGGACGTGCCCGACGAACTCCCCGGCGACGTCGAGGTCGCCGCGCCCGCGCAGTCGCTCCTGGTAGCTGCGCCCGTCGGTGGGCCCGCCGCCGGACCACTCCAGGTGCACGCAGTGGCCGAAGCGGGCGCGCAGCCGGCGCATCGGGTCGGCCGGGCGGACGGCGTCGGTGAGCCGCGCGGAGACGAAGTCCTCCTCGGCCGCGGCGAGCGCCGGGTCGGCCAGCAGCTCCTCGAGGGTGCCGGTGAGCACCGTCAGCGCCCGGGGCAGCGGCAGCGGGACCGCCCGGACGCCGGCCAGCCCGCCGGCGTCGAGGTCGACCAGCCAGGCCTGCTTGTCCTGCCCGGCCTCGCCGAAGGAGTAGGGCAGCGGCGAGCCGCTGTAGCGCATCCGCTCCGACAGCGACTGCGGCCGGTGCAGGTGGCCCAGCGCCACGTAGTCGACGCCGTCGAACACCGACGCCGGCACCAGGTCGACGCCGCCGACGCAGATGTCGCGCTCGCTGTCGCTGGCCACCCCGCCGCCGACGAAGGCGTGTGCCAGCACCACCGAGCGGGTGCCCGGGCGCAGGAACAGGTCGGCGCGCACGCGTTCCATCGCCGCCCGCAGGACGCCCTCGTGGCTGCGCGCGTCCCGCACCCCCATCTCGTGCCGGGCGATCTCCGGCTCCAGGTACGGCAGCCCGTAGACGGCGACGTCGCCGTGCGCGTCGGTGAGCAGCACCGGCTCGTCGAGGCCGGCCACGGTGGCGCGCACGTGCACGCCCGAGGCCGCGAGCAGGCCGGCGGCGAAGTTCAGCCGGCGCGCGGAGTCGTGGTTGCCCGGGGTGAGGACCACCGTGGCCCCGGCCGCCCGCAGCCGGGTGAGGACGCGGTCGAGCACCGCCGTCGCGTCGGCCGAGGGCACCGCGCGGTCGTAGACGTCACCGGCGACCACGACCGCGTCGACCCGCTCGGCGGCGACGACGCGGGCCAGGCCGGAGAGCACCGCCTCCTGCTCGGCGAGCAGGTCGGCGCCGTGCAGCGACCGCCCGATGTGCCAGTCGGAGGTGTGCAGCAGCCGCATGGCTGCGCAAGGTAGGTCGGGGGGCCGACAGAACCGGCCAGGCTCGCCGTGACCGTTCGGTCACACCCGGCCGCGGGGTCAGCCGCCCACGGCCGACCGGCGGTCGGCGAGCGGCGGGCGCAGGTCGCGGGCGGCGACCGCCGCGGCGCGGACGGCGGCCGGCCGCGGCGCCGTCGCGGGGCGCCGGTGCGGATGCGGCGGTGCCGCCACCGGCCGGGCCACGGGACGCTGCAGCGGGAGGGCCACGGTGCCGCCCCCGGCGCCCGTCACGGGGCTCCCCGTGGCGCCCGTCCCGGTGCCGGCTCCGGTGCCCGCCACGGCGGCCGGCCGGTCGCCCTCGGCCGGCCGGCGGGAGGAGGGCCCGACCCGGCGCATCCAGCGGCGGGCCGGCTCCTCGACGAAGCGGAAGAGCACCCAGGCGAGCAGCAGCGAGGCGAGCACCAGGCCGGGCTGCACCAGCGCCCACAGCGGCGTGCCGGGGTTGAGCGGCCGGACCCAGTGGGCGACGTCGTCGGCGATCTCGAAGACGCAGCCGTGCACCAGGTAGAGCGCGAAGGAGATGCGCCCGCCGAGCACCGCGGTGTCGCCGGACAGCAGGGTGGCCAGCCCGCGCGGAGCGAGGGCCAGCGCGCCGACGAGGACGGGGAACAGCAGCGTGGCGACGCCGGCGTAGTGGCCGGGCTGGTGCTGGGCGCGGGTGGCGGCCCACAGGCAGACGAAGACGACGTGGGCGACGGCGAGGGCGGCGACCAGCGGGCTCCAGCGCAGCGCGGCCGCCGAGCCCTCCAGCCGCCGCACGGCCAGGCACACCAGGCCGCCGCTGACGAAGGCACCGGCGATCCGCAGCGTCCACGGCAGCGCCTCGGGCTCGACGCCGGTGCGGTAGGCGAGGTACGCGAGCGGGAGCATGGCCGCGACCGAGCCGGCGGCCAGCAGCGTCACGGGCAGCCGCCGCAGCCGCCAGAGCACGAGCACCAGGAGCGGGAAGCAGACGTAGGCGAGCAGCTCCACCGACAGCGACCAGCCGGCGAGGACGAAGGTGGAGCCCCAGACCTCGTCGCGGTGCCACATCTGCACCATGAACAGCTGCTCGAGCAGCGCCAGCGGCTCGACCACCCGCTGGTGTCCGGGCGGGCCGGCCAGGCCGCGGTCGCTGATCAGCAGCCACCCGCTGAACAGCAGGGTCAGCAGCACCCACAGCGGCCACACCCGGGCCAGGCGCGCCCAGAGGAAGACCCCCGACCGCCGCCAGCCGAAGCGCGGTCCCATCGTGTCGAGGTACGTCAGCGCCATGACGAAACCGCTGAGCACGAAGAACAGGTCCACACCCAGCCAGCCGGCCCGCACGACCGGCATCAGCGGCTCGACGGCCGCACCCACCGAGGACTGCAGTCCCGTGCCCAGGTGGTAGGCGACGACCCAGAGGGCGGCCACGAGGCGCAGACCGGTGAGCGCGCGGATCTCCGCACGCCGGGTCGGTCGCTGCGTCGAGTGCATGGGAGCTCCCCCGTCCTGTCCCTGGGAGGGACGATGTCACGGCCCGATCACGGTAGGTGGAGGGAGCAGTCACGTTGAGTCGACGACACGACGAAGAACCGGCGCCGGTCCGGCAGGTGTCGACAAGCAGACGGGTCAGTACCGCGAGACGTCGGACCGGCCGGCCCGCCGCGAGGACCGGCGGGACCGGCGGCCCGTCCGGCTCCCGTCCGCGCCGTCGTCGTCGGACGGGTCGCCGTCCCACGGGTCGTCGTCCCACGGGTCCCCGTCCGCCACGGCGCCGTCGAACGGGTCCGCGTCGAACGGGTCCGCGTCGTCGACGAGCTGGGCGAGCAGCGCCTGCACCCCGTCGCTGTCGGGCAGCCGGCGCAGCACCAGCGCCGGCCCGTTCCCCGCGGACTCCACCGTGACGGTGCCCGAGCGCACGACCCGCTGCCACAGCGTCCTGCGGCAGGAGACGTCGGTGACCCGGGAGAGCGCGACGTCGCGGCCGCGCCGGGTCAGCACGCCCTCCCGGACCAGCACCCGGTGCGTGGTCAGCACGACGTGGGTGGTGCGCCAGCGCAGCACCGGCCGGACGACGGCGACGGCGAGCACGACCAGCGCGACGGCGAGCAGCACCATCCGCAGCACGCCCTGCTGCCGGCCGGCCGGGACCAGCGCGGCCAGGTAGGAGGCGGCGCCGACGACCAGCAGGAAGCGGACGACCGGCCAGAACAGCGTCGTCCAGTGCGGGTGCAGGTGGGCGACGACCTCCTCGTCGTCGGCGAGCAGCTTGTCGGGGTAGGGCACGCCGCCAGGATGACCGAGCGGAGGCGGGGCGTCAGGCTCCCCGCGGGCGTGTCCGCACGTGCTGCACGTCGCCGCTGGCCAGCTCCACGGTGCCGCCGGCGGTCTGCAGCACCAGGCGGCCGTCCCAGTCGACGGCGGTGACCGTGCCGGCGAGGTCCGCCCCGTCGGGCAGCGTGACGGTGACCTCGGCGCCGACCGTGGAGGACCAGGCGAGGTAGTCGCCGGCCAGGCCGCTGGCGACGGGGTCGCCGAGCGCGGCGGTCCAGGCGAGGTAGCGGCGTTCCAGCCCGCGCAGGTAGGCCAGCAGCAGCGGGCCGCGGTCGACCGGTGCGCCGAGGACCACCGCCAGCGACGTCCCGGTGGGCGGCAGCTCCTCGCGGCGGGTGGTGACGTTGAGCCCGGCGCCCACGACGACGGCGGCGCCGGTGGCCTCGGCGAGGATGCCGGCGAGCTTGGCGCCGTCGGCGGCGAGCAGGTCGTTGGGCCACTTCAGCGACGTGCGGACGCCGCAGACCTCGCCGACGGCCTCGGCCAGGGCGACCCCGGTGAGCAGCGGCAGCCAGGCGCGCCGGGCGGCCGGGACGTCGGGGCGCAGCAGCACCGAGACGGTCAGCCCGGCGCGGGGCGGGGACACCCAGGTGCGGTCGAGCCGGCCGCGCCCGGCGGCCTGGTGCTCGGCGACGAGGACGGCGCCCTCGGGGGCGTCGTCGGCCGCCCGCGCGGCGAGGACGGCGTTGGTCGAGCCGACCTCCTCGGCCACCTCCAGCGAGCGCCACAGCCGGCTGTCGCGGACGAGGGCGGCCTGCAGGGTCACCGGGTCCAGCGGCGGGCGGTCCAGCTCCGACCAGCGGGCAGAGGGCGCGTCGGGCACTCCCCTACGCTACGGCCCCGTGACTGCGGCTGAGCTCGAGAGCGCCGGGGAGTCCGTCCCGGGCGGCGTCGACGTCCACACGACCGCCGGCAAGCTGGCCGACTTCGGGCGGCGGGTCGAGGAGGCCACCCACGCGGGCTCCCAGCGCGCCGTCGAGAAGCAGCACGCGGCCGGGAAGATGACCGCCCGCGAGCGCATCGAGGCGCTGCTGGACCCGGGGTCGTTCACCGAGCTCGACGAGTTCGCCCGGCACCGCTCCACCGCCTTCGGCATGGACGCCAGGCGGCCCTTCGGCGACGGCGTCGTCACCGGGTTCGGCACGGTCGACGGCCGGCCGGTCTGCGTCTTCTCGCAGGACGTGACCGTCTTCGGCGGCAGCCTCGGCGAGGTCTACGGCGAGAAGATCGTCAAGGTCCTCGACCTGGCCGTCCGCAACGGCTGCCCGGTCATCGGGATCAACGAGGGCGGCGGCGCGCGCATCCAGGAGGGCGTGGTCTCCCTCGGCCTCTACGGCGAGATCTTCCGGCGCAACGTGCACGCCTCCGGCGTCGTCCCGCAGATCTCCCTGGTGATGGGCGCCGCGGCCGGCGGGCACGTCTACTCCCCCGCGCTCACCGACTTCGTCGTCATGGTCGACCAGACCAGCCAGATGTTCATCACCGGCCCCGACGTCGTGAAGACGGTGACCGGCGAGGACGTCACGCTCGAGGAGCTCGGCGGTGCCCGCACCCACAACACCAAGTCCGGGGTGGCGCACTACCTGGCCGAGGACGAGGCCGACGCGCTGGACTACGTCAAGGCGCTGCTGTCCTACCTGCCGAGCAACAACCTCGACCCGCTGCCGGCCGTCGACGTCGCCCCGGTCGACGTCACCCTCCCCGACGCGGTCACCGACGCCGACCTCGAGCTCGACACGTTCGTCCCGGACTCGCCGAACACGCCCTACGACATGCACACCGTCATCGAGCACGTCCTCGACGACGGCGAGTTCCTCGAGGTGCAGGCGCTGTTCGCGCCCAACATCCTGGTCGGCTTCGGCCGGGTCGAGGGGCGGCCGGTCGGCGTCGTGGCCAACCAGCCCACCCAGTTCGCCGGCACGCTGGACATCGACGCCAGCGAGAAGGCCGCGCGGTTCGTGCGCACCTGCGACGCGTTCAACGTCCCGGTGCTCACCTTCGTCGACGTCCCGGGCTTCCTCCCCGGGACGTCGCAGGAGTGGGAGGGGATCATCCGCCGCGGCGCCAAGCTCATCTACGCCTACGCCGAGGCCACCGTCCCCAAGGTCACCGTCATCACGCGCAAGGCCTACGGCGGCGCCTACGACGTCATGGGCTCCAAGCACCTCGGCGCCGACCTCAACCTGGCCTGGCCGACGGCGCAGGTGGCGGTCATGGGCGCGCAGGGGGCGGTGAACATCCTCTACCGGCGCGAGCTCGCCGACGCCGACGACCCCGACGCCCGCCGCGCCGAGCTGATCACCGAGTACGAGGACGCGCTGCTCTCGCCCTACATCGCGGCCGACCGCGGCTTCGTCGACCAGGTGATCCTGCCGTCGCACACCCGCGTGCAGGTGACCAAGGCGCTGCGGCTGCTGGCCAACAAGCGGGAGACGCTGCCGCCGAAGAAGCACGGGAACATCCCGTTGTGAGCGAGCAGCCGTTGCTGCGGGTCGTCCGGGGCGAGCCCACCGCCGAGGAGCTCGCCGCGCTGACCGTCGTCGTCGCCGCGCTCTCCGGGCGAGAGCGGCCGCGCCGCCGGCCCGTCCCGGTCGGGGCGTGGGCCTCGCCCGCCGGCCTGCACCGGCCGGTCCTGCGGCCCGGCCCCGGTGGCTGGCGCGCCGCGGGACGGCCGGGATGAGCCGCAGGCTGGTGCTGGCCTCCGCCTCGCCGGCCCGGCTGGGGCTGCTGCGCCAGGCGGGGCTCGCTCCCGAGGTGGTGGTCAGCGACCTGGACGAGTCCACGGTGACCGCCCCGCGCGTCGGCGAGCAGGTGGCGCTGCTGGCCGCGGCGAAGGCCGCCGTCGTCGCCGGCCGGGTCGACGACGCGCTGGTCATCGGCGCGGACTCCCTGCTGGAGTTCCGCGGCGAGGCCATGGGCAAGCCGGCCGACGCGCAGGAGGCCCGCGACCGGTGGCGGCGCATGGCCGGGCGCTCGGGCGTGCTGCACACCGGGCAGGCGCTGCTCGACGTGCGCGACGGGCGGGTCGAGGGCCGCGACGTCGTCGTCACCTCCACCGTCGTGCACTTCGCCTCCCCCAGCTCCGAGGAGCTGGACGCCTACCTCGACTCCGGCGAGCCGCTCGCCGTCGCCGGCGCCTTCACCCTCGACGGGCTGGGTGCGCCGTTCGTGCGCCGCGTGGAGGGCGACCCGGCGTCGGTCGTCGGGCTGTCGCTGGCCGCGCTGCGCGAGCAGCTCTCCCGCCGGGGGCTGACCATCACCGCCCTCTGGCGGCGCTGAGCCGCTCCTCCCGCCCGGGAGCGGCCCCGGGCGTCCTGACTACAGTCCCGACCGGTCCACCAACGAGGGAGAGCCCGGTGCAGAAGGTCCTGATCGCCAACCGCGGCGAGATCGCCGTCCGCGTGGCCCGCGCCTGCCGGGACGCCGGGCTGACCAGCGTCGCGGTCTACGCCGAGCCCGACCGGGACGCCCTGCACGTGCGCGCCGCCGACGAGGCCTTCGCCCTGGGCGGGACGACGCCCGGGGACTCCTACCTGGTCATCGACAAGGTCCTCGACGCGGCGAAGCGGTCGGGCGCGGACGCGGTGCACCCCGGCTACGGCTTCCTGTCGGAGAACGCCGGCTTCGCCCAGGCCGTCATCGACGCCGGGCTGACCTGGATCGGCCCCTCCCCGCAGGCCATCGTCTCCCTCGGCGACAAGGTGGCCGCCCGGCACATCGCGATGAAGGTCGGGGCGCCCCTCGTCCCGGGCACCGAGGACCCGGTCGGCGGGGCCGGCGAGGTGCTGGCCTTCGCCCGCGAGCACGGCCTGCCGGTGGCCATCAAGGCCGCGTTCGGCGGCGGCGGGCGCGGGCTGAAGGTGGCCCGCACCGAGGAGGAGATCCCGGAGCTGTTCGACTCCGCCGTCCGCGAGGCCGTGGCCGCCTTCGGCCGCGGCGAGTGCTTCGTCGAGCGGTTCCTGGACAAGCCGCGGCACGTCGAGGCGCAGGTGCTCGCCGACACCCACGGCAACGTCGTCGTGGTCGGCACCCGCGACTGCTCGCTGCAGCGCCGCAACCAGAAGCTGGTGGAGGAGGCCCCCGCGCCGTTCCTCACCGACGAGCAGCGCGCCCGCATCCACTCCTCCGCCAAGGCGATCTGCCGGGAGGCCGGCTACCACGGCGCCGGCACGGTGGAGTACCTCGTGGGCGCCGACGGCTCGATCTCCTTCCTCGAGGTCAACACCCGCCTGCAGGTCGAGCACCCGGTCAGCGAGGAGACCAGCGGCATCGACCTGGTCCGCCAGCAGTTCCGCATCGCCGACGGCCTGCCGCTGGAGGTCACCGAGGACCCCACCCCGCGCGGGCACAGCATCGAGTTCCGGATCAACGCCGAGGACGCCGGGCGCAACTTCATGCCCGCGCCCGGCCCGGTCACCCGGCTGGAGATCCCGCAGGGCCCCGGCGTGCGCTGGGACTCCGGCGTCGAGACCGGCGGCGAGGTGGCCGGCGCGTTCGACTCGATGCTGGCCAAGCTCGTCGTCACCGGCGCCAGCCGCACCGAGGCGCTGCAGCGCGCCCGCCGCGCCCTGGACGAGCTCGTCGTCGAGGGCATGCCGACGGTGGTCCCGTTCCACCGCGCCGTGGTCCGCGACGAGGCGTTCACCAGCGAGCCGTTCCGCGTGCACACCCGCTGGATCGAGACCGAGTGGGACAACCAGGTGCCGCCGTACTCCGCCGCCCCGGCCGAGGGTGGCGAGGACGAGCCGCGGCAGACCGTCGTCGTCGAGGTCGGCGGCCGGCGTCTGGAGGTGTCGCTGCCCGCGGGCCTGGCGGCCGGCGGCGGGCCGGCCCCGGCCGCCTCCGGTGGGGCCCGGCCGCGCAAGCGGGGCTCCGGTCACGGCGGTTCGGCGGCCTCCGGTGACAGCCTCACCTCGCCGATGCAGGGCACGATCGTCAAGGTCGCCGTCGCCGACGGGGACACCGTCGCCGAGGGCGACCTCGTCGTCGTCCTCGAGGCGATGAAGATGGAGCAGCCGATCAACGCCCACAGGGCCGGCACGGTCAGCGGGCTGTCGGCCGAGGTCGGCGCCACCGTCACCAGCGGCGCCGTCCTCTGCACCATCGCCGACGCGGAGTAGGGCCCGTCCTCAGCTCGTGCGGGTCACCGTGACCCGCCCGCCCGCGTCGGTGCGGATCGTGCCGTAGCGGAAGTCCGTGCGCCGGCCGCCGCCCGACACGGCCGTGGTGTCGCCCACCGGGTAGCCCAGCCACGAGGCGGTCAAGCCCTCGGCGCGGTAGGCGGTGTCGTGGGCGTCGAGCACGTGGCGGGCGCCCGTGGCCGGCGACCAGTAGACCGTCCCGCGCTGGAAGGCCACGAGGTAGCCCGCACCCCCGGGCGCGACGGCGTCGCTGGTGACGGGCAGGCCGAGCAGCCCGCCGGCGCCGCCCGTGGCGACGAAGCGCTGCAGGATCGCCCCGCGCACCACCTGGGCGCCGGTGCCGGCCGACCACACGATGTCGCCCTGCTGGAAGTTGGAGTACCAGACGCCCGGCACCCGGTCGGGGCTGTCGTCGCGCACCGGGAAGCCCATGTAGGACGGTCCGCCCGTGGCGCGGTACTTCTCGTTGATCGCGCCGCGCACGTCGTGGGCGCCGGTCGAGGGCGACCACCAGACCGACCCGCGCTGGAAGTGCACCACGTAGCCGCCGGGGATGGCGGCGTCGCTGCTGGTCGGCAGCCCCAGGCCCCCGCCCGAGGCACCCGTCGCGATCCAGCGCTGCAGGATCGCCCCGCGCACCACCTGGGCACCGGTGCCGGCCGACCACACGATGTCGCCCTGCTGGAAGTTGGAGTACCAGACGCCCGGCACCCGGTCGGGGCTGTCGTCGCGCACCGGGAAGCCCATGTAGGACGGTCCGCCCGTGGCGCGGTACTTCTCGTTGATGGCACCGCGCACGTCGTGGGCGCCGGTCGCGGGCGACCACCAGACCGACCCGCGCTGGAAGTGCACCACGTAGCCGCCGGGGATGGCGGTGTCGCCGCTCACCGGCAGGCCGAGGCCACCGCCGGAGGCGCCCGTGGCGATCCAGCGCTGCAGGATCGCCCCGCGGACGTCGTGGGCCCCCGTGGCCTGCGACCAGACGACGTCCCCCCGCTGGAACGTGGCGTACCAGACGCCGGCGACCCGGTCGGGGGTGTCGTCGCTGGTCGGGTAGCCCAGCGACGCCGGACCGCCCAGCGCCTCGTACCGGGACAGGATCGCGCCGCGCAGCCGGTGGACCCCCGTGCCCGCGGACCAGTAGAGCGTGCCCCCCGCGAAGCGCTGGGTGCAGCCGCCGCCGGGGAGGTCGCACCGCTCGTCGGAGGAGGGGGCGCCCAGGGGACCGTCCGCCCCGCCCGAGGCGACCCACGCCCGGCTGATCGGGCTGTCGCGGACGGGCACGACGCTGACGGTGGCCGCGCCCGCCGTCAGGCTCCCGACGGTGATGCGGAAGTGCCCTCCGGCGATGGTGACCGGCTGCCCGACGGGCAGCGCGGTCCGGGTGCCGTCCGACAGCGACCCGTCCTCCGGCGGCGTGCCGTCGAGCAGGTAGGAGGTGTCGACGTCCTCGGCGCCGCCGGCCAGCCGGAGCAGGACGCCGGTCTCGAGCCCGGGCCGGTTGGCCGCGGTCCCGAGCCAGCCGTCCCGGCCTGCCGCGGTCCGGTACTCCAGCCAGTACACGTCGCCGTCGTCGTCGGCGAGCGCGACCGCGCGCGTGCCGGTCCGCGCGCCCACGGGCGCGAGCGAGAACTCCGTGGCGGGCGCGCCGGAGGTCAGCACCGGGGCCACCGCCGGCGGCAGCACCCCGAGCAGGGCCGCGTGCGGGGCGCCGAGGGAGCCGACCTGCTCCCAGGAGACCCCCATCACGTCGTACAGGTCGTGGTAGGGGCGCACCGAGCAGGAGCCGGCGTCCACCGAGCCGGGGCACCGCAGGTGCGAGGCGTGACCGAGACCGAGGTTGTGGCCGAACTCGTGCGCCACGACCGAGGTGGCCGCGGCCTGGACGTAGGCCAGCCCGCCGAGCCCGTCACCGCCGACGGTCCCCAGCCCGTAGGCGCACCCGGGTGAGCCTGCGGGCACGTAGACGAGCAGGTGCTCGTCCGGCTGCCCGGCCCACCCGGCGCGGGTGGCCGCCTCCTCCCACAGGGCGAAGGGATCGGAGCAGTCGAGCGCCGACGGCTGCGCCGGCCAGTCGAACCCGGCGACCGTGCCGAACCGGACCGCCCCGTCGGTCTGCTCCGCCCAGAAGTCGGCGACGGGACCGTCCACCACCGCCCGGACCTGGGCCAGCGTGGTGGCGTCCCGGACCGCCCCCGCGGGCTGCAGCATCACGACGGTCACCCGGTGGTTGACGGTGCCCGTGGCGGGAGCCGTCACCGGCCCCGGGGGGGCGCTGACGACCTCGGCGGCCAGCACGTCGAGCGCCGGCTCGAGGCCGTCGGCCGCCGCCTCGTCCGCGACCGGCTCGCCGAGGGTCACCTCGAGCGTGGACCCGGCCGCGACGCCCTCGACGTCCTCGGCCGGCACGCGCACGGCCTCGCCGCTGTCGGACCGCACCCAGGTCAGCAGCGCGCCGTCGTCGTGGACGGCGGCCGCGACACCGGCGGGGGCCGGGTCCGCGTAGCCCCGGACGAGCTCGCCGACGACGGTGTCGCCCGCGGCCGGATCCTCGGCCGCGGCCGGGGCGGCCACCAGCAGCGGGACGGTGACGGCGGCGAGGACCGCCGCCGCGAGCGGACGGGGGGCGAGGGGCACGAGCTACTCCAGGTCAGGGGCGTCGGTGGGCGGCGCTCGCCTCTGCATCGGCGCGGACGCGCCGGAACTGGACCCCTCCCCGGAGGGACTCCTCAGCCCCGGGGCGACCGCGCCCGCAGCCGGCGGCCGGCGAGCACCGCGCCGCCCGCGCCGAGGACCCCGCCGGCGGCCAGCGCCGGGGTGGCCCAGGCGCTGCCGGCCGACCGGGCCGCCGCGGCCTCCACCGGCGCCGCGGCGGGCACGGTGGGAGCCGCCGCGGGGACGTCGACCGGAGCCGAGGGGACGGCGGACGGTGCGGCAGCGGCCTCGGGCGCGGTCGTCCCGGCCGGCGACGCACCGGTGGCCGCCGGGCGCGGCGCGGGGACCGGGGACGGCGTCCCGCCGGCGGGCAGCTCCGCCGGCGCCGGCGCGGCGGTCGCGGCGGGCGCCGGGGCGGGCGCCTCGGCCGCGCGGACCACGGTCACGGCGGCACCGGCCGGGGTGAGCGCGTCGACGGTGACGGTGAACCGGCCGCCGGCGACCACGACCGGCACGCCCGGGACGAGCGCGCTCTGCAGGTCGTCGTCCCAGCGCGCGGCGGCCGAGGGGCTGCCGTCGAGCAGCAGCGAGGTGTCGGGGAAACCGCCGGAGCGGTGCAGCAGGACGCCGCTGTCGAGCCGGTAGCGGTTGTCGGAGGCCAGCCACTCGTCGCGGCCGACGGCGGTGCGGTACTCCAGCCAGTAGTCGGTGCCGGCGCCGTCGGGGACCCGGAGCGCGCGGGTGCCGGTGCCGCCGCCGAGCGGGGCGAGGGTCGCCGTCGTCGTGCCGGGCCCGGCGGTCTGGGTGGCCGCGGCGGGCAGCACGCCGAGCCGGGCGGCCTGGGCGGCGGTGAGGGTGCCGATGCGGTCCCAGGAGACGCCCATGACGTCGTAGAAGTCGCGGTAGGCGGCGGTGCGGCAGCTGCCGGCGGCGGCCTCGACGGCGGTGTCGCACTGCAGGCCGCTGGAGTGGCCCAGGCCGAAGTTGTGGCCCAGCTCGTGGGCGATGACCGAGGCGAGGTCGTCGCGGACGTAGAGCCGCCCGCCCGACGCCGTCCCGGTGCCGACCTGGCCGAGGGCGTAGGAGCAGCCGGGCAGGTCCCTCGGCCGGCTGGTGACGTAGAGCAGCAGGTGCCGGCCCGGTCCGGGCTCGAAGCCGGCGGCGGCGGCGGCCTCGTCCCACAGGGCCGTGGGGTCGGTGCAGCCGGCCGCGGTGGTGATCCAGTCGTGCGCGGCGGTGACGCCGACGGTGACCGCGCCGCCGGTCTCCTCCGACCAGAAGTCGGCGACCTCGCCGTTGACGGTGTCGACGACGTCGGCCAGCTCGGTGCCGTCGGGGGTGCCGCCGGCCGGGGCGACCATCACCACGGTGACCTGGTTGGTGACCGAGCCGGCCGGCACGGTCGGGACCGGCCGCGCCGGTTCGAGCACCTGGGTGCCGAGGACCTCGTGGGCCGGCTCGTAGCCGTCCTCGCCGGCCTCGTCCTCGGTGGTGCCGCCGACGGTGACCTCGACGGTCGCGCCGTCGCCGATGCCCGTCACGGCACCGGCCGGGACGCGCACCGAGGACCCGTCGCTGCCCTCGACGAAGGTCAGCGGCTGCTCGTGGGCCTCCCCCGCGTGCCGGCCCTCGGCGGAGGTCTCCGGCCAGGCCCGCACCAGCTCGCCGACGACGGTGGTCGCGCCGCCGTCGTCGGCCTGCGCCACCGCACCGGGGCCGGCGCACAGGGCGAGGACAGCACCGGCCAGGGCCAGGGACCGCGACAGGACTCGGGAGGGGCGCATCCCTCCCGGCATCGGCGGGCCGGTGTCCCGTGCGCACCATCGCGGCCCCGCCCGCGCCAGCCGTCACACGCGTCCCGTCCCGGGCGCCCCACGCGCCCCGGGTGTCACGCCAGCGCGTCGGCCCCCATCAGCCTCCGGCCGGCCTCGGTGATCGAGCCCGACAGCGAGGGGTAGATGGCGAAGGTCTGCGCCAGGTCGCTGACGGTCAGGCCCTTGGTCACCGCGAGGGTGATCGGCAGGATCAGCTCGCTGGCGCCCGGCGCCACCACGACCCCGCCGACGACGACGCCGGTGGCCCTGCGGGCGAAGAGCTTGACGAAGCCGGCGTGCAGGTCGCTCATCTTCGCCCGCGCGTTGGTGGCCAGCGGCAGCGAGACGACGTCGAGGTCGTGCCCCTCGGGCAGGGTCTTCTCCTGCACGCCGACCGTGGCGATCTCGGGGTGGGTGAAGACGTTGGCCGACACGGTCTTGAGCCGGATCGGGTGCACGGCCTCGCCGAGGGCGTGCCACATGGCGATGCGGCCCTGCATCGCCGCGACGCTGGCCAGCTGGAAGACGCCGGTGACGTCGCCGGCGGCGTAGATCCCGGGCACGTTGGTGCGCGAGACCCGGTCGACGACGACGTGGCCGGACTCGCGCAGCTCCACGCCGCACGCGTCCAGGTTCAGCCCGGCGGTGTTGGGCACCGTGCCCACGGTCATCAGCGCGTGCGAGCCCTCGACGGTGCGCCCGTCGGTGAGCTCGACCAGCACGCCCTTCTCGGTGCGGGTGACGCTGGCGGCCCGGCCGCGCTCGGCGATCCGCCCGCCGCGGGCCTGGAAGACCTCGGCGATGACGTCGGCGGCGTCGGCGTCCTCGCCGGGCAGCACCTGGTCGCGGGAGGAGACCAGCGTGACCGGGACCCCGGCCTCGAGGTAGCTGGAGGCGAACTCCGCGCCGGTGACGCCGGAGCCGACGACCACCAGGTGCTCGGGCATCTCGGCGAGGTCGTAGAGCTGCCGCCAGTCGAGGATCCGCTCGCCGTCGGGCTCGCTGCCGGGCAGCACGCGGGGGTCGGCGCCGGTGGCGATGAGGACGACGTCGCACTCGAGGGTCTCGGCGACCGCGCCGTCGCGGCCGCAGACCTCCACCCGGTGCTCGACCAGGCCCCGGGCGGCGTCGGCGAGCCGGGCCTGCCCGGCGACCACGCGGACGCCCTCGGACACCAGCCGGTCACGGATGTCGGCCGACTGGGCGACGGCCAGCCCCTTGACCCGCGCGTTGACGGTGGCGAGGTCGAGACCGACGGTGGCGAGGTCGGCGCCGCGCAGGCCGAGGACCGTGGAGTCGCGGACCGAGGTCACCGTGCCGGCGGCGGCGATGAGGGTCTTCGACGGCACGCAGTCGGAGAGCACGCTGGCCCCGCCGAGGCCGTCGCGTTCGACGACGGTGACCTGCGCGCCGAGCGAGGCGGCCACCAGCGCGGCCTCGTAGCCGGCCGGGCCGCCGCCGATGATGACGATGCGGGTCATGGGGTCTCCTGCGTCGGGGACGGGTGCGCACCCATCGTCCCAGCCCGCGCGGCACTCGTCGGCAGGCTCACGGGTCGCGCGGGACACACCGCCCGTAGGCTCGGGCGGCGATGGGTCTCTACGCCGCGTACGGGTCCAACATGGACCCCGAGCAGATGCTGCGCCGCTGCCCGTCGTCCCCGCACGTGGGCACCGGCTGGATCCGCGGCTGGCGGCTGACCTTCGGCGCCGAGGAGTACGGCTGGGACGGCGCCCTGGCCACCCTGGTCCCGGCCGACGACCCCGACGCGCCCGGCGTCTTCGTCGCGCTGTACGACCTCACCCCGGCCGACGAGCGGGAGCTCGACGCGTGGGAGGGCGCCGACCGCGGCCTCTACCGCAAGCTGAACCTGCGGGTGCACACCCTCGGCGGCGACGTCGTCGCCTACGTCTACGCCCTCGACGCGTTCGAGGGCGGGCTGCCCTCGGCGCGGCACCTGGGCGCGATCGCCGACGCCGCCGAGGCCGCCGGCGCACCGGCCGACTACCTCGCCGAGCTGCGCGCCCGCGACTGCCGCTCCACCGGTCCCTGACGTCGGGTCAGGCTCATCTGTCCCTCCGTCTCCCGCGATCATGGAGTCGCGGAGGCGACGCACCGTCGTGGTCCGGCGTGTCGCCACTGCAACTTGATGATCACCATTGGGTGGGCAGCCGGAGGGCTCGCGCCGCCTCGGCGACCATGCGCCTGTGCCCGCGGTAGACGTCCGCAGCCGTGACGTGGAGCAGGGTCCAGCCGTGCTCGGTCACCCAGTTGTGCCGTCGACGGTCGTCGCCCAACTGCTCCGGTGTCATGTGCGCCGCGTGCCCGTCGAACTCGGCCGCGACCCGCTGGTCGCGCCAACCGGTGTCGAGGTACCAGCTCCGCCCTTCGCCGATGATGCGGACCTGCACGTCCGGCGCGGGCAGTCCGCCGTCGATGAAGCGCCAGCGCATCCGCGACTCCATCGGCGACCCGGCCAGCCCGTTGGCGTGCGGCACGAGACCTCGCAGCCGGACGACATCGCGGAGGCCGCGCTGCCGCTCCACCTCCGCGGCCAGCTCCGCCCGCGTGCACTCCCTCGTGCCGAGGGCGGCGTCCAGGGTGGCCAGCCCGTCGATCGGCGCGGTCGTCCGGACGACGTCGCAGGCCGTGCGCGCCGGCGGTGTGCACCAGACGCCGTGGACGAGCACCGCATCCTCGGTGCCCAGGACGGACGGGTGCACCTGGATACCGGGCCGCCGCCGGTTGGCCAACGAGGGCGGACCGAGGAAGTGCAGCGTGGCGTCGCCGAGGACGTCGAAGCCCCACAGAGCCGCAGCGGTGGAGTGACACGCGACCAGGTCCGGACCGACCACCAGCGCGGCCGCGCGCACCTGCACCGCCGGGCTGTCGAGCAGCTCGGCGTCGGCCAGCACGCCCCGCCAGCGGGTGCGCCGCCACCGTCCCGAGCGCACGAGCAGCCGGATCTCCCAGTCGGTGTGCGACTCACGCGCCTGCTCGGTGGTGAAGACGCCGCCCTGCCGCGCGATGGTCCGGTACAGCGAGAAGTCCACCGCCGGAGCCTGGGGACCGGTCAGGCGACCCGGCGGTGCAGCAGGCCGGCTGTGGAGACCCGCTCGGCTGTGGACGTCGCGGTGATCATGGACCTGCGGTGACGACCCGCCGGGACCGAGCGGCGCGTCGTCACCGCAGCTCCATGATCGCGGGCGAGGGATCGCGGGCCGGCGGCCGTGGGGTCAGGCCTCGGCGAGGAAGGTCTCCAGCAGCCGGCGGGCGGCCAGTGCCGGGGTGAGCTCGCCGGCCAGCACCGCCGCCTCCAGCTCCGGAGCCGACGACCGGACGGCGGGGTGCGACCGCAGCCGGTGCTCCAGGCCGTCGCGCACCAGCTGCCAGGTCCAGCGCACCTGCTGGGCGCGGCGCCGCTCGTCGAACGCGCCCGACGCCCGCGCCCGGTCCTGGTGCTCGACCAGCTTCCCCCACACCTGCGCCAGGCCCTCGCCGGTCAGCCCGGCGCAGGTGAGCACGGGGACGGTCCAGTCCTCGTCGTGCCCGCGCAGCATCCGGATCGCCCCGGCCAGCTCGCGGGCGGCCTTCCGGGCGTCGGCGGCGGCCGGCCCGTCGGCCTTGTTGACGGCGATGACGTCGGCGATCTCGAGGATGCCGCGCTTGATCCCCTGCAGCTGGTCGCCGGTGCGGGCGAGGGTGAGGAACAGGAAGGAGTCGACCATCTCGGCGACGGCGACCTCCGACTGCCCGACGCCGACGGTCTCCACCAGCACCACGTCGTGGCCGGCCGCCTCGACGACGACCATCGACTCCCGCGTCGCCTGCGCGACCCCGCCGAGGGTGCCCGCGGTCGGGGCCGGCCGGATGAACGCGCGCGGGTCGACGGCGAGCCGGCTCATGCGGGTCTTGTCGCCGAGGATCGACCCGCCCGAGCGCGCCGACGACGGGTCGACGGCGAGCACCGCGACCCGGTGGCCCTGGGCGGTCAGGTCGACGCCGAGTGAGTCGATGAACGTCGACTTCCCCACCCCCGGGACGCCGGAGATGCCGACGCGGCGCGCTCCCCCGGCGTGCGGCAGCAGCTCGACGAGCAGCTCCTGCGCGCGCTCGCGGTGGTCGGCGCGGCGGGACTCGACCAGCGTGATCGCGCGGGCCAGCGACCGCCGGTCCCCGCCGAGCACCCCCTCGACCAGCGCCGGGACGTCCGGTGCCGGCATCAGTGCCCGAGTCGCTGCGACAGCGTCCGCAGCAGCTCCTGCGCCGCCTCGGCGATGACCGTGCCCGGCGGGAACACCGCGGCCGCGCCCATCTCCCGCAGCCGCGGCACGTCGTCGGGCGGGATGACCCCGCCGACCACGACCAGCACGTCGTCGGCCCCGAGGTCGGCGAGCGCCGACTTCAGCGCCGGCACCAGCGTGAGGTGGCCGGCGGCCAGCGACGAGACGCCGACGACGTGCACGTCGGCCTCCACGGCCTGCCGGGCGACCTCCTCCGGCGTCTGGAACAGCGGGCCGACGTCGACGTCGAAGCCGAGGTCGGCGAACGCGGTGGCGATGACCTTCTGCCCGCGGTCGTGGCCGTCCTGGCCCATCTTGGCGACCAGGATCCGGGGCCGGCGCCCCTCCGCCTCCTCGAACGCCTGCGCCGCGCGGCGGGTCTCCTCCACCGGGCCCGACGCCCCTGCCTCGTCGCGGTACACGCCGGAGATGGTGCGCACCTGGCCGGCGTGCCGCCCGTAGACCCGCTCCAGCGCGTCGGAGATCTCCCCGACGGTGGCCTGCGCCCGCGCGGCGTCGACGGCGAGCTTGAGCAGGTTGGCGTCGAGCTCCCGCCCGCGGCGCCCCTCGGCGGCGGCGCGGGCGGCGTCGGTGAGCCGGTGCAGCGCCTCCTCGACCGCCCGTGGGTCGCGCTCGGCGCGCAGCCGCTCCAGCTTCGCCCGCTGCTCGGCCAGCACCTGCGCGTTGTCGACGCGCAGCACCTCGATGGCCTCGTCGGCCTCGACCCGGTACCTGTTCACGCCGATCACCGGCTGGCGGCCGGAGTCGATGCGCGCCTGGGTGCGGGCCGCGGCCTCCTCGATGCGCAGCTTCGGGATGCCGTCGTCGATGGCCTGCGCCATGCCGCCGTGCTCGGCGACCTCCTCGATGTGCGCCCAGGCGCGGCGGGCCAGGTCGTAGGTGAGCTTCTCGACGTACGCCGACCCGCCCCACGGGTCGACCACCCGCGTCGTCCCGGACTCCTGCTGCAGCAGCAGCTGGGTGTTGCGGGCGATCCGCGCGGAGAAGTCGCTGGGCAGCGCGAGCGCCTCGTCGAGGGCGTTGGTGTGCAGCGACTGGGTGTGCCCCTGGGTGGCGGCCATGGCCTCCAGGCAGGTGCGGACGACGTTGTTGTAGACGTCCTGCGCGGTCAGCGACCAGCCCGAGGTCTGCGAGTGGGTGCGCAGCGACAGCGACCTGTCCTGCTGGGCGCCGGCCTCGCGCATCAGCCGCGCCCACAGCAGCCGGGCGGCGCGCAGCTTCGCGACCTCCATGAAGAAGTTCATGCCGATCGCCCAGAAGAAGCTCAGCCGGGGCGCGAACGCGTCGACCTCGAGGCCGGCGTCCCTGCCCGCCCGCACGTACTCCACCCCGTCGGCCAGCGTGTACGCCAGCTCCAGGTCGGCCGTCGCCCCGGCCTCCTGCATGTGGTAGCCGGAGATGGAGATTGAGTTGAACCGCGGCATCTCCTGCGAGGTGAAGGCGAAGATGTCACTGACGATCTGCATCGAGGGCTTCGGCGGGTAGATGTAGGTGTTGCGGACCATGAACTCCTTGAGGATGTCGTTCTGGATGGTCCCGGCCAGCTGCTCCGGGGCGACGCCCTGCTCCTCGGCGGCGAGCACGTAGAGCGCCAGCACCGGCAGCACCGCGCCGTTCATGGTCATCGACACGGTCATCCGGTCCAGCGGGATGCCGTCGAAGAGCTGCCGCACGTCGAGGATCGAGTCCACCGCCACCCCGGCCATGCCGACGTCGCCGACCACGCGCGGGTGGTCGGAGTCGTAGCCGCGGTGGGTCGCCAGGTCGAAGGCGATCGACAGGCCCTTCTGGCCGGCGGCGAGGTTGCGCCGGTAGAACGCGTTGGACTCCGCGGCGGTGGAGAAGCCCGCGTACTGGCGGATCGTCCACGGCTGCGTGGTGTACATCGTCGGGTAGGGCCCGCGCAGGAAGGGCGGCAGCCCGGGGTAGGTCCGCAGGAAGTCCAGCCCGGCGAGGTCGGCCGGGGTGGCCAGCGGCGCGACGGCGATGCCCTCGGGGGTCTCCCAGGTCGCCTCGTCGACGCCGCGACCGGTGGCCGCCCGGAACGCCTCCGCCCAGTCGCCGGCGCCGGCGCCCGCCGCAGGGCGGCCCAGCTCGACGGAACCGAAGTCGGGGATCCCGCTCATGCCGTGACTCCCAGCTGCTCGTGGACCGTCCTGAGCACGTCGAGCGCGTCGCACCCGGCGTACACGTACCCGTCGACGCCGTCCACGCCGCGCGAGGGCTTGCCGGCCAGCCACACGTGCGCGGCGCCCGCGGCCCGCAGCTCGGCAGCCAGCGCGGCGGCCGACTCCGCGTAGTCGCCGTCGGTGCCGCAGATGCAGGCCACCGCCGTGCCGGCGTCGGCGAGACCCGACGCGCCGTCACCGGCCGGGGTCTCGACCCCGCCGGCCTGGAACAGGTTGCCGGCGAACCCGGCCCGCGCGGTGTGCCGGGCGACCGGGCCGAGGGTGGCCAGGTACACCCGTGGCCGGGTGGGTGCCGCGTCGGCGCGGTCGCGCAGCTCCTCGTACTCCTGCGCGGCGCGCACCCGGGGCAGCCCGCCGGTGGGGTGCAGGTCGGCCGCCGGCTGCCGCCGGGGCAGTTCCTCGGCCAGGTTCGGGAACTCGCTGACGCCGGTGATCGCGTCGCGGCGGGTGGCCAGCCGGCGGGCCCGCTCGTCCCAGGCGGTGGCCAGCCGGTCGCGGACCAGGCCCGACGACAGCGCCGCGACCAGCCCGCCGGCCCGCTCGATCTCGGTGAACCACGCCCACGCGGCCCGGGCGAGGTCCTCGGTGAGCGACTCGACGTACCAGGAGCCGCCGGCCGGGTCGAGCACGCGGGCGAGGTGGCCCTCCTCGACGAGCAGGCTCTGGGTGTTGCGGGCGATCCGGCGGGAGAAGGCGTCGGGCAGGCCGAGCGCGGCGTCGAAGGGCTGCACGGTGACCACGTCGGCGCCGCCGACGCCCGCGGCGAAGCAGGCGACCGTCGTGCGCAGCATGTTCACCCAGGGATCGCGCCGCGTCGTCATCACCGACGACGTCACCGCGTGCTGGCGCTGGGCGCGGGCGGCAGGCGAGGCGCCGCTGACCTCGCCGACCCGGTCCCACAGCCGGCGGGCGGCGCGCAGCGCGGCGATCGTCGTGAACTGGTCGGCGCTCGCGGAGCAGCGGAACTCCAGCCGGCCGAACGCCTCGTCCACCGGCAGGCCGCCGTCGGTCAGCGCCCGCAGGTAGGCCACCCCGGCGGCCAGCGCGCAGCCGAGCTCCTCGACGGCGGTGGCCCCGGCGTCGGAGAAGACCGTGCCGTCGACGACGACGGTGCGCCAGCCCGCGGGGGTCCGGCGGGCGAGGCCGGCGAGGACGGAGAGGTCCTGCTCCTCACCGGAGGCGGCGTGCACGCCGAGCGGGTCGAGCCCCAGCGAGCCGCCGGGCGCGAGGTCGGTGCGGTCGCCGACCAGCGCCAGCAGCGCCTCGGCGGCCGGGACACCACCGGAGACGGCGACCGGCGCCAGGTCGAGGTAGACGTCGGCGAGCACGTCCCCGAGGGACTCCACCGGCACGGCGCCCTCGCCGAGGTGCAGCCACAGCGAGGTGACCCCGTTCTCCAGGTCGGCCGCGATCGCCTCCCTGGTGACGGCGACGTCGGGGTGGGCGTGCCGCTGCCGCACGTCCCAGCCGGCCGGGGTGCCGCGGTCGGGCGCGGCGCCGGCACGGGCGCCGCGGACGAAGGGCGGCAGCCCCGGGACGCCGACGGCGGACGGCAGGTCACCGGCGTCGTCGGCGTCGTAGAGCGGCGCGACGGTGACCCCGGTGGCCACGGTGCGCCGCAGGGCGTCCTCGACCGGGTCGGGCAGGTCCTCGCGGCCGCCCTTGCGCAGCACGCCGGCGACGAGCTCGCGCCACCGGTCGCGGTCGGCGGCCGGGAAGCCGCCGGCCAGGGACAGCTCGTCGGGGACGGCGTGCTCGGCGGGGACGGCCTCGGCGACGTCGTCCTCGCCGGGTGTCGCGGTCTGCTGGCTGTTCATCGTCGAACCCCCGGCGTCGGCTCCTCGTCGGGGACCGTTCTACCGGCGCTCGCCACGCCGCGGGCGCGCGGGGTGGGCGGCGGTCGGGGCACCGGCGGCGTGCCCGGACGTGCCGGCGGCGGCGGTCAGGGCGTGCAGCGCGGTACGCACCAGCAGCCGCACGCCCACGCCGATGGCCCGCTCGTCGACGTCGAAGGTGCCGCGGTGCAGGTCGAGCGGGTCGCCGCCGCCGTTCGTCCCCAGCCGCGCCAGGGCGATCGGCAGGACGTCGGCGAACCAGCCGAAGTCCTCCCCGCCCATGCTCTGCGGCGACAGGTGGACGTTGTCCGCGCCGACGGTCTGCAGCGCCGCGGCGCGCAGCAGCGCGACGGTCCGCGGGTCGTTGACCACCGGCGGCACCCCGGGCACGTACTCGACGTCGACCCGCGCGCCGGTGGGGGCGACGACCTGCTCGACGAGCCGGCGCAGCAGCGGCTCGGCGCTCTTCCACTGCTCGCGGTCGAGCACGCGGACGGTGCCGCGCAGGGTGCCCCGCTGCGGGATGGCGTTCGGCGCGACGCCGGCGTTGACCGCACCCCAGACCAGCGAGAAGCCGGCGCGCGGGTCGACCTGGCGCGACAGCAGCCCGGGCAGGTCGGTGATCAGCCGGCCGAGGGCGTCGACGAGGTCGACGGTCAGCTGCGGCCGCGCGGTGTGCCCGCCGGGTCCGGTGAGCGTGACGTCGACCCGGTCGCAGGCGGCGGTGATCGAGCCGGTGCGCAGGCCCACGGTGCCGACCGGGATCGCCGGGTCGCAGTGCAGCGCGAAGGCCCGCGAGGCGCCGTCGAGGACACCGGCGGCCACCACGTGGGTGGCGCCGCCGGGCACGGTCTCCTCGGCGGGCTGGAACACGCAGCGCACCGTGCCGGGCAGCTCGTCGAGCGCGTTGAGCGCCAGCGCCGCGCCGAGCAGCACGGTGGTGTGCACGTCGTGGCCGCAGGCGTGGCACGTGCCCTCGCGGGTGGAGGCGTACGGGACGTCCTTGAGGTCGGCCAGCGGCAGCGCGTCGATGTCGGCGCGCAGCACCACCGCCGGGTCGCCCGAGCCGACCTCGACCACCAGCCCGGTGCCGCTGGGCAGCCGGCGCGGCAGCAGCCCCGCCTCGACCAGCCGCTGCTCCAGGTAGGCCGTCGTCTCGACCTCGGCGAAGGCCAGCTCGGGGTGGGCGTGCAGGTGCCGGCGCACGCCGACGAAGGAGTCCAGGCGCTCGGCCACCCAGGCGTCGAGTCCTGCGGCCAGCTCCTCGGGGTCGCGGGTCATGCGGCGTGCCCGCCGGCGCACGCCGACGGGCCGGGCACGGGACCCTCCGGGCCGGACGCGGGGCCGGCGGCGGGCAGGCCGTCGCGGAGCTCGGTGAGCAGCCCGTCGACGACGGCGCGCAGGTCGCCGTCGGACGCCAGCGCCGCCGCCCGCTGCCGCTGGTAGGAGGCGCCGACGGCGAGCACCCGCTCGACGCCGGCCAGCTCGTCCTCGCAGCCCAGCCGCCGCGCGGTGGGCGCGAGGTCCTCGGCGAGGTCGAGCAGCGCCTGGCGCACCGGCCGCACCGTGCCCTTCTCGTCGACGATGACGTCGGCGTCGAGGCCGTAGCGGGCCGCGCGCCACTTGTTCTCCCGCAGCACCCACTCCGGCGGGGTGGGGAGGGTGTACCCGCGGTCGAGCTGGGCGTCGAACTGCTCGACCAGGCACTGCGACAGCGCCGCGACCACGCCGACCTCGTCGAGGGTCGGCAGCCCGTCGCAGATGCGCAGCTCCACCGTGCCGAAGCCCGGGTGCGGGCGGATGTCCCACCAGACCTCGCGCACGCTCTCGATGGCGCCGGTGGTGATCAGCGTCTCCATGTAGTGCTCGAAGCCCGGCCAGTCGGGCAGCTGCATGGGCAGCCCCGCCGTCGGCATGCCCTCGAAGACCTTGCTGCGCGCCGAGGCCAGGCCGGTGTCGCAGCCGACCCAGAACGGCGAGGACGCCGACAGCGCCAGGAAGTGCGGCACGTACTGGGTGAGGGCGTTGACGATCGGCATCGCCTTGTCCGGGGAGCGGACGCCGACGTGCACGTGGACGCCGAAGATCTGCAGCCGCCGGGCCAGCCACTGCATCCGCTCGACCAGCTGCAGGTAGCGCTCCTTGGGCGAGATCAGCTGGGTCTGCCAGTCGGTGAACGGGTGGGTGCCGGCGCACATCAGGCCCAGGCCGCGCCGGTCGGCCGCGGCGGCGACCTCGGCGACGGTGGCGGCGAGGTCGGCCTTCGCCTCCCCGACCGTGGTGCAGACCCCGGTGATGACCTCGACGGTCGACTGCAGCAGCTCGTGCTTGGCCTTGGGGTGCTCGTCCGCGCCGTCGGGCCGGATCTCCTCGAGGACCTCGACGGCGCCCGCGCTGAGCTCCCGGCTCTGCCGGTCGACGAGCTGCAGCTCCCACTCCACACCGAGGCTGGAGCGCTCCGAGGAGGCGAACGGGATCCGCACGCCGGTGAGTGTAGGGAGGATCACGCCGGTCGGCCGGTCCACCGCAACCGGACCGCAACCGGTCGCGGCCGGTCCCACAACCGCTCCCCGCTGCCCTGGTGGCGTCGCCGGGACCCGCCCGGCGCCGCACCGGAGGTAGCCGTCGTGAACACCCGCCGCCCGACCCGCACCCGCGTCCGCACCGCCGTGGTCACCACCACCGTCACCACCGCCGTCGCCGCCCTCACCGTCCTGACCGCCTCGGCGGCGGGAGCCGACCCGGCCGCGCTCGACGACCGCACCCCGACCTGCTCCGCCCTGCTCGGGCAGGTCGACGACTGGCCCGGCACCGACGGCGACGGCCGGCAGCTGTTCTCCGACGCCTACGAGCGGTACCTGCTCTCCCAGCCGGCCTGCGCCACCCCGTCGGCCTGAGCACGTCGCGCCGGTCCCAGGCCGCCCGGCCCGACCCCGGCTCCGACGTCCCCGTGACGGCGGGGCCGGACCCCGTCCCCGAGCTGCCGCCCCACCGTCCCCGGGCGGCGGAGGGTGGGGCGGCCCGGCGCTCAGTCGAGGTCGGTGCAGGTCGGCTGCCACGCGCGGGCGGGGAGGAAGCGCTCCCACTCGGCCCGGGTCAGGTCCCGTCCGGCCAGGTCGCAGGCGGCCGTGAGCCACGCGTCGGGGTCGAGCGGGTAGCGCCGGCCGGGCACCGCGCCGCTGAAGGCGACCAGCTCCTCGTCGGGACCGGGGAGCAGGTGCGTGTACGGGGCGGTCCCGCTCGGGGAGGCCCGGATCGGGCCGGTCCGCGGCAGCCCCCGCTCGACGTCGAAGAGCGTCACGGTGCCGTCCATCGCCGCCGTCGCCACCGTCCGGCCGTCAGGGAGCCACTCCGCCTGCAGCAGGCTGAGCGGGGAGATGCCGACCGGTTCCCGCGCGCGGGCGGTCGCGACGTCCACGACGTGCAGCAGCCCGGCGTCCCCGACCACGGCCAGCAGCTGCCCGTCCGGTGACCAGGCGACGTCGAAGGGCCGGTCGCCGTCGAGCAGCTCGACGGTGTCGGTCACCTCCAGGGTGCCGGCGTCGAGCAGCACGACCCGCTCGTCGATGGCGCTGGCGACGGCCAGCAGCTCCCCGTCGGGGCTGGGCGAGATCGCCTGCGGGCTCACGCCGACGTCCCGCTGGTCCTCGACCTCCCCGGTCGCCGGGTCGACGACCAGCAGCCGCGCGCCCTCGCCGGTGTCGGGGTCGCCCTCGGAGCCGAGCAGCAGCCGCGAGCCGTCGCGCGTCCACCCCGCCGACCAGAGGACCAGGGCCGGCATCGACACCCCCTCCCACTCCCACTCCTCGGCCGGGGGGAGGACGACGTCGGGCCCGATCCGGCGGCCCTCCGCGTCGAGCACGGAGGCACCCAGCCCCCAGGTGACCGCGACCGCACCGCCGTCGGGACGCACCGCCACCGAGGAGCCGAACAGCACCCCCGGCGCGGTCTCGCCGAGGGGCACCTCGTGCACCACCGCGCCGCTGTCGGGGTCGAGGAACGTGGCGTCGACCGCCCGCGTGTCGTCGGGTGGGCCGAAGGGGTCGGCGCCCACGACCCCGGTGACCGGTCGGGTCGGGACCACGACCAGCCCGGTGGACCCGAGCACGCGCGGCCGGTTGGACACCCAGCGCCCGGCCATCGCGGGGTAGTCGGCTCCGAACGCGCCGTCGGGGCGCATGTCCCAGACGATCGCGGCGTCGTCCACACCGGCGGTCACCAGCAGCTGTCCCGTCGGGTCGGCCGCCGCGGCCATCACGTCCCCGCGGTGGCCGGTCAGCACCTCGGGCCGCGACCACTCGCCGGTGACGGGGTCGACCTCCCACCGCACGACCTCACCGTCGTCCCCCGCGGTGGCCGCCCAGCCCCTCGGCGACACCGCCGCACTGCGGACCGGTGCGGTGTGCGCCTCGAGCTGCTGCAGCACGCGACCGTCCCGGCCGTGGCGGGTCACGGTCCCGTCGTCCCAGAACTGGACGACACCGTCGCCCACCACCTGGAAGCCGACGCTCCCCGCGTCCCGCGCGTCGACAGGGAGCGGGACCTGCGCTCCCGAGGCGACGTCGACCAGGACGGCCGGGCCGCCGCCCCGGGTCCAGAGGACGGCCAGGCCGGACCGCGCGTCCAGGTCGACCTCCAGCGAGTCCATCGCCGCCGGAGCGGTCCCGGAGACGCCGGTGTCCGCTGCGGCCCCACCGAGGGCGCCGACCGTCCGCAGCCGCCACTCGGCCGGACCCTCGGGCTCGCCGGGCGGCGGGGTGGCCACGAGCAGCTCGAGGGTCTCGCCCCCGGGGGTGTACGACACGTCCAGCGGGGATCCGCCGACCCCCCTGCCCTCGAGCACCCGGGTCACCTCGCCGTCCCTGCCGACCAGCCGCACCCAGGGCTCCTCGCCGGCCACCCCGGAGGTGGCGAGGGTGTCGGAGAGGGGTGAGGGATCCGCGCCCATCCAGGCGCCCCACGTCCCGTCGAGACGGACGGCCACGTGCGGCATCGCCCGGTCCGTCGTGGACCAGGCCACGATGCGGTCGCCGACGCCGAGCCAGAGGGTGCCGGTGCCGTCGACCCGGCCACCCTGGACCCGGCCGGGGAAGGGCACCGCCCGGGCCACCCGCTGGTGCTCGGCCAGCAGGGCCAGCAGTCCGTCCCGGGTCTCCGGGGTGTTGGCGAGCCGCGCGGCGGTCGCGGCCAGCAGGACGGCGGTGTCCAGGGAGGACGCCACCCCGGTCCGGGAGGTGAGCCAGTTGGCGTCGGCCACCCGCGAGGTCCGCTCGGCCTCGGTCGCCCGGTCCTCGGCGTCCCGCTGGAAGGAGACGGCCAGCCCCGCGGCCACGAGCGCCAGGACCAGCACCACGGCCAGGACCCCCGCGAGGCGGCGGGTGCGGTGCCGGGCGGCGGCCTCCCGCGCGGCCCGCTCCCGCGCGTCGGCCAGGTCGCGCTCGGCGTGCGCGCGGGAGGCGTCGAGGAAGTCCCGCTCGACCGGCGTGAGCTCGTCGCCGGCGCCGGCCGCCCAGTCCAGCGCGGCGGTCAGGCGGGCGCCGCGGTACAGCTCGTCGTCGGGCCGCCCGATCGCGTCCCACTCCGCGGCCGCGGGGGTCAGGTGTCGGCGCACCGCGCGGCCGGCGGCGTCGTCCTCCAGCCAGCGGGCCAGCCGCGGCCAGGCGGTGAGCAGCGCCTCGTGGGTGACCTCGAGCCGGTCGGCGTCCACGGACAGCAGCCGCCGGGCCAGGAACTCCTCCACGACGGCGCGCCGCGGCCCGTCGGTCCCGAGCTCGGCGGCCGGCACCGGCCGCCGGACCAGGGCTCCCGCGTCGTCGACGTCGGCCAGCCGGACGAACAGCCGGCGGGCGAGCTCCCGGCCGGGCTCGTCCAGCGCGGCGTACGCGGCCTCCGCGGAGCGGGTCAGCGCCCCGGCGACGCCGCCGGCCGCCACGTAGCCGGCCAGGGTCAGCAGGTCGCCGCGGCGCCGCTCCCAGGTGCCCACCAGCGCGGTCGACAGCGGGGGCAGCGCCCCGGGCCGGCCCAGGCCGTCGGCCACCACGGCGCCCACCAGGTCGTCCTCCACCCGCAGCCCCACCGCCGCCGCCGGGTCCCGGACGACGGCCCGCAGCTCGGGGTCGGTCATCGGCGGCACGAGGACGACGGCCGGTCCCAGCCGGTCGACCCAGCCGGGGTGCTCGGCCAGCCGGCCGACGGCGTCGCCGCGGACGACGACCACGCAGCGGGCCACGACCGCGTCGTCCAGCAGCGCGAGCACGGTGTCGAGGAACGCCGCCCGCTCCGCCGCGTCGACCCCGGGGGCCCACAGCTCCTCGAACTGGTCGCAGACGAGCAGGACGGGGCGCGCGGGCGGGTCCTCCCCGGTCAGCTCCGCGAGCGCGTCCACCGGGTGGCGGCCCGGCAGCAGCACCCGGGGCTGCCACCCGGCACTGCCGGGCAGGGCACCGGCGGCGAGGGCGGGCACCAGCCCGGCGCGGACCACCGACGACTTCCCGGCACCGCTGGGCCCCGACACGGCCAGCAGCGGCGCGTCCACCAGGCGGGCGACCAGGGTGGCGACCAGGCGGTCGCGCCCGGCGAACAGCGCCGCGTCCTCTCCCCGGTAGGCCCGCAGGCCCATGTACGGGCAGGCCCCGGACAGCGGGGCGGGTGCCCGGGGCGGGGGCGCGACCGGGTCGAGATCGGGGTCCTGGGCGAGGACGGCGGCCTCCGCCGCGCGCAGCGCCGGCCCCGGGTCGGCCCCGAGCTCCTCGGCGAGCACCGCCCGTGCGCGGCGGGCGGCGCCCAGGGCGTCGGCCTGCCGGCCGGCGCGGTACAGCGCGAGCACCAGCAGCCGCCACCACTCCTCCCGCAGCGGCTGCTCAGCGACCATCCGCTCCAGGTCCGGGACGAGCGCGGCGTCCTCCCCCAGCGCCAGCCGGGCCTCGGTGCACGCGGTCAGGGCGCCGTCGCGGAGCTCGCCCAGCCGGCGGCGCTCGGCCCGGGCGAAGGGCGCCTCCGGCCAGTCGGCGTACGGGTCGCCGCGCCACAGGTCCAGGGCCCCGTCGAGGAGCTCCCTCGCCCCGGCCGGGTCCCCGGCGGCGAGGGCGGCCCGGCCGCGGGCGGCGAGGTCGCCCAGGGCCAGCGCGTCGAGGTCGGCCCGCTCGACGGTCAGCGCGTAGCCGGGCCCCCGGCGGACGACGTAGCGGCCCGTGGAGCCGCGCGGACGGTCCGGCTCCAGGGCGCTGCGCAGCCGCACGAGGTGGGCCTGCAGCGACTTGCGGGCCGACGCGGGCGGGTCGCCGTCCCACAGCTCCTCGGCGATGCGGTCGGCCGGGACGACGGCGGGCGCCCCGGCGGCGAGGACGGCCAGCAGCAGCCGCTCCTTGGCGCCCGGCACCGGCACGGGGGCGCCGTCGTCCCCCCGGACCTCCAACGGTCCGAGAACCGCGATCCGCACCGCGCCACGGTAGGAACCGGCCCGGTCCGGTGGCGGGTCCCCGGCGCGGCCGGCCGGTTCCCCGCGCGCCGCCACCCTGCCGTGTCGGGGCCGCGCCGCTCGGTGAGGGCGGTCCTCAGCGCAGGTCGCTGCAGGTCGGCGCCCACGGCCGGCCGGGCAGGTAGCGGCTCCACTCCGCGCGGGTCAGGTCACGGCCCGCGAGGTCGCAGGCGGCCCGCAGCCAGACCGCCGGGTCCAGCGGGTAGCGCGTCCCGGGACGGTCGTCGGCGACGAGCACCAGCTCCCCGGCGTTCCCGGGCAGCAGCGCGGTGTAGCCGGGGGCACCGTCGGGCGACGCCGGCAGCGGGCCGCCCCGTACGACGCCGCGCCGCACGTCGAAGAGCACGGCCGTCCCGTCGTGGCCGGTGGCGACGACGGTCCGGTCGTCGGCGAGCCAGCCGAGCTGGAGGGTGGCCCCGAACGCGCGGAGGGTCGCCGGCTCGCGCGCCCGCCACGTCCGGGTGTCGACCACGTGCAGCCTCCCCGACTCCCCCGCGGCGGCCAGCCACCGGCCGTTCCCGGAGAACGCCAGCGCCCAGGGGCTGTCGTCGACGCGCAGCGGGGCCCGGTGGAGCACGGCCAGGGTCGCCGCGTCCAGCACCAGGACCTCGGTGCCGTTGGTCAGCCCCACCGCGAGCAGGCGACCGGTGCCGTCGGGCCGCAGGACCGACGGCGGGAGCTCGAGCGGCACGGAGTCGACCACCCGCCAGGTCCCGGCGTCGACGACCGCGATCTCCCCCGGCGGCTGCTCGGGTCCGGTCGGGACGAGCACCCCCGGGAGGTGGCCCCCGGCGCCCAGCAGCAGCCGGGAGCCGTCGGGTGTCCAGGCGGCGCAGCAGACGGTGCCGGCGGGGTAGGGCCGGTCGTCCAGGCCCACCTCCTCGGAGGGCGGCAGCTCGACCCGCGCCACCACCGCCCGCGTGCGCGCGTCGAGCACCGTGGCGGCCAGGCCGGAGGTGACGGCGACCCACCGGCCGTCGGGGCTGACCGCCGCGGAGGCGCCGTGGAACGCGTCCGCGACGGTGTCGCCGACGGGGACCTGCCCGACCACCTCCCCGGTGCGCGGGTCCAGGAACGTCGCCGCCACCTCGACGGTCTCCTCCCCCAGGTAGGGCGGCTCCCCGTGCACCGGCGGCATCCGGCGCGTGGGGAGGACCGCGAGCCGGCCGGGCTCGACGACGGCCGGGGCGCCGGCGGGCCAGCGACCGGGGGTGCCCGGCTGCGGGGTCCCGAAGCCGCCGTCGGGCCGGACGTCCCAGACGACGATCGTGTTGTCGACCGCGGTGGTCACCAGCCGCTCGCCGGAGGCGTCGACGTCGGCGGCGAGCACGTCGCCCGCGTGCCCGGTCAGCACCTCCCGCAGCGACCACCGCCCCGTCGCCGGGTCGACGTCCCAGAGCACCACCCCGCCCTGGCCGACGGTGACCGCCCAGCTCCCGTCCGGCGCGAGGGCCACGTCGGCGACCTCCGTCCCGGGGACGGCGAGGTCCTGGACGACGGCACCCGTCCGGTCGACGAGGGTGACCGCGCCGTCGTCCCACAGCACGGCGGCGCCGGAGGACAGCGCCCGGTGCTCCGCCACCGCCGCGTCGCGGGCGGGGAGCGAGACCGGCACGCTCCTGCCCGCGGCGCGGTCGACCAGCACCACCCGGGCCGGGTCCTCGCGCGACCACAGCACGTCCACCGACCGGTCGTCCGAGGTGTCCCCGCCCAGCGGGCCGGTCGCCCCGGGCAGCGTGCCGTCCAGGACCACCCCGCGGGGCTCACCGGACGGGTCGACCCGCACCAGCCGCCAGGGGATCCCGCCCGCCTCCCCGGCCGGGCCGGCGACGAAGACCTCCAGCAGGCGGCCGTCGGCCGCGTAGGACACCTGGACGGGATCCCCGCCCAGCTGTGCAGCACCCGGCAGCAGGTCGACGTGGCCCGCCCCGTCGACGAGCCTGATCCACGGCTCCCCCGTGGCGGTGGCGCCCCAGGTGACCACCCGGTCGTCGGTGGGCGAGGCCCCGTTCCCGAGCCAGGTGTCCCAGTCCTCCCCCGCCTCCACCCGCGCCTGCACGTCCACCAGGACCTCGGGCGGCCCCGGCGAGTCGAGGTCCCACCGCAGGACTCTGCGGCCGGCGTAGACGACCAGCACCCGGCCGCCGGCCAGCCGGGTCCCGAACAGGTTGCCGGTGAACGAGGTCGCCCGCACCGCGCGCCGGCGCGCCACCAGGCCGCCGAACAGCGCGTCCTCCGCCTCCGGGGTGCCGGCGAGGCGGTACCCCTCGGCCGCGAGCAGGGCGGACACGTCCAGCGGCCCGACCGTGGCCGACAGCGCGGCCAGCCGGTTGGCGTCGGCCACCAGCGACGCCCGAGCGGCGGCCCGCGACGCCCGCTCGGCCGCCGACCGTCCGGTCACCGCCAGCCCGGCGGCGACGAGGGCGACGGCCAGCACCGCGGCCAGTCCCGCCGCCAGCCGGCGGGTGCGCCGGCGGGCGGCGACCTCCCGGTCCAGCCGCGCCCGCGCGTCGGTCAGCTCCGCGTCGGCGCGCTGCCTCGACACGTCGAGGAAGCGGCGCTCCGCGGGCGCGACGTCGGCGTCGGCCGCCCACTCCAGCGCCGCCGCCAGGCGGGCCCCCCGGTAGAGCTCCTCGTCCGGCTCCCCGCGCTCGGACCACTCCCGGGCGGCGGGCGCGAGGTGCCGGCGGACCGCCCGCCCCGCCGCGTCCTCCTCCAGCCACCGGGACAGCCGCGGCCAGGCGGTCAGCAGCGCCTCGTGGACGACGTCGAGCACCTCGCCGTCGACCGCGAGCAGTCGCCGGGCGACGAACGCGTCGACGACGGCCCGCCGGCCGGGGTCCTCCAGGCCCAGCTCCCCGACCGGCCGGGGGCGGCGCACCGGAGCGCCGCCGTCGTCGGTGTCGGCCAGCCGCAGGAGCAGGCGGCGGGCCGTCTCCCGGCCCGCGTCGTCGAGGGCCGACCAGGCGGCCTCCGCGGCCTGGGCGACCGCGCCCGCGACGCCGCCGGCCGCCAGGTAACCGGCCAGCGTCAGCCGGTCGCCGCGCCGCCGCTCCCACGTGCCGACCAGCGCGGTGGACAGCAGCGGCAGGGCGGTGGGGCGGCCGGCGACGTCGGCCACGACGGCGTCGACGAGGTCGGGCTCGCTGGTGAGACCGACGGCGGCCGCGGGGCCGTCGACGACCTCGCGCAGCTCCTCCGCCGTCATGGGCGGGACGAGCACGAGGGCGGCGCCGAGCCGCTCGGCGAGAGCGGCGTGCTCGGCCAGCCGGCCGACGGCGTCGCCGCGCAGCACCACCACGCACCGGACGACCCGTCCGTCGTCGAGCAGCGCGAGGAGCGCGTCGAGGAAGGCCGCTCGCTCGTCCGCGTCCACGCGCGGCGCCCACAGCTCCTCGAGCTGGTCGCAGACCAGCACGACCGGGCGGTCGGCGGGCGCGTCGGCCAGGCGCGCCCGCAGCACCGCGCCGGGCCGGGGTCCCGGGGTCAGGACGACCGCGGACCAGATCCCGCTGCCGGGCAGGGCGCCCACCGCCAGCGCGGGCAGCAGCCCGGCGCGGACCAGCGAGGACTTGCCGGTGCCGCTGGCGCCCGACACGACGACCAGGGGGGCGTCGACCAGCCGGGCGACGAGGCGGGCGACCACCCGGTCGCGGCCGCGGAAGAGACCGGCGTCGGTGGCCTGGTAGGCGGCCAGCCCCTTGTACGGGCAGGTGCGCGCCGGGGGCCGCCCCTGCGGGACCGCCGCGTCGCCGGGCGCGTCGAGGACCGGGTCCTGGGCCAGGACGGCCGTCTCGAGGGCCCGCAGCTGGGGCCCCGGGTCGGCGCCGAGCTCCTCGGCGAGCGCCCGGCGGGCACGCTGGAGGGTGGCCAGGGCGTCGCCCTGCCGGCCCGAGCGGTAGAGGGCGAGCACGAGCAGGCGCCACCAGTCCTCGCGCAGCGGGTCCTCCGTGACGAGGGGCTGCAGGTCACCGACGACCTCGGCCGGCCGCCCGAGGGCCAGCCTCGCCTCGGACAGCGCGGTCCGGGCGGCGGCCCGCAGCTCGGCCAGCCGCCGGCGTTCGGTCGCGGCGAACGCCGCGTCCGGCCAGTCCTCGTACGGCTCACCCCGCCACAGGGCGAGGGCGGCGGTCAGTGCCCGCTCGGCACCGGCGGCGTCGCCGGCGGCCAGCTGCGCGCGGCCACGGGCCAGCAGCTCGCCGACGCCGAGGGCGTCGAGCTCCTCGGCGGTCACGTCCAGCGCGTAGCCGGCACCGCGGCGGACGACGTGGCCCGCGGGCGAGCCACGCGGTCGCTGCGGGTCCAGGGCGGCCCGCAGGCGCACGAGGTGGATCTGCAGCGACTTGCGGGCGCTCGGCGGCGGGTCGCCGTCCCACAGCGACTCCGCGAGCCGGTCGACGCCCACCGCACCGGGTGCCCCCGCGGTGAGCAGCGCCAGCAGCAGCCGCTCCTTGGCGCCGGGCACCGCCACCGGGGAGCCGGTGTCGCTCCGGACCTCCAGCGGTCCGAGGACCGCGATGCGCACGGCGCCGAAGCTAGCGCCGCGGGTCCCGCGTGCCCAGCGGCCCGCGCGCGGGTCGACGCAGGCCGACCGCAGGCGGGCCGGAGCCGGATCGCAGCCGGGCGGCGCTGCGCTGTCCGCGTCGCCGGGACCGGCCCGGCGCCGGAGAACCGGAGGAACCGGTCATGACCAGCCGCCGCCCGATCCGCAGCCGCGCCGCCCGTCGCCGGCGCGTCGCCGCCCTCGCCGTCCTGACCCCGCTCGTGACCGCCGGCGTGCTCGCCGCCGCCGGGCCCGCGGGCGCCGTCCCGTTCGAGGGGGACCCCGGCACCACGCACTGCGTGCGCGTGGTGCCCCGCGCCGGACTGACCGGGGAGCCGGTCGCCGACCGGTCGTGGCCGGACGTGCCCGTCGTCGCCGTCCTGGTGCCCCTGCCCGAGTGCTGATCCGTCCTCCGGCCCCGTCGCCTCCGCGCGGCGGGGCCGGCGCTCGTCCGGAGCCCCGCCCCACCGTTGCCGGGCGGCGGGCGGTGGGGCGGCCGGTCAGACGGCGGCGTACTCCGACGCCTCGCTCGCGGGCCGGCCGAGCAGGGCGCCGGTCGGAGCCCGCTCCAGCACGGCGGTGACCGCCCGCGGGCCGTAGCGGTCGGGGTGCACGTGCACGCAGCACAGGTCGCGGCTGACCACGGTGACGCCCCGGCCGTCGTCGGTGGGCACCAGCGCCTCGACCCGCGACCACGGGACGCCGTGCACGTCGCCGTCGGCGTCGCGGTGGGCGAGGCCGTCGCCGGAGACGACCAGCGCCACCCGGGCGGCGGGGTCCAGCAGCCGCCGGTGCAGCGGCGGGCGGAACAGCGCGCCCCCGGGCAGCTCCGGCAGCGTGCCGCACAGTGGCCGGCGCACGACGCCGGCCGGGCCGTCCCAGGGCGCGGTGTCGGGCACGGCGAGGACGGCGGTCGGCTCCGCGCGGCGCAGCGCGGCCGTGACGTCGGCGGGGGTCACCGCCCGCCAGGCGGCCAGGGTCGCGGCGGCGGGGCGGAACGGCAGCCCGGTCGCCGCGCAGTAGGCGGCGTCGGCGAGCTCGGCGCCGGCGGCGTCCTCCTCGTCGAGCTCGGCCTCCAGCCCGGCGACGGCGTGGCCGACCTCCTCCGGCGTCGGGCCGTCGGCGCACAGCTCGGCGAAGGTGCGCCACACCAGGTCGGCCACCTCGGCGTCGTGACCCTCGCGGGCGTCGGCGACGAGCGCCACCTCGCGCCGGTCGGCGGCCAGGTCGAGGGTCAGCGAGTCCACGCGGTAGGACAGCCCGCGGCCGTGGCGGGCGCGGTCGCGCAGCCGCTCCGCCGCCACCTGCACGCCCACGGCGAGCGCGGCGTCGGCGGGGGTGTCGGTGGCCAGCAGCAGGCCGACGCCGGGGGCGTCGGTGCGGGTCCACACCGGCCCGTCCTGCGGGCGCGGCACCGGCAGCCGGCGCGGCGGTCGCGGCCCGGCCGGCAGCGGCAGTCGCAGGTCCGCCGGCAGCGGCCCGTGGCACCACAGCGCGGCGTTGCCGCGGACGAACCAGCGGGCGGCGTGGGCGCGGACGGTGTCCTCGGTCAGGTGGTGCGGCCCCGGCCCGGCCGAGACCGTCAGCCCCGGGCCGGTGAGGCCGTAGCGGGCGGCCCACAGCGCGCTGACGGTGGACGACGTCGACCCGCAGCCCTCCGCCTGCAGGACGCCGGCCTCCGCGGCCAGCCGGTCGGTGGGCAGGTCGGCCAGCGCCCGGCAGACGCCCTCGAGGAAGGCGCCGACCGCCTCGGGCCGGCCGGTGGCGAAGAAGGCGGTGCTGTCGACGTCGGTGACGGCGTTGCAGCGCAGGTGCGTGCGGGGCAGCGCGGCCATCGCCAGGTGCTCGACGAGGTGGGTGACCTCGATGGTCGCGAACGTCTCGTCGCGCAGGCCCACGCCGAAGACCAGCGCCGCGGTCGTCCGCTCCCGCCCGCCCGCGGTGAACACCGGGACGCCGTCGATGACCGTTCGCTGCACCGGCACATGGTCGGGGGCCGCCGCCCCGCCGTCCCGGGCCGACACGCGGCCGGGGACGGCTGGGACGGGTGGGTCGGCGGGTCCGGGCGGACACCGCCGCCGCGGGCGCGGGGCGGGCCGGGGTCCTGGGTTAGCGTCGCCGGGTGAACGATCGCGCTCCCGGTCCCGACCCCTCGTTCCTCGCCCGCATCGCGGCCGACGACCTGCAGTCCGCGCTCGGTGGCCTGCACGACGTCGCCGTCGTCATGGGATCGGGGTGGGCGCCGGCGGCGGAGGCCTTCGGCACCCCGGTCGGGTCCGTCGAGATGGCTCAGCTGCCCGGGTTCGCCGCCCCCACCGCGGTCGGCCACGGCGGCGAGGTGCGCTCGGTGCGCGTCGGCTCCCGGCGGGTGCTGCTCTTCCTGGGCCGCACGCACCTCTACGAGGGCCGCGGCGTGGACCCGGTCGTGCACGGGGTGCGCACCGCGGCCGCGGCCGGCGTGCGCACCGTCGTCCTCACCAACGCCGCCGGCGGCCTGTCCCCCGACCACCGCGTCGGCCAGGCGGTGCTGATCAGCGACCACCTCAACCTCACCGCCCGCTCGCCGCTGGTGGGGGCGACCTTCGTCGACCTCACCGACCTGTACTCCGCGCGCCTGCGCGAGCTGGCCCGCTCCCTGGACCCGCAGCTGACCGAGGGCGTGTACGCGGCCCTGCCCGGCCCGCACTACGAGACGCCGGCGGAGATCCGGATGCTGCGCACCCTGGGCGCCGACCTCGTCGGCATGTCCACCGCCCTCGAGGCCATCGCCGCCCGTGCCGCGGGGATGGAGGTGGTCGGCCTGTCGCTGGTCACCAACGCGGCGGCCGGCGTCACCGGGGAGGAGCTCGACCACCAGGAGGTGCTCGCAGCGGGCAAGGCCGCGGCGAGCCGGCTGGGCGAGTACCTGGTGGAGCTGACCGGGCGGCTGCCGTGACCGGTCCGGTCCTGCTGACCGGCGCCGCGGGGCAGATCGGGACGGTGCTGCGCGCGGGGCTGCCCGAGCGGGGCTGGGCGGTGCGCAGCCTCGACGCGGCCGAGGTGGCCGCGCCGCGGGCCGGGGAGCAGATCGTCGTCGCCGACGTGACCGACCTCGACGCGGTCACCGCCGCCGCGCGGGGGGCCGCCGCCGTCGTGCACCTGGCCGGCGTCTCCACCGAGTCCACCTGGGCCGCGGTCTCGCACGCCAACGTCGAGGGCACCTACTGCGTGCTGGAGGCCGCGCGCCGCGCGGGCGTGGGCCGGGTGGTGCTGGCCAGCAGCAACCACGCCACCGGGTTCACCGAGCGGCCGGCGTCGGGCCCGCTGCGCGAGGACGCCGCCCCGCCCCGGCCGGACACCTACTACGGCGTGACCAAGGTGGCCGGGGAGGCGCTGGGTGCGCTCTACGCCGACCGGTACGGCCTCGACGTCGTCTGCCTGCGGATCGGCACCCACGCCCCCGAGCCCCCGAGCCTGCGGGCGCTGGCCACCTGGCTCTCCCCGCGCGACGCGGTCTCCCTCGTGCACGCCGCGCTCACCGCGCCCTCCCCCGGCTTCCGCGTCGTGTGGGGCGTGTCGGCCAACACCCGCGGCTGGTGGGACCTGACCGCCGCCCGCGAGCTGGGCTACGAGCCGGCCGACGACGCCGAGGCGTTCGCCGCGGCGCTGGTGGCCGCGCACGGCGAGCCCGACCCGGCCGATCCCGTGCACCGGCGGGTGGGCGGCGAGTTCACCCTCCCGCGCTTCGACGCCGAGATCGCCGGGGCGCGGTCGTGAGCGCCGCCGAGCCGCTCCTCGACCGGGCCCGCGCCTGGGCCGCCGCCGACCCCCACCCCGGCGACCGCGGCGAGATCGAGGCGCTCGTCGCGGCCGGCGACACCGCCGAGCTCGAGCGCCGCTTCGCCGGGCCGCTGACCTTCGGCACCGCCGGGCTGCGCGGTCCGCTGCGCGCCGGGCCGGCCGGCATGAACGCCGCCGTCGTCACGCGGGCCGCCGCCGGGCTCGGCGCCTGGCTCACCGACGCCGGCTTCGGCCGCGGCGGCGTCGTCGTCGGCTTCGACGCCCGGCGCCGCTCCGACGAGTTCGCGCGGGTCACCGCCGCGGTGCTGGCCGCCGCCGGTTTCGCCGTCCAGGTGCTGCCCCGGCCGCTGCCCACCCCGGTGCTGTCCTCGGCGGTCCGGTCGCTGGGCTGCGTGGCCGGCGTCATGGTCACCGCCAGCCACAACCCGCCGCAGGACAACGGCTACAAGGTCTACCTCGCCGACGGCGCCCAGCTGGTGCCGCCGGCCGACCGCGAGATCGAGGCCGCCATCGCCGCCGTCGGCCCGGCGTGCGACGTGCCGCTGTCCGACGAGTGGACCACCCTCGGCGACGACGTCGAGACCGGCTACGTGGCCGCCGTCGTCGCGGCGCTGCAGCCCGACCGGGTGCCGGCCGCCGACCGCGCCGCGGTCACCGTGGCCTACACCGCGATGCACGGCGTGGGCGCGGCGACGACCCGGGCGGTGTTCACCGCCGCCGGGTTCACCGCGCCGGCCAGCGTGCCCGAGCAGGACGCGCCCGACCCGGCGTTCCCGACGGTCACCTTCCCCAACCCGGAGGAGCCCGGCGCGGTCGACCTGCTGCTCGCGCTGGCCGAGCGCACCGGCGCCGACGTCGCCATCGCCGAGGACCCCGACGCCGACCGCTGCTCGGTGGTCTGCGACGGCCGGCAGCTCACCGGCGACGAGGTCGGCGCGCTGCTCGGCGACTGGCTGCTGCGCCGCGGCGTGCGCGGTACCTACGCGGCCTCGCTGGTCAGCGGCTCGCTGCTGCACGCGCTGGCCCAGGCCCACGGCGTGCGGTTCGCCGAGACCCCGACCGGGTTCAAGTGGATCATCCGCGCCGGCACCGACTCGGCGCCGCTGGTGTTCGGCTACGAGGAGGCGCTGGGCTACGCGGTGACCCCCGGCGTCGCCCGCGACAAGGACGGCATCTCCGCCGCCCTCGCCGTCGCGCTGCTCACCGCCGAGCTCAAGGCCACCGGGCGCACGCTCGTCGACCGGCTCGACGAGCTCGCGATTGAGCACGGGCTGTTCGCCACCGGTCAGCTGTCGGCGCGGGTCGAGGACCTCTCGCTGATCAGCGACGCCATGGCCCGGCTGCGGGCCGACCCGCCGCGGCGGCTGCTGGGCCGCGAGGTCACCGCCGCCGACCTGCTGCACGAGGACCCGCCGGTCGACGCCGTCCGGCTGCTCGGCGACGGCATCCGGGTGGTGGTGCGGCCCAGCGGCACCGAGCCGAAGCTCAAGGCGTACCTGGAGACCGTCGTCCCGGTGCACGACGACGCCGGTGTGATCGCCGCGCGGGGCCGGGGCGAGGACGAGCTCGACCAGCTGCGCGGCGAGATGGCGCACGCGCTGGGGCTGTAGCGGTGGACGCCGGCGCGCTGGTCTTCGACGTCTTCGGCACCGTCGTCGACTGGCGCGCCGGCGTGGCCCGCGAGGCGGCCCGGCTGCTGGGGCCCGGCGTCGACGCCGCGGCCTTCGCCGACGCCTGGCGGGCGCGCTACCAGCCGTCGATGCAGCGGGTGCGCGGCGGCGAGCGGCCGTTCGTCCCGCTCGACGCGCTGCACCGCGAGTCGCTGCCCGCGGCGCTGGCGGCGGTCGGCGTCGGCGGGGTGCCCGACGACGTCGCCGACGAGCTGGTGCTCGCCTGGCACCGGCTCGACCCGTGGCCCGACGCGGTGCCCGGGCTGACCCGGCTGCGGCGGCGGTTCCTCCTCGCGCCGCTGTCCAACGGCGGGGTGCGGCTGCTGGTCGACCTGGCGCGGCGGGGCGGGCTGCCGTGGGACCTGGTGCTCGGCGCCGAGGTCGCCGGCCACTACAAGCCCGACCCGGAGGTCTACGACTCCGCGCCGCGGCTGCTCGCCCTGCCGCCGTCGCGGGTGTGCCTGGTCGCCGCGCACACCGACGACCTCGCCGCCGCGCGGGCCCGGGGGCTGGCGACGGCCTACGTGCACCGGCCCGCCGAGTTCGGCGGGGACCCCGTGCCGCCGGCCTCCGACCCGGACGCCGACCTGTCGGTCGCCTCGTTCGAGGAGCTCGCCGCGGCGCTCGGCTGCTGACCGCCGACCGTGCGGTCGTGGCCGCTCACCCCGGCGTGTCCGCGCGCGTCAGCGACCGCGAGTGCGCTCCCGGCGCGGCGGTGCCGTCCGCGGCACCCGCCACTCCAGCGTCCAGGTCTCCCCCACCGGCAGCTCCCGCCAGCGCCGTCCGGCCTCGGCCAGCACGGCCGCGGCGCCGGCCAGCCGGTCGGCCGGGAGCCCCGTGCGCTCGGCCTCGCCGGGCAGCACCTCGGCGCCGCGGGACGCGCGGGCGACCAGGTCGGCCAGCCCCTCGGCCCGCTGGATCGCCGCCGCCCGCTCCCGCTTCAGGGCCGCCGACCGCTGCGCCGCGTGCGGGGGCTGCCGGCCGCTGACGTGCCGCATGCTGGTCCAGACGACGCCGTCGGCCACGCAGCCCCAGATCCCGTCGGGCACCCGGAGCTCCGCCTCCACCAGGGCGTGCACCAGGTCGTGCGGCAGCGCGGGACCGCCGCCGGCCCCGCGCATGGCGAACACCACGCCGTCGTCGCGCTCGACCGTCGTCTCCACCGGACGCCGGTCGGCCAGCCGGGGGAAGGTCAACCGCACCTCCCCAGACTGGCCGCCGGGTCAACCGGGTTCACCAGGTCGCGAGCTGCGGCTCCCGCCGGGTCGGCCGGACGGCGCCGTCGTACCGGTTGCGGCCGGGGTCGCCGGCCAGGCAGCCCACGACGACGAACAGCACGATCGGGCCGGCGATGGGCACCAGGCCCCAGAGCAGGAACCAGCCCGACCGGCCGGTGTCGTGCAGCCGGGTGACCGCGGCGCTGATCGAGGGCGCGAACAGCAGCAGCGACACCAGCAGCGTGATCGGGCCGCCGGAGAAGCTGGCCTCGGCGCTGTAGGAGTAGTAGCCGTCGTAGCCGTAGGACCCGCTGTACCAGGCGGTCCCGAGGGCGACGTCGGCCCAGATCGCCGCGACGCTCGCCGCCCACAGCGGCAGCGCGTAGTGCAGCCAGTAGGTGCGCCGGTCGATCCGCCCGCGGCGGACGTACCAGCTGCCGGCGTCCGGCGTCCGGGTGCCGCCGTGGCCGGGGTACGAGTACTCGCTCATGTCCGTTGCTCCCTGTCCGGCCCCGGTCGAGGGGCGCTGGATGTCGTCGGGAGCGACTCTGTCGGCGGGCACTTGCCCTGCCCTTGCGGGCGACTGCAGTCCGACCTGCGACGTCAGGCCGGCACGGACTCCCGGCAGCCGGAGGCCAGGGCGCGCGAGGCCGTCTCGAGGACGCGGACCACCTCACGGCCGAACCCGACGTCGCACGGGTGGGTGCCGCCGGTGAGGGCCGCGGCGCCCAGCTCGTCGACCGCCGCCGACAGCGACTCCACCGCGCTCTCGGTGTCGGGCAGCAGCACCAGCCGGCCGGCGTCGCCGTGCACCGAGAACTCGATGCCGGTCGCCAGCGGGGCCACGGTGTGCGACAGGGTGACCGTCGAGGCCACGCCCGGGGTGGCGTGCTGCAGGACCAGGTGCACGGTGTCCCCGGCGCCCGCCCCGGCCTGCACCGACACCACCGGCCCCAGCGCCGGCACCAGCAGCGACAGCGCGTGCGGCCCGATGTCCCACAGGGCGCCGTGCTGCCGGCGCCAGGCGGAGTCGAACGGGCTCCCGGCCAGCGCGGACAGCCACGACGCCGCGCCGCCGGCCAGCCGGGTGCGGGCGGCCTGCGCCAGCCACGTCGTCGTCGCGGCCTGGAAGCGGAAGGTGAAGAACACCACCGAGGCGACCCCGGCCGCCTGCACCGCCGTCACCACCCGGTCGGCGTCGGCGGTCGACAGGCCGATCGGCTTCTCCAGCAGCAGGTGCCGCCCGGCGGCCGCGGCCTGCTCGGCGAGGGACACCTGCACGTCCGGCGGCACGGCGACGGCGACCGCGTCGACCCGCGCCAGCAGCGCGGCGAGGTCGTCGGTGCCGGGGACGTCGAACTGCGCGCCGACCTCGGCGGCCTTCGCCGCGTCGCGCCCCCAGACGCCGACGAGCTCGGCGGTGGGGTGGGCGGCGATCGCCGCGGCGTGCACGGTGCGGGCCCAGTGACCGGTGCCCAGGACCCCGAAGCGCACGGTCAGACGGCGCCGAACTGGCGGTCGCCGGCGTCGCCGAGGCCGGGGACGATGTAGGCCTTGTCGTTGAGCCCCTCGTCGACGCTGGCGGTGAACACCCGCAGCGGCAGCCCGCTGTCCTCCAGCCGCTGCAGCCCGGCCGGGGCGGCCAGCGCGCACAGCACCGTGATCTCCGTGGCGCCGCGGTCGGTGAGCAGCGTGCAGCAGGCGACCAGCGACCCGCCGGTGGCCAGCATCGGGTCGAGGACGAACACGTGCCGGCCGACCAGCGACTCCGGCAGCGAGGCCATGTAGGCCTCGGGCCGGAAGGTCACCTCGTTGCGCGCCAGGCCGACGAAGCCCATCTGCGACTCCGGCAGCATCCCGTGCGCGGTGTCGGCCATGCCCAGGCCCGCCCGCAGCACCGGCACGATCAGCGGCGGCGCGGCCAGCCGGTAGCCCGTCGTCGTGGTGACCGGGGTGGTGATCTCCTCCTCGGCCAGCTGCAGGTCGCGGGTGGCCTCGTAGACCAGCATCTGCGTCAGCTCGCGCAGCGCCGCACGGAACGCGGCGTTGTCGGTCCGCTCGTCGCGCATCCGCGACAGTCGGGCGCGGGCGAGCGGGTGGTCGACGACGGTCAGCTGCACGGGCGCCACCGTATCGGTCGGCTCCGGGGCCCCGGCCGGGAAGCGGGCACCCCCTCGGAGCGACCGCGCTCCCGGACCGGGTGGCGGGACAGGGAGAATGGCGGCATGACCCACGTGCTCGACCCCGGGACGCTGGCGGCCGGGACCCGGCCCGGCCCGGGGCCCGCGGCGCCGTTCGACGACGTGACCCGCTCGGACGCCGCCCTCCGCGCCTTCCTGCACGGCCTGCCCGGTGTCGACCAGGTGGGGGCCGAGCAGCGCGCCGCCACCCTGGGCACCCGCTCGATCAAGACCACCGCCAAGGCGTGGGCGATCGACACCGCGATCGCGATGGTCGACCTGACCACGCTCGAGGGCGCCGACACCCCCGGCAAGGTGCGCTCGCTGGCCGCCAAGGCCCGCCGTCCCGACCCCGACGACCCCTCCTGCCCGGCGGTCGCCGCCGTCTGCGTCTACGGCGACCTCGCCGGCGTCGCGCGGGAGGCGCTGGCGGGCACCGGCATCCACGTCGCCGCCGTCGCCACCGCCTTCCCCAGCGGCCGGGCCAGCCGGGCGGTCAAGCTCGCCGACGTCCGCGACGCCGTGGGCAACGGCGCCGACGAGATCGACATGGTCATCGACCGGGGCGCGTTCCTGTCCGGCCGCTACCTCGAGGTGTTCGAGGAGATCGTCGCGGTGAAGGAGGCGTGCGGGGACGCCCACCTCAAGGTCATCCTCGAGACCGGCGAGCTGGTCACCTACGACAACGCCCGCCGTGCCTCGTGGCTGGCGATGCTCGCCGGGGCGGACTTCATCAAGACCTCCACGGGCAAGATCTCCCCGGCGGCCACGCTGCCGGTCTGCCTGGTGATGCTGGAGGCGGTCCGCGACTTCCGCGCCGCCACCGGCACGCAGGTCGGCGTCAAGCCCGCCGGCGGGATCCGCACCACCAAGGACGCCGTCAAGCACCTGGTGCTGGTCAACGAGACCGTCGGTGCCGACTGGCTGTCCCCCGACTGGTTCCGCCTCGGCGCCTCCAGCCTCCTCAACGACCTGCTCCAGCAGCGGCAGAAGCTGCGCACCGGCCACTACTCCGGCCCCGACCACGTATCGGTGGACTGATGACCAGCCTGTTCGAGTACGCCCCCGCCCCCGAGTCGCGGTCGATCGTCGACGTCGCGCCGTCCTACGGCCTGTTCATCGACGGCGAGTTCGTCGACGGCTCCGGCGAGCCGATGAAGACGGTCAACCCGGCCACCGAGGAGGTGCTCAGCGAGATCGCGGTGGGCACCGAGGCCGACGTCGACCGCGCCGTGCGGGCCGCCCGCCGCGCGTACACCCGGGTGTGGGGGCCGATGCGCCCGGCCGACCGCGGCAAGTACCTGTTCCGGATCGCCCGCATCCTGCAGGAGCGGGCCCGCGAGTTCGCGGTGCTGGAGTCGCTGGACAACGGCAAGCCGATCCGGGAGTCCCGCGACGTCGACGTCCCGCTGGCCGCGGCCCACTTCTTCTACCACGCGGGCTGGGCCGACAAGCTCGCCCACGCGGGGCTGGGCCCCGACCCGCGCCCGCACGGCGTGGCCGGCCAGGTCATCCCGTGGAACTTCCCGCTGCTGATGCTGGCGTGGAAGGTCGCCCCCGCCCTGGCCACCGGCAACACCGTCGTCCTCAAGCCGGCCGAGACCACCCCGCTGAGCGCGCTGCTGTTCGCCGAGGTGTGCCGCCAGGCCGACCTGCCGCCCGGGGTGGTCAACATCGTCACCGGCGCCGGCGAGACCGGCCGGGCCGTCGTCGAGCACGACGACGTCGACAAGGTCGCGTTCACCGGCTCCACCGAGGTGGGCCGCTCGATCGCCCGCGCCGTGGCCGGCACCCGCAAGACGCTGACCCTCGAGCTCGGCGGCAAGGCGGCCAACATCGTCTTCGACGACGCCCCCATCGACCAGGCCGTCGAGGGCATCGTGCGGGGCATCTTCTTCAACCAGGGGCACGTCTGCTGCGCCGGCTCCCGGCTGCTGGTGCAGGAGTCGGTCCACGACGAGGTCATCGCCTCGCTGCAGCGGCGGATCGGCACGCTGCGGGTGGGCGACCCGCTGGACAAGAACACCGACATCGGCGCGATCAACTCCGCCGAGCAGCTCGCGCGCATCCGGGAGCTGTCGGAGATCGGCGAGGCCGAGGGCGCGCACCGCTGGCAGCCGGCGTGCGACCTGCCCGACCGCGGCTTCTGGTTCCCGCCGACGGTGTTCACCGAGGTCTCCCCCGCCCACCGGATCGCCCGCGACGAGGTGTTCGGCCCCGTCCTGTCGGTGCTCACCTTCCGCACCCCGGACGAGGCGGTCGCCAAGGCCAACAACACCACCTACGGCCTCTCGGCCGGCATCTGGACCGAGAAGGGCTCGCGGATCCTCGCGATCGCCGACCGGCTGCGGGCCGGCGTGGTGTGGGCCAACACGTTCAACCAGTTCGACCCGACGTCGCCCTTCGGCGGCTACAAGCAGTCCGGCTACGGCCGCGAGGGCGGCCGCCACGGGCTGGCCGCGTACCTGAAGGAGAGCTCCCGGTGAGCGACCGTCTGGCGGTCCGCAAGACCTACAAGCTGTACGTGAACGGGGCCTTCCCCCGCTCGGAGTCCGGCCGCACCTACGAGGTCACCGACTCCCGGGGCGCGTTCCTCGCCAACGCCGCGTGGGCCTCCCGCAAGGACGCCCGCGACGCCGTCGTCGCCGCGCGGGCCGCGTTCGGCAGGTGGTCACGGGCCACCGCCTACAACCGCGGCCAGGTGCTCTACCGGGTGGCCGAGGTGATGGAGGGCCGGCACGCGCAGTTCTGCGAGGAGGTCGCCGCCGGGGAGGGGCTGTCCTCCGGGCGGGCGCGGGCCGTCGTCGACGCCGCCATCGACCGCTGGGTCTGGTACGCCGGGTGGACCGACAAGCTCGCCGCGGTCCTCGGCAGCGCCAACCCGGTCGCCGGGCCGTTCTTCGACTTCTCGCTGCCCGAGCCCACCGGCGTCGTCGCGGTGCTGGCCCCGCAGCGGTCCTCGTTGCTGGGCCTGGTCAGCGTGCTCGCGCCGGTCCTCGCCGGCGGCAACACCGCCGTCGTCGTGACCTCCCACCGGCGGCCGCTGCCGGCGGTGACGCTGGGCGAGGTGCTGGCCACCAGCGACCTCCCCGGCGGCGTGGTCAACCTGCTCACCGGCGACGCGGGCGAGATCGGCCCCTGGCTGGCCGAGCACGACGACGTCGACGCCGTCGACCTGACCGGCGCGCCGGCCGGCCGGGCGCTGGAGCTCGAGCGGCTGGCCGCGGGCAGCATCAAGCGGGTGCTGCGACCGCCGGCCGAGGAGCCGGACTGGACCGCCGACCCGGGCACGTCCCGGATGACGCGGTTCCTCGAGACCAAGACGGTGTGGCACCCGATCGGGCTCTGAGGCTCCCCGGCCCGAGAGTCAGGACGCCGCGTCGTCGGTCAGCCGGTGCGTCGCCTCGAGCTGACGGGCGGCCGCACCGCGCAGCCAGCGCAGCACGGTGGCCAGCTCGTCGTCCGTGAACTCGGCGTTGAGCTCCTCCAGCCGGTGGACGAGGTCGGCGAAGACCGCGTACTGACGCTGCAGGTGGCCCGGGTCGATCTCCACGAGGGCGCGCCGGCCGTCCGTCGGGTGCGGCACCCGGCGGGCGGCCCCCTTGCGCTCGAGCCGGTCGAGCAGCGCGGTGACCGAGGCCGGCGCGAGGCCGGTCTCCCGGGCTCGACGCCGCCGCGCCCCCGGACGGCGACGTCTGGTGGTTCACCAACCCGCCGAGCCGCGACGAGCCCACGCGGGACGACGTCGCCGCGGACGACCCGGAGGCGTGGCGGCAGCGCCTGCGCGACCTCTTCGCCGGCTGGCCCACCTACGACCTGCCGCGGGTGCCCACCTGGCACCGCGACGGGATGGTGCTCGTCGGGGACGCCGTGCACGCGGCCTCGCCGGCGTCCGGGCAGGGCGCGTCGATGGCCTTCGAGGACGCCGTCACGCTGGCCCGCTGCCTGCGCGACCTCCCCCGGGCCGAGGACGCGTGCGCCGCCTACGCGTAGCTGCGCCGTCGCCGGGTCGAGGCCGTGGTGCGCCGCGGCCGGCGCACGGGGAGCGCCAAGGCGCCCGGGCCGGTCGGCCGCTTCGTGCGCGACCGGGTCGCGATGCCGCTGTTCGCGCGCCACCTCGCCCGCCGCAGCACGCCGCCCGACGCCTGGCTCACCGGCCACCACGTCGATCGGGCCGAGCCCGTCGCTGCCTGAACCGGAGCCTGAACCCACGGGCGCGGGCGCGGCCGGCGCCGGGCAGGATGGGCTCCGTGGCCAGGCCCAGCATCGTCCCCATCGCGCTCATCCTCGACGACCGCACCGGCTACACCCTGTGGGCGCCTCCGTGGGAGGAGGACGGCGAGGAGTGGCAGGCCTTCCTCGGCACCTCCGAGGGGGACACCGCCACGGTGCACCTGTTCCCCACCCCGGCCGCGCTGGCCGCGTTCTGCCGCACGGCCACCGACCACGACCTCGCCGACCACCCGGTCTGGCCGGTGGTGGCGGGGCTGGGCGCGGCCGACCTGACGCCCGACGACGACCACCGCTACGACCTCGACGGCGTCTACGACATCGCCGCCGAGAACCCCGACCGGTGGGCTGTGGAGGAGCTGGCCGCCACGGTCGACATCGTCTCCCGGCTGGCCGAGTGCCTCGACACCGGCGGCGCCGACGAGGACACCCCGGCGGTGGGCTCCCGGGTCCTCGACGAGCGCACCGAGCCCGACACCCACACCGACGACGCGGACACCGACGACGCCGACCTCGACGACGACGAGACCGAGTTCCCCGCGCTGGCCGAGCTGGTCGCGCGACCGGAGATCGGCTCGCTGGGGCTGGGCGTGGAGGCGTTCGTCGGCCGCTCGGGCGAGGACGCGTGGGGCGGCGTCGGCGGGGCGCTCGACGACCTGTGGGAGGACGTCCTCGAGGAGCTGTCGGGCCACCTGGACTGGACCGGCGCCGGCACCACCACGCTCGACGCCTACCCCTCCGCCGCCGACGACGACGACCTGGACGACGAGGACCTCGACGACGAGGACGACACCGCGGAGGACACCGGGGACGTCGGGCCGGCGGGGGCCACCACGGTCGGCGCGGCCGGCTCGCGGAGGACCGTGGCGCCGGGCTCCGACGGCCCGGGCGACCGGCCCGCGGCCGGGTCGACGGCGGCCGCGCCGGCGGAGGCGGCGACCGCGGGGGTGAGCACCATCCGCGGCGGGAGCCGGATCACCGCGACGCCGGCGGCGGTGGCCGCGGCGGCGGAGTTCTGGGAGGCCGTCGGGATCCTGCCGGTGGAGCTGGTGGTCCCCGACGGCGCCGGGGTGACGCTGCGCTGCTACGTGGAGGACGTCGCCCGCTTCCTCGGCCGCGACGGCGAGATCTGGCTGTTCGACACCCCCGCCGACCTCGCCCGGTTCGTCGCCGGCGACGAGGAGCACGATCTCACCGAGATCGCGTCGTGGCCCGAGGTCGCCGACACCGACACGCTGCCCCTGCCCGCCGAGCAGGACCGCTACGACCTGACCGAGCTCGCCGAGGTCCTCGCCGAGGTGTCCGGCGGCGCGGCCGGACTGGTCGACCACGGCGTCCTCGCCCAGCCGGTGGAGGGGGTCCGCGACGTCGCCGAGTACGCCGGCCTGTCCCGCGTCGAGGAGCTGCTCGCGCCGTCCGCGCCGCTGGGCCGTGCCGTCGCGATCGGCGAGCGGGAGCCGGGCACGCCGCTGCGCGCGGAGGACGCCGGACCGCTGCGCACCGCGTGGGACGAGGTCGTCACCCAGGTCAGCAGCGCTCTCGTCTTCCGGGACTGACGGCCGGGTCCGGAGCCCGCGGGCGGCGGCACCTCGTCCTGCGCGCAGTCGTGCTCTGCCCCGCTCCTGGGGGCAGAGCACGAGCCTCCGCGGGACCACCCGGGGGCCCCTGCCTTCGTGCTCTGCCCCCGCACCGGGGGCAGAGCACGAGCGTCCGCCGGACCACCTCCACCGCGGGCTCGTGCTCTGCACACACCCGTGTGCAGGGCACGACCGTGCACCGGACAGCACAGCGGCCGGCCCCGGGAACCGGGACCGGCCGCTGGTGAGGTGCTGGAACGGCCTCCTGGCAGGGTCCCGACCCGAGCGGAGCGAGGGGTGGGGGGCCAGGAGGCCCTTGCTCAGTCGCGCGCGGCGGCCGGACGGTCGGCGCGGACACCGCGCTCGCCGGGGCCGCGGAAGCGGTCGCGGTCACCGGCGGGACGGCGCGGGCGGTCACCCTCGCGACGGCCACCCTCGCGCCGGCTCCCCTCGCCGTAGGACCGGCGCGGGCGGTCGCCGTCGCGGCGCGGACGCCGGCCACCGGGGCCGCCGTGCGGGCGCCGCGGCTCGCGGGCCGGCCGCTCCTTCGGCTCCACCGGCACGCCGCTGGCGACGAGCTCGGCGATCGGGGCGTCGCCCGGCCGGACACGGCTGACCTGCGGGTCGACCTTCGCCTGGCGGAAGCGCCGCTTGGCCTGGCCCACCTGGTCGGGCAGCAGCAGGGAGACCACCACACCGGCGGCACCGGCGCGGGCGGTGCGGCCCGAGCGGTGCAGGTAGGTCTTGTGGTCGGCCGGCGGGTCGTAGTGCAGCACCAGCGAGACGTCGTCGACGTGGATGCCGCGGGCGGCGACGTCGGTGGCCACCAGGACCGGGCTGCGGGCGTCGGTGAACTCCTCCAGCGCCCGGCGGCGGGCCGACTGCGGCAGGCCGCCGTGGATGGCCTCGGCCTTGACGCCGGCGGCCCGCAGGTTCTCGGTGAGCCGGTCGACGCCGAGCTGGGTGCGCGCGAAGACGATCGTGCGGCCCGGTCGCGCGGCCAGCTCCTGGGTCACCGGCACCTTGTCGCGGAAGGCGACGCTGTAGGCCAGGTGCTCGGCGGGCGGGGCGTCGTCGCCGGGGCGCTTGACCTCGTGCCGGGCCGGGTCGGTCAGGTAGCGGCGGACCAGCGCGTCGACCTCGCCGTCGAGCGTCGCGGAGAACAGCAGCCGCTGGGCGTCGGGTCGGGTCTGGTCGAGCAGCTCCTGCACGACCGGCAGGAAGCCGAGGTCGGACATGAAGTCGGCCTCGTCGATGACGCTGACCTCGACGTCGGCGAGGGTGGCCTCGCCCTGCGCGATGAGGTCCTGCAGCCGGCCGGGGGTGGCGACGACGACGTCGACGCCGCGGCGCAGCTGGGAGATCTGGCGGCCCATCGAGGCGCCGCCGTAGACGGTGGCGAACTGGACGCCGATGGCCTGGCCGAGCGGCGCCAGCGCGTCGGAGACCTGCTGGGCGAGCTCGCGGGTGGGCACCAGGACCAGCGCCCGCGGTGCGCGCGGGCCGCGGCGGGCGGTGAGGCCCAGGCGGGCGAGCAGCGGCAGGCCGAAGGCGAGGGTCTTGCCCGAGCCGGTGGCGGCCTTGCCGAGCACGTCGCGGCCGGCGAGGGCGTCGGGCAGGACGGTGGCCTGGATGGCGAACGGCGCGTGGATGCCGCGCCGCTCCAGCGCCGTCACCAGCGGCTGGGGCAGGCCGAGCCTGGCGAAGCCGGGGGTGGTCGGCTCGGGGGTGGTCTGGGGGTGGTTCGGGGAGTCGTTCTGGGTGTCGACGGCGTCGACGAGGTCGAACGAGGACATGCGGGTGTGGGACTCCGATACTGCTCGGGCGCGTCCCGTGGCGTGCGCGGGCGCCACCCCGGCAACGGGGCCTGGCGTCCTCACTGGCGATCGCGGGCGTCGTCGACGCGGCGGATCTGCACGGATGCGCTCATGCCCGGACGGACCGTCCGGGAGGATGTCCGGCGACTGCCGGCACACCCACGGTAACAGCGCCGGTCCCCCGCCCGTTCCGCGAGCAGGCGGTGGCGGTGCTCACCCGCGCAGCGCGGCGAACCCCGGACGGACGACGTCGTCGAGCAGCCGGGCGCGCTCGGCCTCGTCGAGGAAGGCCGCGGCCAGCGCCCGCTCGGTGACCGTCTGCACGTCGTCCCAGCCCCAGCCGTGCGCGGCGGCGACGTCGGCCAGCTCGCTGGTGACCGACACCCCGCTCATCAGCCGGTTGTCGGTGTTGACCGTGACGGCGAAGCCGAGCCGGTGCAGCCGGCCGACGGGGTGTGCGGCGATCGACGGGTAGGCGCCGGTCTGCACGTTCGACGACGGCGCGACCTCCAGCGGCACCTGCTCGTCGAGCACCCGCCGCGCCAGCGGACCCAGCGGCCCCTCCATCGGCACCTCGTCGGCGATGCGGACGCCGTGGCCGAGCCGTTCGGCGGAGGCGCCGTCGAGCGCGGCGCGGATGCTGTCGATCCCGGCCGCCTCCCCGGCGTGGATCGTCCGGTGGGCACCGGCGCGGTCCAGCAGCGCGATCGCCGCGGGGATCCGGTCGGGCGGGAAGCCGATCTCGGGGCCGGCCAGGTCGAAGCCGACGACGCCGGCATCGCGGTACCGGACCACCAGGCCCGCGACCTCCTCCCACCGGTCGGCCTGCCGCATGGCGCACAGCAGCGTGCCGACCGAGATCGGGGTGCCCGCCGCGGCGGCCTCGGCGCTGCCCGCCGCGAAGCCGTCGAGGATGGCCTCGACCGCCTCCTCGATCGGGGTGCCGCCCGCGGTGAGCAGCTCCGGCGCCATGCGGACCTCGGCGTGCACGACGCCGTCGGCGGCGAGGTCGAGGGCGCACTCGCGGGCCACCCGGCGCACCGCCTCGGGCCGCTGCATCACGCCCACGGTGTGCGTGAACGTCTCCAGGTAGCGCACCAGCGAGCCGGAGTCGGCGGCCTGCCGGAACCAGGTGCCCAGCGCCTCGGCGTCGCCGGCGGGCAGGTCGCGGTAGCCGCTCTCCTCGGCGAGCTCGAGCACCGTCCGGGGCCGCAGCCCGCCGTCGAGGTGGTCGTGGAGGAGGACCTTCGGGGCGCGGCGGACGGCGTCGGCGTCGAGCGGTGCGGGCACCGGGAGACGCTATCTCGTGCCGCGGTCCTGCCAGCGGAAGGTCAGGACGCACAGCACCAGCCCGGCCACGCACCAGGCGCCGAGGACCAGCGCCACGCGGCCGAGCTCCCAGGACCCCGACGGCTCGGAGGCGGCGAGGGCGTCGGGCAGGAACACCGAGCGCAGCCCCTGGGCCAGCCACTTCACCGGGAAGAGCGACGCGACGTCCTGCAGCCAGCCGGGGACCTGCTCGAAGGGCAGGAACACCCCGGACACGAACTCCAGGACCAGCGCGATCGGGGTGACCGTGGCCGACGCCGACCGGCCGTTGCGGGCGAGCGAGGACACCGCGATGCCGAGCAGCGTGCAGGCGGCCGCGCCGAGCACCGTCACCCACGCGAAGGTGACCCAGTCCGCGCCCGAGGGCAGGTCGATGCCGTACACGGCCACGCCCACCAGCAGCAGCAGGGCGACCGTCGCCGCGGTCACCGCGAGGACCTGGACGACCTTGCCCACGAAGTAGGCGCTCTTGGGCATCGGCGTGCCGGCGAGGCTCTTCAGCGTCCCGTCGGAGCGCTCGGCGGCGATGTGGATCGCCATGTTCTGCAGGCTCGAGCCCACCACCCCGGCGGTGATGACCCCGGCCATGAAGTACTGCGGGAAGTCCACGCCCGAGCCGAGGTCGTAGTCGAGCACCGCGCCCAGGGCGAGCAGCAGGACGACGGGGAAGACGAGGGTGAAGACCACCGACTCCCGCTGCCGGAAGAACTCCTTGAGCTCGACACCGGCGCGGGTGCGGTACACCCGGCCCGGCGAGGGCAGCGCGCTCCGTGGCGGTGCCGCCGTCACTCGCCCCTCCCGATCATCCTCAAGTACACGTCCTCCAGGGTCGGCCGGCCGACCGCGAGGTCGGGCACCTCGCCGGGGAAGCGGGCGGCGAGGTCCTGCACGAAGGCGGTCGGCGTGGTGGTCTCGGCGGTGCGCCGGACGCCGTCCTCGGTCCAGCTGACCACCGCCGGCGCGGTGCCGCGGCCGCCCAGGGCCGCGGGGACGGCGACCTCCGCCAGCCGGCCCTGGGCGAGCACCCCGACCCGGTCGGCGAGGGTCTCGGCCTCGTCGAGGTAGTGCGTGGTGAGCAGCATCGTGGTGCCCAGGTCGCGCAGCGAGCGCACCATCGCCCAGAACTGCCGCCGCGCCTCCGGGTCGAAGCCGGTGGTCGGCTCGTCGAGGAACAGCAGCCGCGGCCGGCCGACGATGCCCAGCGCGACGTCGAAGCGGCGCCGCTGGCCGCCGGAGAGGGTGCGGCCGCGGGCGTCGGCCTGCGCGGTGAGCCCGACGAGCTCGAGCACCTCGGCGGGGTCGCGCGGGTCGGCGTAGTAGGACGCGCGGGCCTGCAGCTGCTCGCGCACCGACAGCTGGCTGTCCCCGCCGCCGGACTGCAGCACGATGCCGAGGTCGGCCCGCCACCGTCGCCCGCCGCGCGCCGGGTCGACGCCGAGCACCCGCACCTCGCCGGCGTCGCGCGCGCGGTAGCCCTCGAGGATCTCGACGGTGGTGGTCTTGCCGGCGCCGTTGGGGCCCAGCAGCGCGAAGATCTCCCCGCGCCGGATGTCGAGGTCCAGGCCGTCGACGGCGGCCCGGTCGCCGTAGCGCTTCACCAGCCCGCGGACGGAGATCGCGGCGTCCGGGTCGAGCGGGTCACCGGGGTGCGGCCGGTCGTCGGCCACGACGTGCGCGGACGTGCTCGTCACGGGGGTCCAGTCTCCTCCTCCGTGGCGAGACGGCGCTGGCCGCCCCTGTGTGCACTTCCGCGGAAGTGCACACAGGGGCCGCTACGCCGAGATGCGGTCCAGCAGCAGCGGCAGCGGCTCGTCGCCGGTGTCGACGCCGACGGCGCCCTCGAGCGCCTCCAGCGCCCGCGGGATGCGGGCGGGGTCGTCGGTGTGCAGCTCCAGCAGGGGCTGCCCCTCGGTGACCTGCTCCCCCACGGCCGCCGTCCACGTGACGCCGGCCGCGGCCGACACCGCGTCCTCCTTGCGCGCCCGGCCGGCACCCAGCCGCCAGGCGGCGACGCCGAGGGCGTAGGCGTCGAGCCGGGTGAGCGTGCCGGTGGCCGGGGCGGTCACCACGTGCTTCTCGGCCGGCTGCGGCAGCGGGGCGTCGGGGTCGCCGCCCTGCGCGGTGATCATCCGCCGCCACACGTCCATCGCGCGGCCGTCGCGCAGCGCGTCGGCGGGGTCGACGTCGGGACGCCCGGCACCGGTGAGCATCTCCCGGGCCAGCGCGAGGGTCAGCTCGACGACGTCGACCGGGCCGCCGCCGGCGAGCACCTCCACCGACTCGGCCACCTCGACGGCGTTGCCGGCGGCGCGGCCCAGCGGCCGGTCCATCGCCGTCACCAGGGCCACCGTGGTGACCCCCGCCGCCTCCCCCAGCCCGACCATCGTGCGGGCCAGCTCGCGGGAGGACTCCGGGTCCTTCATGAACGCGCCCGACCCGGTCTTGACGTCGAGCACCAGCGCGTCGGCGCCCTCGGCGATCTTCTTGCTCATGATCGAGCTGGCGATCAGCGGGATCGACTCGACCGTCGCGGTGACGTCGCGCAGCGCGTAGAGCTTCTTGTCGGCCGGCGCGAGGTCGTGCCCGGCCGCGCAGATGACCGCGCCCACCTCCGCCAGCTGGCGCAGGTAGGCCTCCTCGTGCACGTCGGCACGCCAGCCGGGGATCGACTCGAGCTTGTCCAGCGTGCCGCCGGTGTGCCCCAGCCCGCGGCCGGACAGCTGCGGCACCGCCACGCCGCACGCGGCGACCAGCGGCGCCAGCGGGAGGGTGGTCTTGTCACCGACCCCGCCGGTCGAGTGCTTGTCGGCGGTGGGCCGGCCCAGCGACGACAGGTCCTTGCGCTCGCCGGAGTCGATCATCGCCTGTGTCCAGACGGCGAGCTCGTCGCCGTCCATGCCGCGGAAGAACACCGCCATGAGCAGCGCGCTCATCTGCTCGTCGGGGACGGTGCCGTCGGTGTAGGCGCCGATCACCCAGCGGATCTGCTCGGGCGTGAGCCGGTCGCCGTCGCGCTTGGCCCGCAGCACGTCGATCGCGTCGAAGGCGGCCATCAGCCCTGCCCCCGCCCGGCGGCGGCGACCAGGTCCTCGGGGCCGAACGCGTCGGGCAGCACCTCGCGCATGGGCACGATGCCCAGCGACACGGTCTCGATGAGCATGTCGGCTCCCCCGTGCTCCCAGAGCAGCTGCCGGCAGCGCCCGCAGGGCATCAGCGGCTGCCCGTCCCCGCCGACGCAGGCCACCGCGACCAGCCGGCCGCCGCCGGTGCGGGCGAGGTCGCTGACCATCCCGCACTCGGCGCACAGGCCCAGCCCGTAGCTGGCGTTCTCGACGTTGCAGCCGGTGACCACCCGGCCGTCGTCGACCAGCCCGGCCACGCCCACGGGGAACCGCGAGTAGGGCGCGTAGGCGTGCGTCATGGCCTCCCGGGCCGCGCCGCGCAGCGCGTCCCAGTCGACGTCCGCCATCTAGTTCTCTCCTCTTCGGTAGACCAGTCCGTCGGCCTTGGGCATCCGCAGCCGTTGGGACGCCAGCGACAGGACCAGCAGCGTGGTCAGGTGCGGCGTGAACGAGACGATGCCCGGCGGCAGGGCGTCGACGGTGAGGAAGCCGACCAGCGCGGCCGCGGCGACGACGCCGGCGATGCCGGCCACCAGCAGCCGGCCGCGCATCGCCTGCACCACGGCGAGGACCGCGAGCAGGATCGCGACCAGCAGGAACAGCGCCACGACGGCGGCACGGCTGCGCAGCTGCAGCGCGTCGGTGAAGCCGAACAGCCCGGCGCCCGCGGCCAGCCCGCCCGGCCGCCAGTTGCCGAAGATCAGCGCCGCGAGGCCGATGAACCCGCGGCCGTTGACCTGGCCCTCCCGGTAGATGCCGGCGATGAAGACGAGGAACACCCCGCCCAGGCCGGCCAGCGCGCCGGAGATGAGCACCGCGACGTACTTGAGCCGGTAGACCGGGACGCCGAGGGAGTCGGCGGCGGCCGGGTTCTCGCCGCAGGAGCGCAGCCGCAGCCCGAAGGCGGTGCGCCACAGCAGCAGGTAGCTCGCCGGGACCAGCAGCACCGCGATGAGCGTGAGCAGGCCGATGCCGTTGGTGAACCCGCGCAGAATGCCGGCGACGTCGCTGACGAGGAACCAGCCCTGCCGCTCCAGCGACCCGAGCAGGTCCGGGCCGGAGGAGAGCACCGGGACCGAGAACGTCGGCGGTGTGCCGTCGACCGGGGGCGACTGGGTGACCCCACCGCCGGCCGGGTTGTCGCTGTAGAGCAGCTCGGAGAGGAACCGCACCAGCCCCGCGGCGAGGATGTTGATCGCCACGCCGGAGACGACGTGGTCGACGCCGAAGGTCACCGTGGCCACCGCGTGCAGCAGCCCGCCGAGGGCGCCGAAGAGCAGCCCGCCGACGACGGCGGCGCCCCAGCCCCACTGGTAGCCGGCGAACCCGGCACCCCAGGTGCCGAGGGTCATCATCCCGTCGAGGCCGATGTTGACCACGCCGGCGCGCTCGGAGAACAGGCCGCCGAGCGCCGCCAGCCCGATCGGCACGGCCAGCAGCAGCGCCGCGGCCATCGTCGAGGAGCTGGTCAGCTGCTGCTCGCCGCTGATGACGCGCACGATCGAGACCAGCAGCACGACGCCGAGCAGCAGCCACAGCACGCGGCGGGACCGCCCGCCGCCGGTGAACAGGTCGGTCAGCGGGCCGCGGCTGGGCCGGGTCCCGGAGGGGGTCGTGACGGTGCTCATGCCGGGGTCCCCGCGGAAGCGTGGAGCGCCGGCGGAGCGCTCTCGTGGGGTGCGTTCATGCCCCGGTCTCCTGCCGCTCGTCGGAACGCTGCCCGGCTCCGGCCGTCCGGCTGACGCCGGCACCGGTGCCCTCCCCGCCGTCGGCGGCGCCGCCGGTGGAGGCCGCACCCGAGGCGGCCTGGCCCGGGCCCGTGCTGCCGTCGCCGGCGACGATCGCGGGGACGGCCGACCCGCGCTCGGCGGAGCGGAGGGCCACCCGCCGGGCGATCTCGTTGGCGATCACCACGGCGAGCACGATCGTGCCCTGGATGATCGTGACCACCGACGCCGGGAAGTCCTGGATCTGCAGCGGGACCAGGGACCGGTCGAGGAAGGCGAACAGCAGGGCGCCGAGCGCGATCCCGACCGGCTTGTTGCGGCCGAGCAGCGCCACGGCGATGCCGAGGAAGCCCAGCCCGGAGGTGAAGTCGGTGGTGTAGGCGTGGGTGGAGCCGAGCAGGTCGGGCATGCCGATGAGCCCGGCGACCGCACCCGACAGCAGCATGGTCTTCACGACCATGGCCCGGGAGTCGACGCCGCTGGCGCTGGCCGCCGACGGCGACAGGCCGGCCGCCCGCAGGTCGAAGCCGAAGCGGGTGCGGTTGAGCAGCACCGCGATCAGCACGCCGACGACGACGGCCACCAGCAGGAAGCCGTAGAGCTGCCGCGGCGGGGTGGCCAGTCCCAGGGCGCCGAAGACGCCGTTGAGGCTGGGCATCCACCCCGACTCGGGGATCTCCGCGGTGGAGATGATCGAGGCGCCCTCGGGGCTGCCCCGCAGCGGGCCGGTGAGCAGGTAGGACGCGATGCCCAGCGCGATGACGTTGAGCATGATCGAGCTGATGACCTCGCTGACGCCGCGGGTCACCTTGAGCACCGCGACGATCCCGGCCCACAGCGCGGCCACGGCCATCGCCACGAGCACGATGAGCAGCACGTGCAGCGGCCCCGGCAGCGCGACCGCGGCCCCTACGCCGGCGGCGAGCACGGTGGCCAGCCGGTACTGGCCCTCGACGCCGATGTTGAACAGCCCCATGCGGAAGGCGATGGAGACGGCGAGGCCGGCGAGGAACAGCGGCACCGCGCGGTTGAGGATCACCACGATCGCGGTGGTCTGCTGCGAGGGCGTCTCGCCGAAGTCGAACATCACCTCGAACACCCGGATCGGGTTGACCTGCAGCGCGGCCATGACGGCCGAGGAGATGACGACCGCGACGACGATGGCCAGGACGGGGGCGAACAGCGCCAGCCCGATCCTCCGGAGGACGTTCACGCCGCACCCGCCGTCGTCCGGGCCCCGGTCATGTACCCGCCGAGCTCCTCGGGGGTCACCGACCTCGGGTCCAGGGTGGCGACCAGCCGGCCGCGCAGCATCACGTGCAGCGTGTCCGACAGGCCGATGAGCTCGTCGAGGTCGGCCGAGATCAGCAGGATCCCCATCCCCTCCGCACGCGCCTCCTCGAGCAGGCGCCAGATCGCACCCTGGGCGCCGACGTCGACGCCGCGGGTCGGGTGGGCGGCCAGCAGCAGCCGCGGCCGGGCGCTCATCTCGCGGCCGACGATGAGCTTCTGCTGGTTGCCGCCGGACAGCGCGACGGCCAGCGTGTCGGGGCCGGGCGCGCGGACGTCGTACTCCTGCATGATCCGGGCGGTGTCGCTGCGCGCGCCGCGCCGGTCGATGAACGGGCCCTTCACCGCCGGCGGGCGGGTCTGGTGGCCCAGGATCCGGTTCTCCCACAGCGGCGCGTCGAGCAGCATGCCCTGACGGTGGCGGTCCTCGGGGATGAAGCCGAGGCCGGCCTCGCGGCGGGCCCGGGTGCTCCAGGCGGTGATGTCGTCGCCACCGAGCAGCACGGTGCCGGTGGCCAGGGAGCGCAGGCCCATGACGGCGTCGACGAGCTCGGCCTGGCCGTTGCCCTCGACGCCGGCGATGCCCACGACCTCGCCCTCGCGGACGGTCAGCGTGACGTCGTCGACCGGCGGGCGGCCGGTGGGTGAGGCGACGGTGACGTCGCGCAGCTGCAGCACCGGGGTCTCGCGGACCGTGGAAGTGCGGGTCTCCGGCGAGGGCAGCTCGGTGCCGACCATCATCTCGGCGAGCTGGCGGGCCGTCGTCGTCTTCGGGTCGGCGGTGCCGACGGTGGTGCCGCGGCGGATGACGGTGATCGAGTCGGCCACCTTCCGCACCTCGTCGAGCTTGTGCGAGATGAAGATGACCGTCAGGCCCTCGCGCTTGAGCTCGGCGAGGTTGCCGAACAGCTCGTCGACCTCCTGCGGCACCAGGACCGCGGTCGGCTCGTCGAGGATCAGCGTGGTGGCGCCGCGGTAGAGGACCTTGGCGATCTCCACGCGCTGCCGGTCGCCGACGCCGAGGTCCTCCACCAGGACGTCGGGGTCGAGGCCCAGGGCGTAGGCGTCGGAGATCTCGCGGATGCGGCGGCGGGCCTCGGCGCGGTCGAGCCGGCCACCCTTCGTCGGCTCGCTGCCCAGGACGACGTTCTCCAGGACGGTGAAGTAGTCGGCCAGCATGAAGTGCTGGTGGACCATGCCGATCCCGGCGGCGATCGCGTCCGCCGGGCTGCGGAGGTGCACCTCGCGCCCGTGCAGCAGGATCTGCCCCTCGTCGGGGCGGTGCATGCCGTAGAGGGTCTTCATCAGCGTCGACTTGCCGGCGCCGTTCTCGCCCACGATGGCGTGCACCTCGCCGCGCCGGACGCGCAGCTCGATGTCCTTGTTGGCGACCACGCCGGGGAAGCGCTTGGTGATGCCGCGCAGCTCGACGGCCAGCGGCGCCGCCGTCCCCTCGCCGCCGCCGGGGGCGCCCTTGCTCAGGCCGGCCGGCGTGCCCGCCGGGGTGCCTGCTGTGGCCATGGTGGGCCCTTCCTGCGTCGCTGCGTCCCGCGGGTGCGCGGGCTCGCGTCCACTCTGCTGCACCGGCGGCGCGGGATCGACCGCGTCCCCGGCGACTGCTGACGTCGGTCCGCCGGGGCGCGGGCCCCGGCGGACGTCCGCACAGCATCCTCCCCGGTGCCGGCGCCGGGCAGGGGTCCCCCTCGCGCCCGGCCCGGTGACCGGCGGGAGGGGGACGGGACGACGGCGGGCCCGGGGGTGCCTGCGCTCCCCCGGGCCCGCCGTCGTGCGTCCCGGTCAGCCGGCCCGCAGGCCGGCCGGCGTCACGGGGTCGTCGGGACCTCGATCTCGCCGTCGATGATCTGCTGCCGGTAGTCGTCGATCGTGTCCTGGATGTCGTCGATGAAGCCGCCCGAGGTGGACAGGCCCACACCCTCGGCCGCCAGGTCGTAGACGATGTCGCTGCCGCCCTCGACGCTGCCGTCGACGTAGGAGTCGATGAAGGCCGAGACGGCGTTGTCGACCCGCTTGAGCATCGAGGTCAGGATGACCGCCTGCAGGGCCGGGTCGTCGACGGTGTTGTACTGGTCGGAGTCGACGCCGATGGCGCGCTTGCCGGCTGCCGCGGCCGCCTGGAAGACGCCCAGACCCGAGCCGCCCGCCGCGTGGTAGACGATGTCGGCGCCGGCCTCGTACATGCCCTGGGCGACCAGCAGGCCGCGGTCGGGGGCGTTGAAGCCGGAGAAGTCACCGGCCGGCGAGATGTACTGCCGGTCGATGATGATCTGCGGGTTGACCGCCTGGGCACCGGCCACGTAGCCGGCCTCGAACTTCTGGATCAGCGGGGTCTCGACGCCGCCGACGAAGCCGATGTGGCCGGTCTCGGACTTGGTCGCCGCGGCGACGCCGGCCAGGAAGGAGCCCTGCTCCTCGCTGAACAGCAGGCCGGTGAGGTTGTCGGCGCCGACCTCCTCGGCGGAGGAGTCGACGATGGCGAACGTCGTGTCCGGGTACTGCTCGACGACGTCGCCGATGACCTCGCCGTAGGCGAAGCCGACGGCGATGATCGGGTTGTAGCCCTCGTCGGCCAGCTGGGTCAGCAGGTCGGCGCGGTTGGAGGCGTCGGCGTTCGGGCTGAGGTCCTGGAACTCGCCGCCGTGCTCCTCGATGGCGGCCTCGACACCGGCGACCGCCGCGTCGTTGAACGACCGGTCACCGCGGCCACCGGTGTCGAAGGCCAGGCCGATGCGCAGCTCGTCGCTGCCGCCACCGCCCCCGCCGTCGCCACTGCCGCCACTGCCGCTGCTGGGCTCGTCGCTGGCGCAGGCGGCCAGGGCCATGCTGCCGGCGAGCAGCAGCGCCGCCACCTTCGTCTTCCGCGCTCCGCGCAAGAGGCACTCCTTCCTGGGGGGAGCTCCACAGAGACGGAGGGGAGCTCCCGTGGATCCGGGTCGGTCACGCCCGGGAGCCCCGGCCCGGCCGGGGACGCCGGACGCGTCGACTGGGCACGCTAACCGCGCTCCCCGCCCGCACCGCCCTCCGGACGGCGGACCGAGATGGGATCGTTGCGAAGCGGCCGGTGGGCGGGCCGCGCCGGCCCGTCCGGCGCGACGGGTCTCGGCACGCGCCGCCGTCGCCGCTAGCGTCGTCCCGTGGCGCGGTTGGGGGGAGCGCGGCGCCCCGTGCGGGCGCTGCTGGGCGCGGCGGTGCTGGCCGTCGGGCTGGGCACCGGGACGGCGCCGGCGGCGGCCGCGCCGGCCTCCGACGCACCGGTGTCCGAGGCGCCGGTGTCCGAGGCACGGCCCACGGTCGACCCGGCCGCCCCGACCCCCACCGCACCGCTGCCCGGCGGCCCGCCCCAGGGCCACGGCCCCGGTGGGGTCACCGTGGGCGGCGAGGGCCTCGACACCCGCGGCACGGTCGTCGTCGACGGTGCTCCGCCGCTGCCCGACGGACTCGCCGCCGCGGGCTGGCTGGTGGCCGACGCCGGCACCGGCGACGTGCTGGCCGCCCGCGACCCGCACGGCCGCTACTACCCGGCGAGCACGCTCAAGGCGCTGACGGTGCTGACGCTGTTCCACCGGCTGGACCCGGCGCTGGTCGTCGAGGGGACCGTCGAGGACGAGGCGGTGGAGGGCAGCCGGGTCGGGATGGTGGCCGGTGGCCGCTACCCGGTGTGGCTGCTGTTCCAGGCGCTGGTGATGCAGTCGGGCAACGACGCGGCCAACGCGCTGGCCCGCGCGGCCGGCGGCGCCGGGACGACGGTGGCGGCGATGAACGCCCGCGCGCTGGAGATGGGGGCCTTCGACACGGTGGCGGGCACGCCGTCGGGGCTCGACGTCGCCGGGCAGTCCTCCTCGCCCTACGACCTCGCGCTGTTCTTCCGCGCGCTGGTCGCCGACCCGGCCACCGCGGCGCTCCTCACCACCCCGGTCGCGGAGATGCCCGGCGTCGAGGGCCGCTCGACCGGCTACCAGATCCAGAACGAGAACCCGCTGGCGGACTACCCGGGCGGGCTGGGCGGCAAGACCGGCTTCACCGACGCCGCCCGGCACACCTTCGTCACCGCCGCCGAGCGCGACGGCCGGCGGCTGGTGGTCAGCGTCATGGGCACCGAGAGCCGGCCGCTGCGGGCGGCCGACCAGGCCGCCCGGCTGCTCGACTGGGGCTTCGCCGTCCCGCCGTCGCTGGGCGGCGTCGGCCGGCTGGTGGACTCCGCGGCCGACGTCGCGGCCCCCGAGCCGACGGCGGACCCGACGCCGACCGCGCCGGCCGCGGTGGCCGCCGGGGCCCCCGCGCCTGCGCCGGTGGCCGACGACGGCCCGCCGGCCCTGGGCGCCCTGGCGCTGGGCGCGGCCGCCGTCGCGGTGGTCGCCGCCACGGTCATCGGCGTGCGGCGGGCGGTGCGCCCGACCCCGCCGGCACGGGTGCCGGACCGGCCGGGTCGGCGGGGGCCGCCGGGGCGAGGGACGGCAGGGTCGCGGTCCAGGCAGCGGTGAAGAACGCGAAGCGGACCACCAGGTTGATCCACACGAGGATGCCGACCGCGCCGCCGAACGCCGAGGCGGTGACGCTGCCGCCGATCAGCGACAGGTAGAGCGTGCCGGCGAGCTTGAGCACCTCGAGACCGGCGGCACCGAAGAGCGCGCCGGGCAGCAGCCGCCGCAGCGGCGAGGAGGTCGAGGGGACCACCCGGAGCAGCCAGAGGAAGACCAGCACGTCGGTGAGGAGGGCCAGCGCCAGGCCCAGCACGCTGGTGAGCACCCCGAGGCCGGGGACGCCCTCGAGGCCCAGCAGGTCCAGGAACCAGGCCGTGGCGCGGGTGCCGACGCCGGTGAGCGTGAGGCTGACCAGGCCCACCGCCCCGAGCAGCACCAGGGCCACCAGGTCCTGCAGGTTGTCGCGCCAGAACTCCGGCTCGTCGGCACGGCCCTTCCAGATCTGCTCCATGCCGATGCGCAGCTTGTCCATGGCGCGCAGCCCGGCGTAGACGACGCCCACGGCGCCGATCAGGCCGGTGATGCCCGCCGCGCCCACCGCCTGGCGCAGCTCCTCGACGATCTGCTCGCCGGTCGGGCCGGGGAACGCCTCGCGGATGGCGTCGTAGAGCTCCTGCTGCAGCAGGGCGTCGCCGGACAGGACCAGCGCGATGACCGAGGCGACCAGCAGCAGCACCGGGAACAGGCCGAGGAAGACGAAGTAGGTGACGCCGGCGGCCATGAGGTCGCCCTGGGTGCGGGTGTAGCGGCCGCCGGCGCGGGCCAGGTGGTCGAACCAGGGTGCCCGCCGGCGCAGCCGGTCCACCCGGGCGGTGGCGCCGGGACCGAGGCGGGTGACCTGGCCCCACACCCCGCGGGCGGTCTCGGCGACGCGCGCGGGTGCGCCCGGCCCCGACCGGTCGTCCCTGGCTGCACCCACCGGGCCCAGTCTGCGCCGCGGCCCCGCCGGCCGCAGGGTCAGGAGCGGTAGGGCCGGCCGGTGAGCGGGTACTCGCGGGCGACGGTCCAGGTGCCGGCCTCCGTCTGCTCGAACTCGGTGAACGAGCCGACGCGGAACTCGGCGTAGAGGTCGGCCAGGCCGGAGTAGGCGAGGTCGAGCATGTCCTGCGGGACGTCGTGGGCCACGGTGACGTGCGGGTGGTAGGGGAAGGACAGGGTCCGGGCCAGCGGCCCGCTGCGCACGTCGGAGGCCAGCAGCTCGCAGTTGCCGATGCCCTTGGCGACGGCGACGAAGACGACGTCGCTGACCGGGGTGAACGTGCCGGTGCCCGACAGGTGCATGTCGAACGGCGGGTGGGCGGCGGCCACCCGCGCCAGGTGCTCGCTGATCGCCGGGCGGTCGGTCCAGGACACCTCGGTGGGCGGCAGCAGCGTCACGTGCGGCGGCACCATCGTGGCCTGGGCGTCGCCGACCTTCGTCCGCCAGTCGACCAGCAGCTGCCCCCACGGCTCGGGGACGGGCACCAGCACGCCGACGACGGCCGACCGCGGCGGCACCGTCCGGCTGCGCGGGACGAAGGTGTCGTCGTTCACGACACCGCTCCCGCCGGTGGCAGGAAGCCGACCTTGCCGTAGACGGTGCGCACCGTCTGCGCGGCGACCTCCCGGGCGCGGGCCGCTCCGGCGGCGAGCAGCCGCTCGAGCTCGGCGCGGTCGTCGAGCAGCTCCTGGGTGCGGGCGCGCACCGGGACGACGAAGTCGGTGACGACCTCGGCGAGCTCCTTCTTCAGGTCGCCGTAGCCGCGGCCGGCGAAGTGCTCCTCCAGCTCGGCGACCGGGGTGCCCGACAGCGCACTGTGGATGGCCAGCAGGTTGGTGACCCCGGGCTTGGCCACCGGGTCGGCGACCACCTCGCGGCCGGTGTCGGTGACCGCCGAGCGGATCTTCTTCGCCGTCACCTTCGGGTCGTCCAGCAGGAAGACGCAGCCGGCCGGCGGCAGGCTCTTGCTCATCTTCTTCTCCGGCGACTGCAGGTCGAGGATCTTCGCCGCACCCTGCGGGATGCGCGCGGCGGGCACGGTGAACGTCTGGCCGAAGCGGCCGTTGAAGCGGGTGGCGAGGTCGCGGGTGAGCTCGAGGTGCTGGCGCTGGTCCTCGCCCACCGGGACCTCGTCGGCCTGGTAGACGAGGATGTCGGCGGCCTGCAGGACCGGGTAGGTGAACAGCCCGACCGAGGAGCCGGCCGTGCCCTCGCGCTGGCTCTTGTCCTTGAACTGCGTCATCCGGCTGGCCTCGCCGAAGCGGGCCACGCACTCGAGCACCCACGACAGCTGCACGTGCTCGGGGACGTGGCTCTGCACGAACAGCGTGCTGCGCTGCGGGTCGACGCCGAGGGCCAGCAGCTGGGCGGCCGAGACCAGGCTGTTGCGCCGCAGCTCCTCGGGGTCCCAGTCCATGGTGATCGCGTGCAGGTCGACGACGCAGTAGAACGCCTCGGCGGTGTCCTGCAGCGCGACCCACTGCCGCAGCGCGCCGAGGTAGTTGCCGAGGTGGAAGGAGCCCGCTGTCGGCTGGATGCCGGAGAGGACCCGGGGCGGGGACGTGAGGTGCTGCGGCACGACGGCCATCAAACCAGCCGCGGCTCAGCCGACCGGCGCGCCGCTGCGCACGTCGTCGCCGGCCGGGGCGGACACGCCGGGCAGGACCTCGTCGAGCGCGGCGAGGAACACGTCGTCCTCCTCGGGCGTGCCGACGGTGACCCGCAGGCCCTCGCCGGCGAAGGGCCGGGTGATGACCCCGCGGCCCTCCAGCGCGCGGGCCACCCCGGCGGTCGGCTCCCCCAGCGGCAGCCACACGAAGTTGGCCTGGCTGTCGGGGACCTCCAGCCCACGGTCGCGCAGCGCGGCGGTCAGCCGGTCGCGCTCGGCGACGACGGCGGCCACCCGGCGGGCGACCTCGTCGCGGCTCTGCAGCGCCGCGACGGCGGCCGCCTGCGCCATCGTGGAGACGCTGAAGGGCACGTGGGTGCGGCGGACGGCGTCGGCGACGGCGGGGTCCTCGGCGACGAGGTAGCCGACCCGCAGGCCGGCCAGGCCCCACGCCTTGGAGAAGGTCCGCAGCACGGCCACGTTCGGCCGGCCGCGCATCAGCTCCAGCCCGTCGGGGACGTCGGGGTCGGTGACGAACTCGCGGTAGGCCTCGTCGAGCACGACCAGCACCGACTCCGGCACCCGGTCGAGGAGGCGCTCGAGCGCCGCGCGGCGCACCGCCGTCCCGGTGGGGTTGTTCGGGTTGCACACGAACAGCAGCCGGGTGTCCTCGTCGACCGCGGCGGCCAGGCCGTCGAGGTCGTGGGTGTCGGCGGAGCCGCCGGGCCGCGAGGGCACCAGCGGCACCCGGGTGCTGCGCGCCCCGGCCACCTGGGCGAGCAGCGGGTACATCTCGAACGAGCGCCAGGCGAAGGCGATCGCCGTCCCGGGGTCGTTGAACGACTGGGCCAGCTGCTGGCAGAGCATCACCGCCCCGCAGCCGGGGACGACCTGGGCGGGGTCGACGCCGTAGTGCTCCGACAGCGCGGCGGTGAGCACCGCGGCGCCGTTGTCGGGGTAGCGGTGGGTCTCGGCCGCCGTCGTCGCGAGGGCCTGGACGACGGCGGGCAGCGGCGGGAACGGGACCTCGTTGCTGGCCAGCTTGACGGCACGGTCGACACCGAGCTCCCGCGCCAGGTCGGCGGGGTTGCGTCCCGGCTTGTAGGCCGGCAGTGCCTGGACGGCCGGACGTGCACTCACCACGGGTCAGTCCTCCGGCGCGCCCGGTGCTCCCGGGCGCGGGCTCCTAGGGTGGCCCCATGCGCGTTCTCGTCGCCGGTGGGGCCGGCTACATCGGCAGCGTAGTCACCGCCGCCCTCCTCGCGGGCGGCCACGAGGTCACGGTGCTCGACGACCTGTCCACCGGGCACGCCGACGCCGTCCCCGAGGGCGCCCGGTTCGTGCAGGCGACCCTGCAGGACTCCGCCCCGGTGCTGGCCGACGTGCGCCCCGAGGCGGTGCTGCACTTCGCGGCGAAGAGCCTGGTCGGCGAGTCGCAGGTGCGGCCGGAGATCTACTGGGAGCACAACGTCGGCGGGTCGCTGGCGCTGCTGGAGGCGATGCGGGCGGTCGACTGCCGGCGGATCGTGTTCTCCTCCACCGCGGCCACCTACGGCGAGCCCGACCGGGTGCCGATCCCCGAGGACGCGCCCACCCGGCCGACCAACACCTACGGCGCCACGAAGCTCGCCGTCGACGCGATGCTCACCTCCTACGCCACCGCGTACGACTTCGCCGCGGTCAGCCTGCGGTACTTCAACGTGGCCGGCGCCGCGTACGGCCTGGGTGAGCGGCACACCACCGAGACCCACCTCATCCCGATCGCGCTGCAGGTGGCGGCCGGCCGGCGCGAGTCGATGACGATCTACGGCGAGGACTACCCGACGCCCGACGGCACCTGCATCCGCGACTACATCCACGTCTCCGACCTCGCCGACGCGCACCTGCTGGCGCTGACCGCGCCGGAGCCGGGGGAGCACCGGGTCTACAACCTGGGCAACGGCACCGGCTTCTCGGTGCAGCAGGTGGTCGACGCCGTCCGCGAGGTCACCGGGCACCCCGTGCCGGTGGAGGTCGGGGCGCGGCGGGCCGGTGACCCGGCGCAGCTGGTGGCCTCCAGCGACCGCATCCGCGCCGACCTGGGCTGGACGCCGCGCCACCCCGACCTGACCGGCATCGTGCGCGACGCCTGGGAGGTCGCGCAGGCCCGCAACGAGGCATAGGAAGCGATCCCCCCGTTCGCGGGGCCGCGGACGGGGGGATCGCTTCCTATGCCTCGACGTCGCCGGCCGGGGCGGCGTCGGGGGCGCGGCTGACCGACAGGCGCGCGATCCGCCGTCCGTCGAGCTCGGTGACGGTCAGCGTGCGGCCCTCGGCCGCCACGGTCGCGCCGACCTCGGGGATCCGGCCGAGCTCGGCGAGCACGAACCCGGCGACCGTCTCGTAGGGCCCCTCGGGCAGCCGCAGCCCGGTGGCCTCGGCGAAGTCCTCGAGGTTGAGCAGTCCGTCGACCTCGTGCGGGCCGTCGGTCCGCTCCTCCCCCTCGGGTGCGACCTCGTCGTCGTACTCGTCGTAGATCTCGCCGATGACCTCCTCGATGAGGTCCTCGAGGCTGACGATGCCGTCGGTGCCGCCGTACTCGTCGACGACGATGGCGAGGTGCTGGTTCTCCCGGCGCATCTCCGACAGGGCGGTGAGCACGCCCGCGGTCCCCGGCAGCCGCTTGACCTCGCGGGCCAGGTCGCCCACGGTCGCCGCCCGGCCGGCGGGGTGGGAGGGCAGCAGCAGGTCGCGCACGTGCACGAACCCGACGACGTCGTCCTGGTCCCGGCCGGTGACCGGGTAGCGCGACCAGCCGGACTCGGCGACCTGCCGGGCGGCGCGGCTCACCGTGGTCGAGGCGTCGAGGAACTCGACCTCGGTGCGCGGGGTCATCACCTCGCGGACCTCCCGGTCGCCGGCGCGGAAGACCTCGTCGATGAGCTTGCGCTCGTCGCTGGTGAGCGACTCGTGGGCAGCGACGAGGTCGCGCAGCTCCTCCTGGCTGATCGCCTCGCCACTGGCCTTCGGGTCGCCGCCGAGCAGCCGCACGAGGACGTTGGTCGACGCCGACAGCAGCCAGATGACCGGGCGCGACAGCCGCGCGATGGTGTTCAGCGGCCGGGCCACCAGCAGCGCGAAGCCCTCGGCGCGCTGCAGCGCCAGCCGCTTGGGGGTCAGCTCCCCCACCACCAGCGACAGGTAGCTGATGAGGATCGTGACCACCACGAAGGCGAGCGGGTCGGCCAGCCCGGCGCGCACGCCCAGCCCCGTCAGCCACTCCGCCAGCGGCTGGGACAGCGTGCTGGCGCCGAACGCCGCGGAGAAGAAGCCCGCCAGCGTGACGCCGACCTGGACGGCGGAGAGGAACCGGTTGGGGTCGCTGAGCAGCCGCTGCACCGCCCGGCCGCGGCGGCCGGCCTCGGCCAGCGCGCGCACCTGCGACTCCCGCAGGGAGACCAGGGCGATCTCGGCGCCGGCGAAGAAGCCGCCGACCAGGACGAAGACGACGACCATCACGACGTTGAACCAGACGTCGCTCACCGCGGGGCTCCTCGCGTCTCGGGTGGGCGGGCGTGCCCATGCTCCCCGGCGACGCGCCCGGAGCCGTCGCCGGGTGACACGGGAGGGACGGGTGTGACCTCCGCCACGTCACCCTGTCGGGTGGCCCTGGGCTACGGCTACTCTCGCCGAAGTCACAGATAGCGACATGTCGACTTCGTGAGGTAACTCCCCCGTGCGCCATCGCCGGTCTTCCCCGCCGCCGTCCGCCCGTTCCGCCGCCCGGCGACGGGCGCTGCCACCCCTGCTGCGGGTCCTGCTCGGCCGCCGGGTGCTGCCGGTCCTGCTGGTCGCCGCGGTCGTCGGGGGCATCGTGCTCGCCGTCCCGCTGATGGCGGCCGGCCGGGGTGCGCTGTCGACCGCCGAGTCCGGGGTGACGTCGGCGGCCGGTGAGGCCGGTCCGCGCACCGGCGTGGTGACGATGGGCGTCGACGGTGAGCCGGTGGTGCCCGGTGCCCCGGAGACCACCGGGAGCGGGCCCTCGACCGGTGCGTCACCGCAGGCTCCGGCCGACGGGACGGCGCCGGGTGCGCCGTCGCCGGAGGGGTCCCCGGCCGCCGGCGCCACGACGGAGGACGCCGCGACGGAGGACGCCGCGACGGAGAGCTCGGCCACCGAGAGCTCGGCGACTGGCGGCTCGTCCGCGGCGGGCTCGTCCGCGGCGGGCTCGTCCGCGGCGGGCTCGTCCGCGGCGGGCTCGTCCACCGCGGGCTCGTCCACCGCGGGCTCGTCCACCGCGGGCGGCTCCTCCACGGCGGAGTCGTCCGCGGGCAGCCCGTCCTCCGCGGGGTCGTCGTCCGCGGGGTCGTCGTCCGGTGGGCCCTCGTCCGCCGCGGCGTCGTCGGCCGGGTCGTCGGCCGCGGGGTCGCCGTCGTCCGCGCAGACCACCACCCAGGCGCCGTCCGCCGCCCGCTCCGCTTCTGCCCCGGCCGCGTCGGGGACGGAGGCCGCGGTGCTGGAGCTGGTGAACCAGGCCCGTGCGGCGGCCGGATGTGGGGCCGTGACCGCCGACGGGGCGCTGGCTGGGGTGGCCCGGGCGCACAGCGCCGACATGCGCGACCGCGGCTACTTCTCGCACACCACGCCCGAGGGGCTCTCCCCCTTCGACCGGGCCGAGGCGGCCGGGATCACCTACGCGCGGGCGGAGAACATCGCCTACGGCCAGCCCGACCCCGCCGCCGTCATGGACGCCTGGATGAACAGCCCCGGGCACCGGGCGAACATCCTGAACTGCTCGCTGTCCACGCTCGGCGTGGGTGTCGCGGACGGTCCCGGCGGCCCGTGGTGGACCCAGCTCTTCGGCGCCTGACCGCTCACCGCCCGAGTGCCTCGACGACGCGGGCGACGACCGCGTCCGGATCGCGCAGGTCGGCAGCGGTCACGAACACCACCCGCCAGCCGGCGGCGGCGAGCCTGGTGAGCCGCCGCCGGTCCCGCGTGAGCTGACCGCGCTCCCCGTGCCAGGCGCCGTCGTACTCCACGGCCAGCCGGTGCTCGGGGAAGGCGAGGTCGACCCGTGCGAGGAAGGCGCCGCTCCTGTCCCGGACGGTGTACTGCGGCTCGGCGACCAGTCCGGCGAGTGCGAGCAGCACCCGCACCCGGGACTCCGGCTGGGACTCGGCGCGCGGGTCGGCCAGCTCCACAGCCCGCCGAGCCCGTCGCGTCCCTCGCGGTGACGGCGCCGCCTCCAGCGACCGGCGCAGCCCGGCACGGTCGACCACACCGCGGGCGAGCAGGACGTCGAGAGCCGCCACAGCGTCCCCGAGCGACTCCGTCCGGGCGATGTCGAGTGCCGTCCGCGTCCCGGTGGTGCACGGCCCGCGGCGCACCTGGACGACGTCGGCGGGCGGGAGCACCGTCCGGCGGACCCGCAGCCCGGCCACCGGTCCGAACCGCACCCCGGCGGGGACCGACACCTCCACCGGCATCGACACGTCCACGAGCTCGGGAGCGCCGTGCAGGTGGGCCGCCGTCCGGCCGCTGAACACCGCCGCCGGGGGGACGAGCAGACGGGCACCGCTGATGCGCAGGTCGGGACCGTCCGGCAGGTCGGCATCGGCGTAGACCCCGCGGTAGAGCCGGCGCCAGGCGCTGCTGCGGAGACCAGCGGGGGTCAGCAGGCCGGCGGCGACGACATCGCGGGAGCGGAACACCCGGCCGCGGAGGACGTCGGGGCGCGGGGGGCGAGGCACCGGGTGAGCCTGCCGCGAGCCGACGGTGAGGCGTCAGTGCTGTCCACAGGCCTCGCAACTGCGGGGAACACGTCGTTGGGACGCCGCCTTGGACGACGACTTCCCCGCAGTTGCGGCGCGACGTCGGCCACCCCCGGACGCGCGGCGGCCCCCTCACCGCGAGGGTGAGGGGGCCGCCGTGGGACGGAGCGTCAGGCCATGGCCTTCTGCAGGTTGGTGTCGATGGCCGCCAGGAAGTCCTGGGTGGTCAGCCACGGCTGGTCCTTGCTGATCAGCAGCGCGAGGTCCTTGGTCATCTGACCGCCCTCGACGGTGTCGATGCAGACCTTCTCGAGGGTCTCGGCGAACCGGGTGACCTCGGGGGTCTCGTCGAGCTTGCCGCGGTGGGCCAGGCCCCGGGTCCAGGCGAAGATCGACGCGATCGGGTTGGTCGAGGTCTCCTTGCCCTGCTGGTGCTGGCGGTAGTGCCGGGTCACCGTGCCGTGGGCGGCCTCGGCCTCGACGGTGCGGCCGTCGGGGGTCATGAGCACCGACGTCATGAGGCCGAGCGAGCCGAAGCCCTGGGCCACGGTGTCGGACTGGACGTCGCCGTCGTAGTTCTTGCACGCCCAGACGTAGCCGCCCTCCCACTTGAGGGACGCGGCGACCATGTCGTCGATGAGCCGGTGCTCGTAGGTGATCCCGGCCTGCTCGAACCGGTCCTTGAACTCGGCCTCGAAGACCTCGGCGAAGATGTCCTTGAAGCGGCCGTCGTAGGCCTTGAGGATCGTGTTCTTCGTCGACAGGTACACCGGGTAGCCGCGCTGCAGGCCGTAGTTCATCGAGGCCCGGGCGAAGTCGCGGATCGACTCGTCGAGGTTGTACATCGCCAGCGCGACGCCGGCACCCGGCGCCTGGAAGACCTCGTGCTCGATCGGCGCGGAGCCGTCCTTCGGCGTGAAGGTCACCGTCAGGGTGCCCTCGCCGGGGAAGCGGAAGTCGGTGGCGCGGTACTGGTCACCGAAGGCGTGACGGCCGACGATGATCGGCTTGGTCCAGCCCGGCACCAGTCGCGGCACGTTCTGCATGATGATCGGCTCGCGGAAGATGACGCCGCCGAGGATGTTGCGGATCGTCCCGTTCGGGGACCGCCACATCTTCTTGAGGCCGAACTCCTCGACCCGCGCCTCGTCCGGGGTGATGGTGGCGCACTTGACGCCCACGCCGTGCTTCTTGATCGCGTTGGCGGAGTCGACGGTGACCTGGTCGTCGGTGGCGTCGCGGTGCTCGATGCCCAGGTCGTAGTACTCCAGGTTGACGTCGAGGTACGGCAGGATCAGCTGGTCCTTGATGAACTGCCAGATGATCCGGGTCATCTCGTCGCCGTCGAGCTCGACGACGGTGCCCTCGACCTTGATCTTGCTCACGTCAGACATTCCCTCTCTTGCAGCTCCGGCCCGTCGGGCCGGAAGTCGGACGGCCGGCGCCGCTCACAGCTCGGCGACGTCGGCCTGCTTGGCGCGCACGGCCTCGGCCGCCTCGCGCAGGCCGGCCAGCTCGCTCTCGGTCAGGTCCCCCTCGACGACCCGGCGCACACCCTGGCGCCCGATCTCGGCCTCCACGCCGAGGTAGACGCCGGAGATGCCGTACTCGCCGTCGACCCAGGCGCACACCGGCATGACCGCGCCGGAGTCCTCCATGACGGCGCGGGCCATGCGCGCCGCGGCCGCCGACGGGGCGTAGTAGGCCGACCCGGTCTTGAGCAGGGCCACGACCTCGGCCCCGCCGTTGCGGGTGCGCTGCACCAGGTGCTCGATCCGGTCGGCGGCCAGCACGTCGGCCAGCGGCTTGCCGTCGACGGTGCAGCGCGAGGGCACCGGCACCATCGTGTCGCCGTGCGAGCCGAGGGTCAGCGTCCGCACCGAGGAGACGGGGACGCCGAGCTCCTCGGCGACGTTGTTGCTGAACCGGGCGGTGTCGAGCATCCCGGCCTGGCCCATGACCCGCTCCTTCGGGAAGCCGGTGGCGAGCTGCGCGAGGGCGGTCATCTCGTCGAGCGGGTTGGAGACCACGATGACGACGGCGTCCGGGGAGCTCTGCGCGACGTTCTCGGCCACCTGCCGGACGATCTTGGCGTTGGTCTCGATGAGGTCCATGCGGCTCATGCCGGGCTTGCGCGGCAGGCCGGCCGTGATCACCACGACGTCGGAGCCCTCGGTGCCCTCGTAGGAGCCCCCGCCGACGCCGACGAGCCGCGTCTCGAAGCCCTCGATGGGACGTGACTGGTTGATGTCGAGGGCGATGCCCTCGGGCTTGCCCTCCACGATGTCGGTGAGCACGACGGTCTCGAAGACGTCGTACTCCGCCAGTCGCAGGGCGGTGGTGGAGCCGTAGAAGCCGGCACCGACGACGGTGACCTTGCCGTTCCTGGGCTGCTCTGCCATGGCCGTCAACCTAGACCGGCGCCCCGGTCCCCGCGCCCGCGGGCCGGGTGCTCAGCTGTCCGGGACCACGATGCTCAGCACCGCCACCGCGGCCCCGGCACCGGCCATGAGGACGACGTCGACCGGCCGGCTGCGCACCGCGAGGAAGCCCACCCGGCGGACGGGCAGCACCAGCCGCAGCACGCCGCCCCCGACGAGGGCCAGCCCGACGACCAGCAGCCCCCGCCGCCAGTGCTCCAGCGCCACCATCCCGAGGCCCACCGCGACCACCACCAGCACCGCGAACAGCGGCAGCTGGCGCAGCAGGCCGGCGAGGAAGGGCCGGCGGGTGTAGAGCGGGGGGCGGGTCATCAGGCCGTGAGGGCCTCCGCCGCGGCGGCCCGCTCGGCGGCCAGCACCACGTTCTGCAGCAGCATCGCCCGGGTCATCGGCCCCACCCCGCCCGGGTTGGGGGCCACGTGCCCGGCCACGTCGACGACGTCCTTCGCGACGTCACCGGCGATCTTGCCGTCCACCCGGCTGACGCCGACGTCGAGCACCGCGGCGCCGGGCCTGACGACGTCGGCGGTGACCAGCCCCGGCACGCCGGCCGCGGCGACGACGACGTCGGCGCGGCGCAGGTGACCGGCGAGGTCGCGGGTGCCGGTGTGGCAGAGGGTCACCGTGGCGTTCTCGCTGCGGCGGGTCAGCAGCAGCCCCAGCGGGCGGCCGACGGTGATCCCCCGGCCGACGACGACGACCTCGGCGCCGGCGATCGGGACGTCGTAGCGGCGCAGCAGCTCGACGATGCCGACCGGCGTGCACGGCAGCGCGCCGGGCACGTTGAGGACCAGCCGGCCCAGGTTGACCGGGTGCAGGCCGTCGGCGTCCTTGGCGGGGTCCATCGCCTCGAGGACGGCGTACTCGTCGACCTGTCGCGGCAGCGGCAGCTGGACGATGTACCCGGTGCAGGCGGGGTCGGCGTTGAGCTCCTCGACGACGGCCAGCACGTCGGCGAGCGTGGCGGTCGCCGGCAGCTCCCGCTGGATGCTGGCGATGCCGACCTGGGCGCAGTCGGAGTGCTTGGCGTTGACGTACCAGCGGCTGCCCGGGTCGTCGCCGACCAGCAGCGTGCCCAGGCCCGGCGGGTGCCCGGCGGCCGTCAGGGCCGCGACCCGGGCGGTGAGCTCCTGGCGGATCGTGGCTGCCGTCGCCTTGCCGTCGAGGATCGTCGCGGGCACCCGGACAGTGTGCCGGAGGCATTGTCGACGGTGCATCGCCCGGGGGACCCCGCCGGCCCTACGCTGCGGCCGAGGAGCCCCCACGGCCGACCGTCTGGAGTGCAGATGACCGAGCGCGACCCGTCCACCCGCGCCGTGCCCGTCGGGCGGACGGACGACTGGCGCGAGCAGACGACGCCGGGGATCCCCGCGGTGGCGGGCGCCTCGGCGGCCGCGCCCGGTGGCTACGGCGCGCCGGGGTGGGGGCAGGCCCCGCCCACGCAGCCGGGTTACACCACCAAGCCGGTGGCGGTCCGCGGTCCCGCCTCGCTGGCCGGGCTGCTGCTCATCCTCGCCGGCATCGCCGCCGGCGTCAGCCTGGCGCTGCGCTGGCTGACCGCGGACAACGACATCGGCTGGGACCTCGTGCGCCGCGGCTTCGACGACCTCGGCACCGGGTTCGCGACGCTCGTCGACACCGGCTTCTGGCAGCCGCTGGCGGTGGTCCTCGGCGGCGGGGTGCTGTTCGTCCTGGGCATCCTGATGTGGCTGCCGGCCCGCACCCACCGCTTCCTCGGCGTGCTCGCCCTCGCCGTCAGCGCGCTCGCGATCGCCGCGGTGCTGGTGCCGCTGGCGTCGGAGGAGTGGGACCCGTCGGCGTTCCGGCTGGGGTTCTGGTTCGCCTGCGCCGTCGGCGTCCTCGGCCTGCTCGGTGCCCTCAAGGCGATGCTCACCGGGCCGCGGTACCGCTGATCCGGGCACTTCCGCGGAAGTGCACGGTCCACCCGGGTACTTCCGCGGAAGTGCCCGGGTTCAGCCGTCGACGAGGGCCCCGTGGGCGACGGCGACCTGCACCGCCTGCACCAGGTCCAGCCGCACGCCGGTCAGGTCGACCGCCCGCCACGGCCAGGCCTCGGTGGCCGCGCCGCGCAGGTCGGTGCCGCGCAGCCTCGTGCCCTGCACGCGGGCGCGGTCGAGATCGGCGCCGGTGAGGTCGCACTCGCGCAGGTCGGCGTCGGTGAGGTCGGCCTCGCGGAACCGCTGACCGGACAGGTCGCTGCCGGAGAGGTCCACCCCGCGCAGCGACGTCCAGCTCCAGTCGGAGTCGGTGCTGGTCAGCGGCCGCAGCGTGGCGCCGGGGAACTGCGAGCCGGTGAGCTTGCAGCCGTCCCAGACGACGTCGATGAGCCGGGCGCGGTCGAGCCGGCAGGACAGGAACGCGCTGCCGCGGTGGCGGGAACCGCTCATCCGCACGCCGGTCAGCACGCAGGAGTCGAACACGCAGCGGCGGGTGACCAGCTCGGTGAGGTCGGCGTCGTCGAACCGGCAGCGGGTGAAGGTGACGCCGTCGAGCTCGGCGCCCCACCAGTCGACGCGGGCGAGGTCGGCGTCGACGAGCTCCTCCCCCGCCTCCGGCGGGCGGACGTGGGGCCGGCCGCTCAATGCGCGAAGTGGCGGGTGCCGGTGAGGTACAGCGGGACGCCGGCCGCGCGCGCCGCCGCCACGACCTCCTCGTCGCGCACCGACCCGCCCGGCTGCACCACCGCCCGCACCCCGGCGTCGAGCAGCACCTGCAGGCCGTCGGCGAAGGGGAAGAACGCGTCGGAGGCGGCCACCGACCCGGCGGCCCGCTCCCCCGCCCGCGCGACGGCGAGCCGGGCGGAGTCCACCCGGTTCACCTGGCCCATGCCGACGCCCACGGTGGCCTTGTCGTGGGCCAGCAGGATCGCGTTGCTCTTCACCGCGCGGACGCTGCGCCAGGCGAACACCAGGTCGTCGAGGCCGGCGGGGTCCAGCGGCTCGCCGGTGGCCAGGGTCCACGTCGTGGGGTCGTCCCCGGCGCCGCCGATGCGGTCGGTGGTCTGCAGGAGCAGCCCGCCGGTGACCGGCCGCGTCTCCACCGGCGGCTGCGGCGCCTCGGGCAGTCGCAGCAGCCGGATGTTCTTCTTCGCCGTCAGCACCTCGACGGCGTCGGCGGTGAACGACGGCGCGACGACGACCTCGGTGAACACGCCGGCGACCTGCTCGGCCATGGCCAGGTCGACCTCGCGGTTGGCCGCGATCACGCCGCCGAACGCCGACACCGGGTCGCAGGCGTGCGCCTTGCGGTGGGCGGCGGCGACGTCGGTGCCGACGGCGATGCCGCACGGGTTGGCGTGCTTGACGATCGCCACGCACGGGTCGGTGTGGTCGTGCGCGGCCCGCCAGGCGGCGTCGGTGTCGACGTAGTTGTTGTAGGACATCTGCTTGCCGTGCAGCTGCTCGGCGTGCGCCAGCCCGGGCTGCCCGCCGCGGTAGAGCGCCGCCCGCTGGTGCGGGTTCTCGCCGTAGCGCAGCACGTCGGCCCGCTCCCACGACGCGGCCAGCCAGCCGGGGAAGCCGCTGCCGTCGTCGTCCGGGGCGAGCACGTTGCCCATCCACGAGGCGACGGCGATGTCGTAGCCCGCGGTGTGCCGGAACGCGGCGGCGGCCAGCCGCTGCCGCTGGGCGAGGGAGAAACCGCCGGTCGCCACCGCCTCGAGCACGTCGCCGTAGCGGGCCGGGTCGACGACGACGGCGACCGACGGGTGGTTCTTCGCCGCCGCGCGCACCATGGCCGGGCCGCCGATGTCGATCTGCTCGACGCACTCGTCGGGCGTCGCACCCGAGGCCACCGTCTCGGTGAACGGGTAGAGGTTGACCACCACGAGGTCGAACGGCGCGATGCCCAGCTCGTCGAGCTGCCGCACGTGCTCGGGCCGGCGCCGGTCGGCGAGGATGCCGGCGTGCACCGCCGGGTGCAGCGTCTTCACCCGCCCGTCGAGGCACTCGGGGAAGCCGGTGACCTCCTCGACCGGGGTCACCGGGACGCCGGCCGCGGCGATCCGCCGCGCGGTCGCGCCGGTGCTGACCAGCTCCACCCCGGCGTCGGCCAGGCCGCGGGCGAGCTCCTCGATGCCGGTCTTGTCGTAGACGCCGAGCAGCGCGCGCCGGACGGGGACGCGGTCGTCGGTCTCGCTCACTGGGGCTCCTCCGTCCCGGTGACGAGTCGCGCCACCGTCTCCACCAGGAGCGTGCGCTCCACGGTCTTGATCCGTTCGTGCAGGCGGTCCTCGTCGTCGCCGGGCAGCACCGCGACCTCCCGCTGGGCCAGCACCGGGCCGGTGTCCACGCCGGCGTCGACCAGGTGCACGGTGCTGCCGGTGACCGCGACGCCGGCCGACAGCGCGTCGCGGACGGCGTGCGCGCCGGGGAAGGCCGGCAGCAGCGCGGGGTGGGTGTTGAGCAGCCGCCCCTCGTACCGGGCCAGGACGGCGGGGCCGACGATCCTCATGAAGCCGGCGGAGACCACCCAGTCGGGGCGGTGGGCGGCCAGGGCGTCGGCGAGGGCGGCGTCCCACGCGGCCCGGTCGGCGAAGTCGCGCAGCCGCACGGTGAACGTCGGCAGGCCGCGGCGGCGGGCGTGCGCCAGACCGGCGGCGTCGCGGTCGCTGCCGACGGCGACCACCTGCGCCGGGTAGCCGGGGTCGTCGGCGGCGTCCAGCAGCGCCGCGCACAGCGAGCCGGTGCCCGACAGCAGCACCACGAGCCTCGCCCTCGCGGCAGGGACGGCGGCCGGCACGTCGCTGATCCTAGGAGGACCGTCCTGGCGGCCGTTCCCGGCCGGGACGTGTGCACTTCCGCGGAAGTGCACGGGGCCGTCCTCACTCGAAGGCGCGCCAGCGGGCGACGGCCGCGGCGACGGCGGCGGCGATGCCGGCCTGGACGGCGACGGCGAGCGCGGTGGCCACCGGCGGGGCGCCCACGTCGGCGAGCGCGCCGTCGCCCAGCGAGCCCCCGGCCACCGCGACGACGAGACCGGAGGCGACGCCGAGCAGCACCCCGGCGAGCACGCCCCACAGGCCGGCCGACACCGAGCCGCCGTCGTCGTCGGTCATCCGGCGGCCGAGCACGGTCCCGGTGACCAGCCCGGCCACGGCGGGGACGGCCTGGGAGGCGAAGGCCACCAGCGGCACCGCCTGGGTGTCGGGCAGCGCGGCCAGCAGCGGCAGCGCGGGCACCGGGCCGAGGCTGACGCCGTGCACCGAGACCACGGTCGCCGAGCCGATGGCGAAGCCGGGGCCGGCCGCCATCCCGAGCGCGGCGGCGGCCGCGTTGGGCAGCAGCAGCGCGCCGAGGGCGAGCAGGCCCAGGACGCCGGCCCCCGAGCCGCCGAGGGCCCCGGCGACGGCGGCGTACCCGGCGGTGTCGGCGGCCAGGGCGACGGCGACGACCGCGCAGCACAGCCCGACGGCGGTCAGCAGCCCGGCGAGGACCGCGGGCAGCGCCGGCCGCACCGGCCCGGGCAGCCGGTCGAGGACGACGTCGAGCAGGCCGCTCTCGCGCAGCACGCCCCAGCCGACGGCGAGGCCGGCGAGGACCGCGGCGCCGGCCGCGCAGCCCAGCAGGTCGGTGCGCGCCCCCGGCCCGTCGACGGCGAGCGCGACCAGGAGGGCCAGCAGCACGTGGACGGCGGCCGCGGCGGCCACGACCACCCCCGCGGCGCCCGCCCCCGGCGGCTCGACCGCCCGCGCCACACCCCGGCCGGCGCGGGCCAGCCCGAACGCGACGGCGAGGGTCAGCAGCAGCGGGGCGAGGACCAGCGGGCCGGAGGCCAGCTCCAGGCCGCCGCCGTTGGCCAGCAGCCACAGCTGACCGGCCACCCGGACCGAGCCGCCGACGGGCAGGCCCCCGGTGGGGTCGAGCGCCTGGACGACGACCAGCGCCAGGCCCAGCCCGGCCAGCCCGAGCAGTGTCACCCCGGCCGTGGCCGCGGCGGCGAGGGCCACCGGGTACCCGGCCGCGCGGGCACCGGGCCCCCGCTGCCCGGGCAGGGGCAGGCGTGTCAGCAGGGAGACCACGTCCCCACTGTCGCAAGCCCGGCCGCCGTCTGTCCGCCGCACGCGCCGGGACCGGCCCCGGACGACGCCGAGGGGCGGGGGGGGCGGCCCCCGGCCCGCGGGTGGCCGGGGGGGCCCGGGTGATCTGGCCGCCAGGCCCGAGGGGGTGGGAACCCCCCGCAGGGCGGGGGGGGTGGCCGGCGGCGGGGTCGGCGGCTGCCCGTGCTGGGGGGCGGGCTGCCCGTACGGGTCCGGCCGGCCGTAGGGACCGGACTGCCCCGGCTGCGGCTGACCCGGGTGCGGCTGGCCCCACGGCTGCGCCGGCTGGCCGTACTGCCCGTACGGGCCGGGGCCGGCCGGCCGGCCCGGGGAGCCCGCCGACCGGCCGGGGTCGGGCGCCTGCTGGTTGGCCCACTGCGCCGCGCCGGCCAGGCCGCCGGACAGTGCCGGCCGGTTCCGCAGCTCGGGCAGCAGCCGCAGGACGGCGAAGCCGGCCGTGGCCGCGGCCACGAGGAGGGCGAGCAGGCCGACGAGGCTGAACTCCCAGGACAGCGTCTGGATCCAGGCGATCAGCGTGAGCAGGAACGCGAGACCGGTGAGCCCGACGGTGATCCAGCTGCGCGGGAAGCCCAGCCGCAGGTCGGTGACCGCCGGCAGCAGCGCCCACGCGGCGGCGGCGAGGAGGAGGACGAAGGCGAGGGTGACCAGCCCGCTGAACGAGAAGCCGTTCACGTCGTACTCGTCGGAGAAGTAGTAGCCGCCGAGGTCGATCCACGGCAGGAGCGCGAGGACGAGGTAGGCCAGCGCCCCGGCCGCCACGGCGAGGTCGGCGATCTTGAGGCGCTTGGGGTCGAACCCGGCCCCGGCCGGACGGGGGCCCTGACCGGGCGCCTGACCGAACGGCGGCGGGCCGCCGGGCTGCTGCCCGTAGGGCGACGGGGAGCCGTGCGCCGGCCCCTGCCCGTAGGGCCCCGGCGCCGGCTGGCCGTGGGGCTGCTGACCGTAGGGCGCCTGCTGACCGTAGGGGTGCTGCTGGCCGTACGGGGACGGGGGGACGTACGAGGGCTGGCCGTACGGGGGCTGGCCGTACGGGGGCTGGCCGTACGGGGGCTGGCCGTACGCGGGCTGCCCGTACGAGGCCGGGTCGTACGGCGGCTGCTCCTGGGGCGCGCCGGGAGCCGGAGGCTGCTGCCCGTACCCCGGGGCACCGCCCGGGCCCGGCTGCCCGGGGCCCCCGGGCTGCTGGGGCGGCTGACTGGACGTCATCGGTGGACTCTCCTCGGCACTCGGTAGGGCGTCGCGGATGCTCTCCCCCGTCATCGTCCCCCGGCAACCTCGCCACGCCCCGCCCGGCCGCGGGGAGCCGGATCGTGACCCCGCCGCGACTCGCCCCTCGGCCCCCACGCGGCGGGGGCGCCCGCCCGGTCCGGCGTGC
>NZ_JBJGYI010000017.1:0-96224 GCF_054049915.1 Geodermatophilus sp. SYSU D00766
ACTGCCCGAGGGGCCGACCAGCACCAGGAACTCCCCGTCGGCGACGTCGAGGTCCAGCCCGCTGACCGACGGCGCGGACGCCCCCGGATAGGTCAAGGTGGCGTGGTCGTAGGTGATGGCGGCCATGCGTGGTCCTTCCTGAGCCCGGACGTTCGGCGAACTGTGACACGAGCCGCTGCGCCACGCCACGGTCCGGTCCGCTTCGGTCTCGATCCGTGATCGTCACGGGGACCGGGTCAGCGCGTGGTGCGATCCTCCCGCAGCAGCACCAGCGCCGCGACGGCGGCCAGCCCGGCGGCGATCGCGGCACCGGCGAAGACGGTGTGCAGCTGGGTGAGCACGGCCTGGTCCAGGGCGGCGGAGTGGGCCGGGCAGTCGGCGGGCGAGGTGGGGCACAGCGTCAACGGCGAGCCGATGGCCTCGACCTCGGCGGTGAACCGGCGCAGTGCCACGGCGGTCAGCATCGACAGTCCGACGAGCATGCCGACGGTGCGCGCGACGACGGCCAGCGCGCTGGCGCTGCCGTGCACCGCCGGGCCGGTCACCGCCAGCAGCACCGCGTTGACCGGTGCGATCGCCAGGCCGAAGCCCAGGCCCGCGGCGAGCAGCACGACGGTCGACGTCCACCGGTCCAGCGAGGTCTCGCCCCAGCCGGTCATCGCCCACAGCGCCAGCGCGGCCAGCGCCGTGCCGGCGGCGGCGACCAGCCGCGGGGGGACCCGGCGGCACAGCCACCCGCCGGCCACCGCGCCCACGGGGACGGCGACGAGCAGCCGCAGCAGCACCAGCGCGGCGCCGAGCTGGTCGCCGGGCGTCGTCGTCGCCCGGGCGAACAGCGGGACGTCGACGAGCGCGGCGACCAGCGCCACCCCGACGAGCAGGTTGACCAGCAGCGCCCCCCAGGCGCCGGCCGGACGCAGCTCGGACAGCGGCAGCACCGGGTCGGGCGTGCGCCGCTCGTGCAGCCAGAACGCGACGGCGGCCGCGGCGGCCACCGGCAGCAGCACCGCGCCGTGCGCGACCACCTCGGTGGCGGGGTCGGCCGCGGCGAACGCCCACACCAGCGCGCCGAGCGCGACGACGGCGAGCAGCGAGCCGACGACGTCGACCTCGTGCAGCAGCCGCGGCACCCCGCGCAGCGGTAGCACCGCACCGGCGGGCGCGGTGAGACTCCGGGCGACCAGCGCTCCGGCGGCGACGACGGCGAGCAGCACCAGCGGTGTCGTCGCGGTCACGCCGTCGAGCAGCGGCACCCAGGCCAGGCCGAGGGTGACGTCCTCGGTCAGCGCCGGCGGCGCGGCGAGCTGCAGGCCCGCGGCGGCGCCGGCGACGGCGAGCAGCGCCAGCCCCAGCGGGTCCGGCCGCCGGCCGCCGGTGCCGACCACCCCGGCGGCGAGGGCCAGCCCGAGCAGCAGGTTCAGCCAGAACACCGCGCGCCAGTCGGCCACGGCGAGCACCGCGGCGCCGGCCAGCGGGCCGAGCACGGCACCGGCCTCCTGCACCGCGCCGACCACCCCGAGCGGCACCGCCCGGCGCTCGGGCTGCCAGCGGTCGGCGACCAGCGCGAGCGTCGCCGGCACCAGCCCGCCGGCGCCCACCCCCTGCAGGCCGCGCCCGGCGACGGCGGGGCCGAGACCGGTCGCCGTCGCGGTGAGCAGCGAGCCGAGGGCGAACAGCAGCAGGCAGCCGGCCAGCACGGGGACCCGGCCGCGCAGGTCGGCCAGGCGGCCCAGCAGCGGCAGCGTGGCGGTGTAGCCGAGCAGGAAGCCGCCGATGATCGGCGTGGCCCGCTGCAGCTCGTCGATGCCGACGCCGACGCCGGTGAGGATGTCGGGCAGGGCCAGGACGACGACGTAGGTGTCGGCCGCCGTGACCAGCACCGCCAGCGTCGCCAGGACGACCAGCGGCAGTCCCGGGGCGGCGCGGGGAACCGGCTCAGCCGACAGGCGGTGCGGTGATCTCGACATCGGCGCCCGGGTCGGAGAACTCGATGGTGAAGGTGGCGTCCTGGTCGGCGGCGTAGAACGGGCCGGTGAGCTCGGCGCGGCGCAGCTGGCCGCTGTCGGTGGCCACGGAGAAGCGGGCGTCCACCGGCTGGCTGGGGTCCTCGCTGGTGAGCACCTGCTCGACCAGGTCGCCGGGCACCTCGGCGGTCACCTCGCGCACCACCTCGCCGTCGACCCGCCGCTCCTCCCCCAGCTCGGCGGACTCGGCCTGCGCCAGGAACTGCGAGATGCCGGTGTCGGGGTCGAGCAGCGCGCCCGGGTCGCCGAAGCCGAACTGCGCGGGGTCGACGACGCTGAAGCCGCTGGTGAAGGGCAGCTGCGCGTACACGGTGCCCTCGACGGAGACGACGGCGAGGTCGAGCGAGGCCCCCGCCGCCAGGACCTGCAGGGTGCCCTCGAACGACGCCGGGCGCAGCACGTCGCCCTCCCCGCCGGTCAGCGCGGTGCCGGTGGTCGGCGCGCCCTCGCTGGTCAGCACGAAGTGCAGGCTGCTGGTCTCGTCGAGCGTCGTCTTGGCGCGGGCGAGCAGGTCGGCGGCGGACTCCTCGGGCTCCCCGCCCCCGCCGCCGCAGCCGGCGAGCGCGACCACGAGCACGGCACCCAGTGCGGCAGCGCGGCGCAGCATCCGACCGTCCTCCCGTCCGTGCCGGTCCGCCCGGCGCGGGCACGGTAGCGCGCCGGGATGTCCGACCGCGGGATCCGTCGGTGCCCACCGGCAGGGTGTGCGCGTGGACGTCCTCTTCATCGCCAGCGTCAGCGTGATCGCGCCCGACCCGGTCGCGAGCCGCTCCCTCTACGTCGACGCGCTCAGCCTGCCGTTGGAACGGCTCGGCGGGGAGTACTTCGCCAGCGAGCACATCGAGGGCAGCAGGCACTTCGGGGTCTGGCCGCTGAGCGAGGCGGCGCAGGCCTGCTTCGGCACCCCGGACTGGCCGGCCGGCCGCCCGGTCCCGCAGGCCAGCGTCGAGTTCGAGCTCGCCGACCCCGATGCCGTGGCCGCCGGAGCGACCGAGCTCGAGGAGCGCGGCCACACGCTGCTGCACGGGGCGCGCACCGAGCCGTGGGGGCAGACGGTGGCGCGGCTGCAGAGCGCCGAGGGGCTGGTGGTGGGGCTGTCCTACGCGCCCTGGCTGCACTGAGCGGCCCGGGCCCGGGCGATGCGCCCGGCGAGCTTGGCCTGCGCCTTGACCGGGAACGCGGCCAGCGCCGGCTCGAGCTGGGGGATCCGGTAGGGCTGGGTGGTCAGCGCGCGGAAGGCCAGGCCGGTGGTGACGCCGTGGCCGGGCCGGTGGACGACGCGCACCTCGTCGCCGGCGCCGACGTCGCCGGTCTCCAGCACCCGCAGGTAGGCGCCGGTGGCCCCGCGTGCGGTGAACCGCTTGACCAGGTCGGGCACGTCCCAGAACCGGGCGAAGGTGGCGCACGGCGTGCGCGGCGCGGTCACCTCGACCAGCGCCGTCCCGACCCGCCAGCGCTCGCCGATCTCGGCGTTCGTCAGGTCCAGCCCCGCCGTCCGCAGGTTCTCCCCGAACCGGCCCGGCGGCAGGTCGCGGTCGAGCTCGGCGGCCCACGAGCCGGCGTCCTCCTCGGCGAAGGCGTACACCGCCTGCCCCTCGCCGCCGTGGTGCTTGCGGTTGGCCTGGACGTCGCCGTCGAGCCCCAGCTCACCGACGGCGACCCGGCCTGCGACCGGTCGCTTGTCGATGCCGCTGCGGTCGGGCCGGCGCCCGGGGAGCGGGAGGAGGTCGGGACCGGAGACGCAGACGGCCAGCAGCCGCGGGGTCACTTCTTCGCGGCGGAGGGCTCGCTGGTGGACAGCGCGGCGACGAACGCCTCCTGGGGGACCTCGACGCGGCCGACCATCTTCATCCGCTTCTTGCCCTCCTTCTGCTTCTCCAGCAGCTTCCGCTTGCGGGTGATGTCACCGCCGTAGCACTTGGCGAGGACGTCCTTGCGGATGGCCCGGACGGTCTCGCGGGCGATCACCCGGGAGCCGACGGCGGCCTGGATGGGCACCTCGAACTGCTGCCGCGGGATCAGCTCGCGCAGCTTGCCGGCCATCATCACGCCGTAGCTGTACGCCTTGTCCTTGTGCACGATCGCGCTGAACGCGTCGACCGGCTCGCCCTGCAGCAGGATGTCCACCTTGACCAGCGAGGACTCCTGCTCGCCGGCCTCGGCGTAGTCGAGGCTGGCGTACCCGCGGGTGCGCGACTTCAGGGCGTCGAAGAAGTCGAAGATGATCTCGCCGAGCGGCAGCGTGTAGCGCAGCTCGACGCGGGACTCGCTGAGGTAGTCCATGCCGCCGAGCTGGCCGCGCCGGCTCTGGCACAGCTCCATGATCGCGCCGGTGTACTCGCTCGGCGCGATGATCGTGGCGTTGACGATCGGCTCGTAGACCCGGTCGATCTTGCCCTCGGGCCAGTCGCTGGGGTTGGTGACGGTGTGCTCGGTGCCGTCCTCCATCACCACCCGGTAGACGACGTTGGGCGCGGTGGAGATGAGGCTGATGCCGGCCTCGCGCTCCAGCCGCTCGCGGACGATCTCCAGGTGCAGCAGGCCGAGGAAGCCGACGCGGAAGCCGAAGCCCAGCGCCGCGGAGGTCTCCGGCTCGTAGGTCAGCGCCGCGTCGTTGAGCAGCAGCTTGTCCAGCGCCTCGCGTAGCAGCGGGTACTCGCTGCCGTCGATCGGGTAGAGGCCGGAGTAGACCATCGGCTTGGGGTCGCTGTACCCGCCGATGGGCTCGGCGGCCGGGCGGTGCTGCAGCGTGACGGTGTCCCCCACGCGGGACTGGCGGACGTCCTTCACGCCGGTGATGAAGTAGCCCACCTCGCCGACGCCGAGGCCGTCGACCGGCTTGGGCTCCGGGGAGATGACGCCGATCTCGAGCAGCTCGTGGGTGGCGCCCGTGGACATCATCCTGATCCGCTCGCGGCTGGCGATCCGCCCGTCGACGACGCGGACGTAGGTGATGACGCCCCGGTAGATGTCGTAGACGCTGTCGAAGATCATCGCCCGGGCGGGGGCGTCGGCGTCGCCCTCCGGCGCGGGGATCTGGGCGACGATCGCGTCGAGCAGCTCGGGCACGCCCTCGCCGGTCTTGCCGCTGACCCGCAGCACGTCCGCCGGGTCGCAGCCGATGATGTGCGCGATCTCGGCGGCGTAGCGCTCCGGCTGCGCGGCCGGCAGGTCGATCTTGTTGAGGACCGGGATGATCGTGAGGTCGTTCTCCAGGGCCAGGTAGAGGTTGGCCAGGGTCTGCGCCTCGATGCCCTGCGCGGCGTCGACCAGCAGGACCGCGCCCTCGCAGGCGGCCAGCGACCGGGACACCTCGTAGGTGAAGTCGACGTGGCCTGGGGTGTCGATCATGTCGAGGACGTACTCGGTGTCCCCGACCTCCCACGGCAGGCGCACGTTCTGCGCCTTGATGGTGATGCCGCGCTCGCGCTCGATGTCCATGCGGTCGAGGTACTGGGCGCGCATCTGCCGTGCCTCGATGATCCCGGTGACCTCGAGCATCCGGTCGGCCAGCGTCGACTTGCCGTGGTCGATGTGGGCGATGATGCAGAAGTTCCGGATCCGGGCGGGATCGGTCGCAGCGGGAGTCGTCACAGTGCTGCCATGGTCCCACGACCGGCCGGGGTCGCGGAGCACCGTGCCCGGCACCGTGCCCGGCACCGTGCCCGGAGGGCCTCGACCGACCGGGGTGGGACCCGGACGCCGACGCTGGTAACCTGGCAGGCCGGTCCGCTGACGCCTGCCGTCCGGACGCACCGACAGACCATCCCCCTGCGAGACACCGAGGCTCACGCGTGGCGAACATCAAGTCCCAGATCAAGCGGAACAAGACGAACGAGAAGGCGCGGCAGCGCAACGTCGCCGTCAAGTCCGCCCTGAAGACGGCCGTCCGCCGCTTCCGCGAGGCCGCTGCCGCCGGCGACACCGAGGCCGCGACCACCGCGCTGCAGCGGGCCGGCAAGGCGCTCGACAAGGCCGCCAGCAAGGGGATCATCCACAAGAACCAGGCCGCCAACCGCAAGTCGGGCATGGCCAAGCAGCTGACCAGCCTCTGAGCTGAGCTCACGACGAGCCCCGTCCCCCGTGGGGGACGGGGCTCGTCGGCGTCTGCGAGGTGCTGACCGGCCGGGGTCAGTACCGGCTGCGCGCGCGGGAGTCGCGGCCGGTGGTGGCACGGATGTCGACGATGCGGCGGACGGCGCGCTCGAGCGCGTAGTCGGCGCTGGCCGCCACGCCCTTGACGTCGGCGTTGAGCCCGGCGGCCACGCCGATCGCCTGCTGCAGCCCGTCGATGCTCCAGCCGCGCGCCTGGGTCTGGGCCTTCTTGACCTTCCACGGCGGCAGCTTCAGCGCCCGGGCCAGCTCGCCGGTGTTGGAGGTGTTGAGCGAGGTGACCCGGGCCGCGGTGCGGATGCCGTCGGCGATGGCGTCGGCGATGAGCACGTGCGCGACCCCGCGCTCGAGCGCCCACCGCAGCATCTCCAGCGATCCCTGCCGGTCGCCCACGAGCACCCGCTCGGCGACGGTGAAGCCGCTGACCTCGGCCTGCCCGCGGTGGAAGCGCGCGACGGCGTCGGCGTCGACCGTGCCGCCGACGTCGGCCACCAGCTGGGTGGCCGCCGACGACAGCGCCCGCAGGTCACCGCCGACGGCGTCGACCAGCGCGCCGACCGCGTCGGGGGTGATCCGGCCGCCGGCGGCGCGGACCTCGTTGCGGACGAACGCCGCCCGGTCGCCGGCCGAGGAGATCTTCGGGCACTCGTCGAGCGCCGCCCCGGCGGCGGTGAGGGTCTTCAGCAGCGCTTCGTTGCGCTTGCCGCCGTGGTGGACCACGACCAGCGTGAGGTCCGGGTCGGGGTCGGCGCAGTAGGCGGTCAGCGCGTCGACCAGGGCGCCGGCCGCCTCGTGCACGCCCGCGACGACGACGAGGCGGTGCTCGCCGAACAGCGAGGGGGCCAGGACGTCGGCGAGCTGGCCGACCGGCAGGCCGAGGGCGGTCAGCTCGTGCAGCTCGGCCTGCCGGTGCCGCTCCAGGACGGCGGCCCGCACGGCGGCGACGGCGCGCGAGCGCAGCAGCTCCTCCTCGCCGACGACGGCCCGCAGGCGGGAGGTCGGGGCGGGGGGTGCGGCGGCCACACCGGCATGGTGCCACGCCCTGCCGACGCTCCAGCGGTCCTCCGGAGGGTGGTGGGTCAGGCGTCCTCGCGGACCACGGCGGCGCCCCGGGCGGGTACGACCACCTCGCCGTCGACCGCCCGGCCGGTGAGCAGCTCGGTGCCGCGGGCGGGCACGCGCTGCTCCTGCCCGGTGTGGTCGAGGCAGAACACGTAGGAGCGCGCGCCGTCGTCGGAGACCCGGCGGACCACCTCGACGCCGGGCGGCACGGCGGCGACCGGCTCGACGCCGGCCTCCTCGAGCACCCGGCGCAGCAGCGCGTCCCAGGAGGCGTCGTCGAGCTGGGTGGCGACGTACCAGGCCACACCCCCGCCGGGCAGCGGGCGGCGGGTCACCGCCGGCTGGCCCGGCACCGGCCCGTCGAGCACGCGGGCCACCACCTCGACGTCGTCGTCGACGGTGCCCTCCTCGGACCAGACCGTCCCCCGCCAGCCGTGCTCGAGCTCGAGTGTCTCCCCGGGCAGCAGCGGCAGGACCTCGGTCATCCGCACGCCGAGCAGGTCGCGGAAGGCGCCCGGGTAGCCGCCGAGCCGGACGTGCTCGTGCTCGTCGACGATGCCCGACGAGCACGTGACGACGACGTGGGCTCCCGCAGCGCCCGCGGCGGCGATCGCCTCGGCGGTGGCGTCGGTGCACAGGTGCAGGGTCGGGACGACGACCACGCGGTGTGCGGCCAGCCGCCCGGCGAGATCGTCGGCGGCGACGGGGACGACGTCGCTGGTGACGCCCGCGGCGCGCAGCACCCGGTGCACCGCGCGGCCGGCGTCGAGGTAGTGCAGCAGCTCGGTCGGGCGGGAGGGGGCGTCGTTGGACCACCAGGCCTGGTGGTCGAAGACCTGCGCCACGTCGGCCCGCACCCGGGTGCCGCGCACCTCGTCGAGGCTGCGCAGGGCCCGGCCGAGCTCCTCGGCCTCCCGCCAGGTGCGCGAGTCGGTGCCGGCGTGCGGCAGCAGGCCCGAGTGGTGCTTCTCCGCGCCGGCCCGGCTGGCCCGCCACTGGAAGAAGCAGATGCCCTCCGCGCCGCGGGCGACGTGGACGAGACTGTCGCGGACCGCCTCCCCGGGCCGCTTGGCGACGTTGACCGGCTGCCAGTTGACCGCGGAGACCGAGTGCTCCATCAGCAGCCAGCGCCCGCCGCCGGCCAGCCCCCGGGTGAGGTCGGCGCAGAAGGACATCTCCGCGTGCGGGTCGGGCAGGCGGTGGTCGAGGTAGTGGTCGTTGGAGACCACGTCCTGGGTGGGCGCCCAGGTGCCGTAGTCCATGGCCCACTGGTGGCTGGTCACCATGAAGTTGGTGGTGACCGGGACGTCCGGGGTGACCCTCCGCAGCACCTCGGCCTCGGCGCGGTACTGCTCGAGCAGCTCGTCGGAGGAGAAGCGCAGGTAGTCCAGCCGCTGCGTGGGGTTGCCGGTGGCCGTCGTCCGCCGCGGCACGCCCACCTCGGCCCAGTCGCCGTAGCGCTGGCTCCAGAAGGCGGTGCCCCAGGCCGCGTTCAGCTCGGCGAGCCCGTCGGTGCCGCTGCCGTAGCGGCGCTGCAGCCAGCCGCGGAAGGCCTCGGCCGACACGTCGCAGTAGCAGTGTACGTTGTGGCAGCCGAGCTCGTTGTTGACGTGCCACATCGCCAGCGCCGGGTGCTGCGCGTAGTGCCGCGCCAGGTGCTCCACCAGGGCCAGCGAGCGCTCCCGGAAGACCGGCGAGGACGGGCACCACGTCTGCCGCCCGCCGATGGCGAAGCGGGTGCCGTCCTCGGCGACGGGCAGCACCTCCGGGTGCAGCCGGGCCAGCCACGGCGGCGCCGACGCGGTGGCGGTGGCGAGGTCGACCCGGATCTCGCCGTCGTGCAGCAGGTCCAGGACCTCGTCGAGCCACCCGGTGTCGAACCGGCCGGGTTCGGGCTCGAGCAGCGCCCAGCTGAACACCCCGACGGTGACCAGGTCGACGCCGGCCTCCCGCATGAGGGCGACGTCCTCGGCCCAGACCTCACGCGGCCACTGCTCGGGGTTGTAGTCCCCGCCGAAGGAGATCGAGTCGGTGGGCCAGCGGCTCACCTGTCCGACCCCGCGGCCAGGCCGGCCCGCCAGTACCGCTGCAGCACGAGGAACGTGATGATCAGGGGGATCACCGACACCAGGGAGCCGGTGACGGTGAGGATCTGCAGCTGCGGGTCGCGCGACACCTGGGACTGCCAGGAGAACAGCCCGAAGGTGATCGGCCAGAGCTGGTCGTTGCGCAGCATGATCAGCGGCAGCAGGAAGTTGTTCCAGATCACGACGAACTGGAACAGGAAGATCGTCACCAGCGCCGGGCTCATGAGCCGGACGGCGATGGTGGAGAAGATCCGCCACTCGCTGGCGCCGTCGAGCCGGGCGGCGTCGATGAGCTCGTCGGGCACCGAGGCGGCGGCGAAGATGCGCGACAGGTACACGCCGAACGGGCTGACGATGCTGGGGAGGAACACCGCCCAGAAGGTGTTGGTCAGGCTCACCCGCGCGAAGAGCAGGAACAGCGGCAGGGCCAGCGCGGTCGCCGGCACCAGCACCCCGCCGAGGACGATCGAGAACAGCAGCTCCCGGCCGCGGAACTCGTACTTGGCCATGGCGTAGCCGGCCATCGCGGCCAGCAGCGTGCCGACCGCCGCACCCAGCCCGGCGTAGAGCAGGCTGTTGAGCGCCCAGCGCAGGAAGACGCCGCCGTCGCGGGCGAACAGCTCCGACAGGTTCTCCCCGAGGTTCCAGTCGGCGAACCAGAAGCCGTTGCTGTTGATCAGGTCCGGCTGGGACTTGGTCGCGTTGACGATCAGCCAGTAGACCGGCAGCAGGAAGTACACGGCCGCGGCGACGAGGACGACCATCGCCACGACGACCGAGGCCGGGGACTCCTGGGTCGCCCCCCGGCGCATCAGCCGCGACCGCGACGACCGCGGCGGGGTGGCACTCTGCTCGCCCTGGACGGGTGCCACGGTGCTCACAGTCCCGACCTCCTCGCGGTCGCCCGGAGGAACGCGAAGGAGAGGATGAAGGTGGCGACGGCCAGGACCACGGACATGGCGGCGGCCAGCGGGTAGTTGTTCGCGCTCGCGGTGGTGTAGGCGAGCAGGTTGGGCGTGTAGCTCGACGTCACATTGGTCGAGATGGCCCGGAAGACGATGGGCTCGGTGAACAGCTGCAGCGTGCCGATGATGGAGAACACCCCGGTGAGGATCAGCGCGGGCAGCACGAGCGGGATCTTGATCGACCACGCGGTGCGGAGACCGCCGGCGCCGTCGACCTTGGCGGCCTCGTAGACCGACTGCGGGATCGCCTGCATGGCCGCGAAGATGATCAGCATGTTGTAGCCGGTGTAGGTCCAGGTCACCACGTTGGCGATCGACCACAGGATGGTGCCCGAGCCGAGGAACTCGACGTCGATGCCGCCGTCCTGCAGCAGGCCCACGATGGGGCTCAGCTGCGGGCTGTAGAGGAACGCCCACATCAGCGCGGCGATGACGCCGGGGATGCCGTAGGGCAGGAAGTACACGATCCGGAAGGTGCGCTTGAGGCGCGCGACCGCCGAGTCGAGCAGCAGGGCGAGCAGCAGGGCGAAGCCGAGCATGACCGGCACCTGCACGACGCCGAAGAGCAGGACCCGCCCGACGCCGTTGAGGAAGGCCGGGTCGGTGACCACCCGGGAGTACTGCTCGAGCCCCGCGAAGGTGGTGGTGGTCTCGCCGAAGATCCCGCCGGTGCGCTCGGTCTTGGTCAGGCTCTGGACGATCGCGTACCCGATGGGCAGCAGGTAGAAGAGGACGAACGGGACCAGGAACGGCAGGGTGAACCAGATCCAGGCCCGCGAGCGGACCGCCGTCCTCCCCTGCCGCCGCGGCGCGGCGGCAGGGGAGGACGGCGTGGTCGGCGGAGCGACGGCGGCCATGACGGGTGTCAGGTCAGTCCGCGACCTGGACGCCCTGGCTCTCCAGCGACTCCACCGACGCGGACTGGGCGTCGGTCAGTGCCTCGGAGAGCGTGCCCTGACCGTTGAGGGCGGCGGTGAAGCCGTCGCTCATGGCCGTGTAGGTGTCGGTCATGGTCGGACCCCACGTGAAGTCGGTGTCGACCTGGCCCGAGGCCTCGGTGAAGATCGAGAAGATCTCCTGGCCGCCGTAGAACTCGACGCCCTCCTGCAGAGCGGGCAGCTCCGAGCCGGCGTTGGCCGCCGGGAAGAGGCCACCGAGCTCGTTGGCCATGGCCAGCGCCTCGGGGTCGGTGTTGAGCCACAGCGCGAACTGGGCCGCCTCGGCCGGGTGCTCGGTGCCGGAGAGCACGGCGGTGGTCGACCCACCCCAGTTGCCGGCGGCCTCGTCGCCCTCCGACCACTGCGGCATGGGAGCGACCCGCCACAGCCCCGCGGTGCTGGCCGCGTTGTCCCGGATGGTCGAGTAGCCCCAGGCCGCGGACGGCCAGCTGGCGACCTGGCCGGAGTTCCACGCGGCGTAGAGGTCGGGCGAGAAGCCCTGCAGGTTCGTGGCGACGAGGTCCTCGTCGATCATCCGCTGCCAGTAGTCGGCGACCTCCTGCGCCTCCGGGCTGTCGACGTTGACCTGCACCTGGTCGCCGTCGAGCTCGAAGAGGCTGGCACCGCGCTGCCACAGCAGGCCGGTGAACCAGTTCGCGTCGCCCTGCGGGAAGTGGGTGATGTAGGCGCCGGTGGCCTGCTTGAGGGTCTTGGCGGCCTCGTAGTACTGCTCCCAGGTGGTCGGCGGCTCGGTGATGCCGGCCTGCTGGAAGAGGTCCTCCCGGTAGAACAGCGCCATCGGACCGGTGTCCTGCGGGATCGCGTAGACGCCGTCGTCGCCGAGCTGCACCTGCGACCAGGTCCAGTCGACGAAGTCACCGGAGGCGTCGGAGATGCCCTCGCAGGCGCTGATGTCCTGCAGCCCGTCCTGCAGCCGGAAGCTCGACAGCGAGTCGTACTCGATCTGGCTGAGGTCGGGTGCGGTGCCGGCCTCGAGCCCGTTGAACAGGTTGCTGTAGGTACCGGCGTTGCCGGCCGGGGTGGTCTCCACCTCGACCTGGATGTCGGGGTTCTCCTGGTTCCACATGTCCACGACCTGGTCCATGCCCGGCACCCAGGTCACGAAGTTCAGCGTGACCTCGCCGTCGGACGCGGCGCAGTCGGTGGAGCCGCCCCCGCCTCCACCTGCTGCCGTGTCCTCGTCCCCGCCCCCGCCGCACGCGGCCAGGGCGAGCATGGGCAGGGTCATCGCGGCCACCATCAGGCGGCGCTGGTGCTTCACAGAAAACTCCTCGTCATTGGGGGGTCCGGCAGAGGGTGACCTTTCGCTGTGGCGGACGTCAAGGAGCCGGGCCGCGTCCGGCCACCCCCCAGTCGTCGTCGGAACCGACGACGGCGAGATCGCCCTGCTGATCCGTGCGGTGCACCCGCATTCCGGACCGAGAGAGTACGGAGAGCAGGCCCGGCGCCGGGTGCCCGTAGGGGTTGTCGGCGCCGACCGAGACCAGCGCCACCCGGGCGCCGGTGGCGGCCGGGAACGCCGGGTCGACGTCGCCGCTGCCGTGGTGCGGGACCTTCAGGACGTCGGCACGCAGGTCGACCCCGCGGTCGAGGAGCCGCGCCTCCGCGGTCGCGCTCAGGTCCCCGGTGAGCAGCACCCGCACGCCCCGGTGGGTGAGCCGCACGACCAGGGACAGGTCGTTGGGCTCCGCGGTCGCCGTCGCGATCTCCGGTGGCGGGGCGAGGACCTCCACCGTCGCACCGCCGACGGTCCGCACGTCGCCGGGGACGAGCGTCTCGCGCCGGGCGCCGGACCGGGCGGCCAGCCGGTCGAGGGCGGCCCGGCGGTCGTCGGCCGGGGACAGCGTGCCGGTGGCGACCGTCCCGACCGCCCGCCCGGTCAGCGCCCCGGCCAGGCCGCCGGCGTGGTCGGCGTCGAGGTGGGAGAGCAGCACCAGCGGGAGGGTGTCGATGTCCAGCGCGTCCAGGCAGCGGTCGACCGGGCCGACCTCGGGTCCGGCGTCGACCAGGACGCCCTCCCCCGGGCCGGTGGGCACCACGAGCGCGTCGCCCTGCCCGACGTCGCACGCCACGACCACGGCGCCGGCCGGCGGCCAGCCGCCGGTCACCTGGCGCAGCGGCCAGCCGAGGACCACCAGGCCGACGAGGACGGCGAGGGCCAGCGCGCGCAGCCGCCGGTACCGCCACAGCACCAGCCCGGCGAGCAGCACGACCGCGGTGAGCAGCAGGGCCCCGCGCGTGCCGGCCGGCCAGCCGGTCGCCGCGTCGGGCAGGCCGGCCGCCGTCCGCGCGACGGCCACCAGCCACCGCGCCGGCCAGCCGGCGACCCACACGAGGGCGGCACCGGCGGGCGGCACCACCGCCCCGACGAGCGCGCCGAGCAGGCCGAGCACCGTCGCGGGCGCCACGGCCGGGGCGGCGAGCAAGTTGGCCGGCAGGGACACGGGACTGACCAGGCCGGACAACCCGGCGACCAGCGGCGCGGTGGCCACACCGGCGGCCGCCGCGACGGCCACCGCGTCGGCGAGGACGCCGGGCCACCGGCGTCGCTGCAGTGCGCGGGACCAGCCCGGCGAGAGCAGCACGATGGCCGCCGTCGCGGTGACCGACAGGGCGAAACCGGCGTCGCGGGCGAGGCGGGGGTCGAGCAGCAGCAGGACCGTCACCGCCGCGGCGAGCGCGGGCACCGCCACGCGGGAACGGCCGGAGGCCAGCGCCAGCAGGCCCACCCCGCCCATCGCCGCCGCCCGGACGACGCTGGCCGTCGGCCGGGCCAGCACGACGAACCCGGCCAGCGCGACGACGGCGACCAGCGCCTGCACCCGGCGGTCGACCGCCCGGCGCCGCAGCGGCGCGAGCACCCCGGCCAGGACGATCGCCACGTTGGCGCCGGACACGGCCGTGAGGTGGGACAGCCCGGCGAGCCGGAAGTCCTCGGTGAGGACCGGGTCCATCGCCCGGGTGTCCCCGACCACCAGGCCCGGCAGCAGGCCGGCCTCCGGGGCGTCGAGGACGCGGGCCGCCGAGCCGGCCAGCCCGTCGCGCAGCCCGCCGGCCAGGCGCTGCACCCAGGGCGCGTCGCCGACTCGCTGCGGGGGTCCGCGGGCCGAGAGCCGGGCGACGACGCCGTCGGCTGCGGGAGCCGCGGCGACGGCGACCCGCGCCCGCAGCCGCTGTCCCGGGACGACGTCGGCCCAGCCGTCCGCGGGCGCGAAGACCACCACGGCGGCGCTCAGGTGGACCGTGCGCCGGCCGTCGTCGAAGCCGGTGACCGTGGCGTCGAGGACCAGGCGCGGCGCCGCCGTGCTCCCCACCCGCCGGGGGTCGCCGTCCACCTCGAGCTGATCAATCACGGACCGCACCCCCGGGCCGTCGGCCAGCCGCGAGGCCCCCGCGGCGGCCCCCCGCACGGCCGCGACCCCGGCCGCGGTGGCCACCGCGGCGAGCACGGCGAGGGCGACGAGCGCCCCGGCGCGGTGGCGCCGGCGCGACACGACCAGCCCGGCGACCACCGCCGCAGCCGCGAGGGCCGCCGGCACGACCGGCGGGAGGGGGCCGGTGGCGAGGGTGACGGTCCAGACGGCGACGGCGACGGGCACCAGCCGCAGGTCCAGCCAGGTCCAGCGGTCCGGCGGCGCGCCGGTCACACCCGCACCAGATCGGCCAGCTCGGCGTAGATGGCCGGGCCGATGCCCGGGACGTCGTCGAGCTGCTCGACGCTGGTGAAGCGGCCGTGGTCCTCGCGGTGGGCGACGATCCGCTCGGCCAGCACCGGGCCGATGCCGGGCAGGGCGTCGAGGTCGGCGACGGTGGCGGCGTTGAGGTCCAGCGGCCCGGCCGGTGCACCGGCCTGCCCCGGGGCGGCGGCGGGGTCCGCCTGCGGTGCGGCGCCGGGCACCCCGACGGCGATCTGCTGGCCGTCGGCCACGACCGCGGCCAGGTTGACCGACGCGGGGTCGGCCTCGGGCAGCAGCCCGCCGGCGGCGGCGACCGCGTCGGCCACGCGCGCTCCCTCGGGCAGGGTCACGAGGCCGGGCCGGGCGACCAGGCCGACCACGGAGACGACGACGGTCGGCTGCGCGCCGGCGGTCTCCCCCACCGACGGCGACGCCGGCGCCGCCGCGGAGGTCACGGCCGGCGGTGCGGGCTCCACGCGCGGCCGGTCGAGCCAGGTCCACCCCGCCAGCGCCAGGCCGGCCAGGAGACCCGCCACCCACAGCGCCCGGCTGCCGCGCCGGCCGGGGTCGACGCGCACCGTCCGCGCCGGTGCGCGGTGGCGTCCCAGCGCGCCGGGCAGCGCGTCGTCGGGGTCCGGCTCGTCGTCGGCGTCGTGGCCCGGTCCGGCATCGTGGTCCGGTCCGTCGCCGAGGTCGAGGTCGCCGTCGAGCGGATCGCGTGGAGGGTCGTCGTCGGGGAGCCAGCCGGACCGCCGCCCCTCGGCCAGCAGCACCCGCAGGCGGGCACGGATGACGTCGGCGTCGTCACGGCGGGAGGTCAGGCGCACGCGGCGGACGGTAGGCAGGCGGCGGGCCGGCGCCGACGGTCGCGCGGGGTCCTGTGGACGGCCTCCCCGCCTGTGGACGCGCAGCGGTCGAGGAGCGGCGGCCGGGTGCACGCTGCGCCGGTGACCGCCCTCCTGCGTTCAGTCCTCCCGGCACTCCGTGTCGGGAGCGGGCTCGTCCTGCGTGTCCGCTGGCTGTTCCGCGGGCGCCACGACCACGCCCACCGCGCCCGGGCCGACGTGCGCGCCGATGACCGCGCCGAGCTCGCTGACGTGCAGCTCCCGCATGTCGGGGATCGCCTCGCACAGCTGGGCGGCGAGCTTCTCGGCGCGGTCGGCGGCGGCCAGGTGGTGCACCGCGACGGAGGCGCCCGGGCCGCCGGCGGCCTCGGCGGCCCGCTGCACCATGCGGCTGATCGCGCGGGTGGTGGTCCGGACCCGCTCCAGCGGCACGACCCGGCCGTCGACCACGTGCAGCACCGGCTTGATCGACAGTGCCGTGCCGAGCAGGGAGGCGGCGGAGCCGATCCGGCCGCCGCGGCGCAGGTGCTCGAGGGTGTCGACGACGAACAGCGTGCGGGTGCGCGCGGCGGCCGTGTTCGCGACCGCCGCGACCCCGGCGGCGTCGGCTCCCGCCGCGGCGGCTCGCGCGGCGGCGAGGACGGCGAAGCCGGTGCCCATGGCCGTCGAGCGGGTGTCGACGACGGTCACCAGGTGCTCGCCGACCTGCGCGGCGGCCAGGCGGGCGGCGTCCCAGGTGCCGGAGAGGTCGGCCGACAGGTGGACCGAGACCACCCGGTCGGCGCCGGCTGCCAGGCGCCGGCGGTAGGCGGCGACGAAGTCCCCCGGTGTGGGCCGGGAGGTCGACACCCGCTGCCCGCGGACGGCCAGCGCGCGGGCCACGTCCCCGGGGGTCACGTCCTCGCCCTCGCGCCCGCTGCGTCCGGCCAGGACGACGTAGCAGGGCACCACCTCGATGCCGTACTGCGCGACCAGCTCGGGCGGCAGGTAGGCCGTGGAGTCGGTGACCACGGCGACGGGCATCAGCCGAGGCTAGCCCGCAGCCGGCCGTGGGTCCGCCGGGGTGCCGCCGGCTGCCGCCCCGGGTCTCAGGACAGCGCGTCGGCGTCCTGGGCCGGGGGCGCGCCCTCCGGCGTGGCACCGGCGTCGAGCACGGCGCCTCCGGCCCGCCCGTCCGCCTCCGCCGCCGCCGGGACGACGGTGACCGCGCAGTTGTGCCGGACGAGCCGCCACCGCTCCCCCTGCCGGACGAGCTCGCTCCAGCCGCAGTTGGCCAGCGGGCCGAACACCCGCCGGTGCTGCGGTCCCAGTCCGAGCAGCGCCTCCATCAGCCGCCCGGCGGTCCCGCCGTGGGTGACCACCACGGCGACGTCAGCCGCCGGGAGGTCGGCGAGGGCGGCGAGGGCCCGGGCGACGACGGCCGCGTTCTCCTCGCCGCCCCGACCGCGCACCGGCCGCCCGGCGGCCCAGTCGGCGAACTGGTCGGGGTACCGGTCGGCCACCTCGTCCCGGGTGAGCCCCTCCCAGCAGCCCAGCCCGTGCTCGCGCAGGCGCTCGTCGAGCCGCAGCGGGACGCCGAGCAGCGCGGTCAGCGCCGCGGCGGTGTCGGCGGCGCGGACGAGGTCGCTGGAGACGACGACGGTCGAGCCGGGGTGCAGCCCGCCGGCGACCAGGTGCGGCGCCGTGCGGACCGCCTGTGCCCGGCCCTCGGCGTCCAGCGGCGGGTCCAGCTGCCCCTGGAAGCGGCCGGTGGCGTTCCACTCCGTGCGCCCGTGCCGCCACACGACCAGGCGCGGGACGGGCAGGTCCGGCAGGGCGGGCAGGTCGGCCGGGACGGCGGCCGTCACCGGCCGGTCGCGTCCGGGTCCCCGGGCTCCCCCGCGGCCCCGTCGACCAGCGGGTCGCCCTCGAGCAGGTCGTCGTCGAGCAGGTCCTCGTCGGTGGTCGCGCCGGGTGCGGGCTCGTCCGGGTCGGGTGCCAGCAGCACGGAGCCGGCGCCGGCCGGGTCCACGTCGTCCGCCGAGAGGGGCGCGGCGGCGGCGCCGTCACCGGACGGGACGGCCCGGTCGACGAAGGGGATGGTCGGGCAGTCCTTCCACAGCCGCTCGAGGGCGTAGTAGGCGCGCTCCTCGGCGTGCTGGACGTGCACGACGACGTCGACGAAGTCGAGCAGCACCCAGCGGGCCTCCGCGACGCCCTCGCGCCGCACCGGCTTGATCCCGCGCCCCCGCAGCCGCTCCTCCACCTCGTCGACGATCGACTGCACCTGGCGCTCGTTGGGCGCGGAGGCCAGCACGAAGGCGTCGGTGATCGCCAGCCGGTCGCTGACGTCGACGATCGACACGTCGGTGGCGAGCTTGTCGGCTGCGGCCTGGGCGGCGAGCAGCGCGGTCTCCCGCGCCTCGGCCGAGGCGGTCATCGGGGCACCTCCTGGAGGGCGGTCGACGGGGGGTCGGACGGGCCGGCGGGGGGCCGGCCGGAACCCGGGGCACCGGGACGGCGGGCGACCGGGCCCGAGCGGTAGAGGCCGCGCTTCTCGATGTACTGGACGACCCCGTCGGGCACGAGGTACCAGACCGGCATGCCGCGAGCGACACGGTCGCGGCAGTCGGTGGAGCTGATGGCCAGCGCCGGCACCTCGACGAGGCTGACCACACCCTCGGGCAGGTGCCCGTCGGCCAGGGTGAACCCGGGACGGGTGACCCCGACGAAGTGCGCCAGCCGCAGGAACCGCTCGCTGTCGCGCCAGGTGAGGATCTGCGCGAGCGCGTCGGCGCCGGTGATGAAGAACAGCTCGGCGTCCGGGCGCTGCCGGTGCAGGTCGGTGAGCGTGTCGATCGTGTAGGTCGGGCCCTCGCGGTCGACGTCGACGCGGCTGACGGTGAACCGCGGGTTGGAGGCGGTGGCGATGACGGTCATCAGGTAGCGGTCCTCGGCGGGGCTCACCGCGCGCTCGGTCTTCTGCCAGGGCTGGCCGGTGGGGACGAACACGACCTCGTCCAGCCCGAACAGGCCGGCCACCTCGCTGGCGGCCACCAGGTGACCGTGGTGGACGGGATCGAACGTCCCGCCCATCACGCCGATCCGGGTCCCGGTCACCGACCGAGCCTAACCGGGCCCCGTCCGGGCCGGTGACCCGATGGAACGGCCCCTCGCTCAGAGGGTGGTGACGAAGTCGGCGAGCTGGGTGGCGTTGCGGCACTCGACCATGTCGACGAGCTCGCCGTAGCGGTCGGCCGCCGAGTCACCACTGCCCCACAGCCGGCGCGGCTCGGGGTTGAGCCAGTGCGCCGAGCGGGCGCGGCGGACGAGGTCGGCCAGCACCGGCAGCCCCGGCTGGCGGTAGTTGGTCCGCCCGTCGCCGAGCACGAGCAGCGACGTCTTCGGCCCGACGGCGGTCGGCCAGCGGTCGGCGAAGACCTCCAGGGCGTTGCCGTAGTCGCTGTGCCCGTCGAAGGCCACGACGTCGGCCTCCCGCCCGATCCGCGCGATGGCGCCGGCGACGTCGGCACCGGGGCGGAAGAAGCGGGTCACCTCGTCGGTGGAGTCGACGAAGGCGAACGCGCGTACGCCGGAGAAGTGCTCGCGCAGCGCCTGGGTGAGCATCAGCGTGAAGTGGCTGAACCCGGCCACCGAGCCGCTGACGTCGCAGAGCACGACCAGCTCGGGCTTGTGCACCTTCCGCGGCCGGTGGTGGGTGACCACCGGCACCCCGCCGGTGCCGAGCGAGGCCCGTACCGTGCGGCGGAAGTCCAGCCGGCCCTCGCGGCCCATCCGCCGCCGCGCCGACAACCGCACCGCCAGCCGCCGGGCCAGCGGCGCCACCGCCCGCCGCAGCTCGGCGAGGTCGGCCTGCTGGGCCCGCAGGAAGTCGACCTGCTCGGCCAGCGGCCGCACGGCGCTCTTCGCCACCCGGTCCCGGCCCCGCTCGGCGGCACTGCGCCGGCGCACCTCGGCGTCGACCGCGGCCCGGAAGGCGGCCAGCCGCTCGCGCACGGTCTGCCGGGCGACCTGCTCGGCCAGCCCGCCGCGGCCGCCGTCCCCCAGCAGGCCGGCCAGCAGCTGCGCGACCAGGGTGTCGGGTGAGAGCGCCCGCATCACCCGGTAGCCGAAGTACGACTGCCCCGACGGCGAGGCCGGCGCCCGCCCGAGCTGGTCGACCGCCCGGCGGGCGAAGCGGCGCAGCGCCTCGTCGTCGCCCTCGAGCAGCAGCCGGGCCAGCTCGGCGCGCATCCGGTCGGAGAGGTCCCGCTGGTCGCCGTGCCCGTCGGGCAGGTCCAGCGTGCGGGCGTCGTCCCCAGGGTCCTCGCCGTCGGAGGACGGGTCGCCGGGCGCCCCGGAGCCGGCCGGGCGGTCCGACAGCGGCCACCACAGGTCGAACAGCACGTCGTAGGCCCGGCGCTGCGAGGCGCGCTGCAGCAGCACCGCCGCCAGCCCGTGCCGCAGCTGCTCGCGCTCCAGCAGGTCGACCACGGTGAGGATCTCCGCGGCGTCGACGGCCTGGCTGATCCCCACCGGGATGCCGGCCTCGCGGACCGCGCGCACGAAGCCGTCCAGGTGGCCGGCCAGCCCGCCGGGGGCGACCGGTCCGGCGGCCGGTCCGGCGGGCGACGGCGCGGACATCAGTTGAGCCGCAGCTCGGCGGCGGCGCGGTCCTGGTCGCTGGCGTGCTTGAGCACCACGCCGAGCGTCGAGCGGACCGCGGCCTCGTCGAGGGTGTCCAGCCCGAGCTCCAGCAGCGTCTGCGCCCAGTCGAGGGTCTCGGAGATCGACGGGGACTTCTTCAGCTCCATCGCCCGCAGCGCGCGGATGGTGCGCACCAGCTGCTCGGCCAGGCCCGGTGCCAGGTCGGGCACCCGGGAGAGCACGATCTCCCGCTCCCGCTCGGCCGAGGGGTAGTCCAGCGACAGGTACAGGCAGCGCCGCTTGAGCGCCTCGGACAGCTCGCGGGTGGCGTTGGAGGTCAGCACCACCGTGGGCCGGCGGGTGGCGGTCACCGTGCCGAGCTCGGGGATGGTGACCTGGAAGTCGCTGAGCACCTCCAGCAGCAGCCCCTCGACCTCGACGTCGGCCTTGTCGGTCTCGTCGATGAGCAGCACCGTGGGCTCGCTGCGCCGGATGGCGGTCAGCAGCGGCCGGGAGAGCAGGAACTCCTCGCCGAAGATGTCGTCGTGGACGGTGTCCCAGTCCGCGCCGTCCCCACCCTGCGCGGCCTGGATGCGCAGCAGCTGCTTCTTGTAGTTCCACTCGTAGAGCGCCCGCGCCTCGTCGAGGCCCTCGTAGCACTGCAGCCGGATCAGCTCCGACCCCGTCGCCGCGGCCAGCGCCTTGGCCAGCTCGGTCTTGCCGGTGCCCGCGGGTCCCTCGACCAGCAGCGGCTTGCCCAGCCGGTCGGCGAGGAAGACCGTCGTCGCGATCCGCTCGTCCGGCAGGTAGCCGGCCGTCGACAGCCGCTTGCCCACGTCGGCGACGGAGGAGAACTGCGGCGACTGCGTCGGGGGGCGGGGCATGGGGCTCCTCGGGGAGGGCGCCGGTCAGCGGGTGTGGCCGCTGCCGGTGACGACGTAGGTGGTGCTGGTCAGCTCGGGCAGGCCCAGCGGGCCGCGCGCGTGCAGCTTCTGGGTGGAGATGCCGATCTCGGCACCGAAGCCGAACTCGCCGCCGTCGGTGAACCGGGTGGAGGCGTTGACCATGACGGCGGCGGCGTCGACCCCGGCGGTGAACGCGGCGATGGCCGAGGCCGAGTCGGCGACGATCGCCTCGGTGTGCCCGCTCCCCCACCGCGCGACGTGGTCGAGGGCGGCCGGCAGGTCGTCGACGACCCGCACCGCCATGTCCATCGACAGGTACTCGGTGGCCCAGTCCTCGTCGGTGGCCGGGACGACGGCGTCGTGCGCGGCGCGGGCGGCGTCGTCGCCGTGCAGCGTGACCCCGGCCTCGGCCAGCGCGGCGAGCAGCCGCGGCAGGAACGGCACGTCGCGGTGCACCAGCAGCGTCTCCGCGGAGTTGCAGACGCTCACCCGGTGGGTCTTGGAGTTGAGCACGACCGCCTCGGCGGTGACCGGGTCGGCGGAGGCGTCGACGTAGACGTGGCAGTTGCCGACACCGGTCTCGATCACCGGCACCTGCGCCTCGCGCACCACCCGCTGGATGAGCGAGGCGCCGCCGCGCGGGATGACGAGGTCGACGTGCCCGCGGGCGCGCAGCAGCTCGCCCACCGAGGAGCGGTCGGCCGGCAGCAGCTCGACCGACCCCTCCGGCAGGCCGGCCTTCTGCGCCGCCTCCGACAGCACCGCGACCAGGGCCGCGTTGGTGCGGTACGCCGACGCCGACCCGCGCAGCAGCGCCGCGTTGCCGCTCTTCAGGCACAGCCCGGCGGCGTCGACGGTCACGTTGGGCCGCGCCTCGTAGACGATGCCGACCACCCCGAAGGGCACCCGGACCTGGCGCAACTCCAGCCCGTTGGGCAGCCGGGAGCCGCGGACGACGTCGCCCACCGGGTCGGGCAGGGCGACCAGCTCGCGCAGCGCGGCGGCGACGCCGGCCACCCGCGGGGCGTCCAGCCGCAGCCGGTCGAGGACCGACGCCGGGGTCCCCTCGGCCGTCGCGGCCTCGACGTCGAGCGCGTTGGCGGCCAGCAGGTCGTCGGTGCGCTCGACCAGCGCGTCGGCCATCGCCGAGAGGGCGGCGTCCTTGACGTCGGTCGGCAGCGTGCGCAGCACGCGGGCGGCGGCGCGGGCGCGCAGGACGGCGGCCCCGATCAGCGGCAGCTCGACGGCATCGGACACGTCCGGGAGCCTACGCGCCGGGCTCTCCACCGGACGCTGTGCGACCTGTGTGAGAATGGTTCTCATGTCCAGGACCCTGCCGCCCGCCGTCGCCACCGTCGCCGCCCTCCTGCTGACCGGGTGCGGTTCGGCCGACGCGGGCGGGGGCGGGGACGACGGGGTGCGGGTCGAGGCCGCCTTCTACCCCCTGCAGTGGGCCGCCGAGCGGATCGGCGGCGACCGGGTCGAGGTCGCCTCCCTCACCCCGCCCGGGGCCGAGCCGCACGACCTGGAGCTCACGCCGCAGGACGTCGCCGCGCTCACCGAGGCCGACCTCGTCGTCTACCTCGCGGGGTTCCAGCCCGCGGTCGACGACGCCGTCGCCGAGGCCGGGGACGCCGCCTGGGACGCCGGCCAGGCGGCCGACCTCTCGCTGCCGACCGAGGCACACGAGCACGGGGACGAGACGGAGGAGGAGCACGCCGGGCACGCCGGCGAGGAGGACGGGGAGGTCGCCGACCCGCACTTCTGGCTCGACCCGACCCGCCTGGCCGACGTCGGCGACGCGCTCGCCGACCGCCTCGCCGAGGTCGACCCGGACGGCGCGGACGCCTTCCGCGACAACGCCGCGGCACTGCGCGCCGACCTGGAGACCCTCGACGCCGAGATGCAGCAGGGCCTGGCCGACTGCGCGGTGACCACGCTGGTCACCAGCCACGACGCCTTCGGCTACCTCGCCGACCGCTACGGGTTCGAGGTGGCCGCCGTCAGCGGGCTGAGCCCCTCGGCCGAGCCGACCCCGGAGCAGCTGGCCGAGATCTCTACGCTGGTCCGCGAGCGCGGCGTGACGACCGTCTACACCGAGACCCTCGTCGACCCCGCCGTCGCCGAGACCGTTGCCGAGGAGGCCGGGGTGCAGACCGCCGTCCTCGACCCGCTCGAGGGCCTCACCGACGAGTCGGCCGGCGAGGACTACCTCGACGTCATGCGCGCCGACCTCGCCACGCTGCGGGAGGGGCAGGGCTGCGCATGAGCGACCCCGCGGTCCGGCTGGTCGGCGCCACGATCGGCTACGGCGACGTCGCGATCGTCCGCGACGCCGACCTGACCGTGCAGCCCGGCGAGGCGGTCGCGGTCCTGGGCTCCAACGGCTCGGGCAAGACGACCCTCTCCCGCGGCCTGCTCGGCCTGGCCACCGTCCTCGGCGGCACCGTCGAGGTGCTCGGCGCCCCGGTCGGGCGGCTGCGCGAGCGCGGCCGCGTCGGCTACGTCCCGCAGCGGCACACCGTCAGTGGCGCCATGCCGGCCACCGTGCGCGAGGTCGTCGGCGTCGGGCGGCTCCCCCGGCTGGGGCTGTTCGGCCGGCTGGGCCCGCGCGACCGGGCCGCCGTCGCCGAGGCCGTCGACGCCGTCGGCCTGGCCGACCGGCTCGAGGACCCGGTGGCCTCGCTCTCCGGCGGCCAGCAGCGCCGCGTGCTGGTGGCCCGCGCCCTGGCCGCCGAGCCGGAGCTGCTGGTCATGGACGAGCCGACCGCCGGGGTCGACGCCGCCAGCCAGGCGGCCCTGGCCACCGTGCTGGCGCGGGTGTCGGCGGCCGGCACGACACTGCTGGTGGTGACCCACGAGACCGGCCCGCTGTCGGGCGTGCTCACCCGCGCGGTCGTCGTCGACTCCGGCCGGATCACCTCCGACGGGCCGCTGGGCGCGGTCGGCCCGGTGGCCGCCGGCCCCGACTGCCACCACCCGGAGGAGACCGCGCCGCCGGTGCGCGGCTACCGGCTCGACCAGCCGCGGCCGGCGCCCGACGCCGTCCGCGCGCGGAACGGGAGCCGCTGACGTGGAGCTGCTCGAGTACGGGTTCATGCAGCGCGCACTGCTGGCCAGCGTCATGGTCGGCCTGGCCGCGCCGGCGGTCGGCGTCTTCCTCGTCCAGCGGCGGCTGTCACTGCTCGGTGACGGGCTGGGCCACGTCGCGCTGACCGGGGTGGCCCTCGGCGTGCTCACCTCCACCGCGCCGGTGGGGACGGCGCTGGTCGCGGCGGTGCTGGGCGCGGTGCTCATCGAGCTGGTCCGCGCCCGGGGGCGCACCAGCGGCGACGTCGCGCTCGCGGTCCTGTTCTACGGCGGCATCGCCGGCGGTGTCGTGCTGCTGTCGCTGGCCCCGCGCGGGCAGGCGACCAACCTCGACGCGTTCCTGTTCGGCGCCATCACGACCACGACGGCCGCCGACGTCGCCGTCTTCGCCGTGATCACCGTCGTCGTCCTGGCCGTCGTCGCGCTGCTCGGGCGGCGGCTGTACGCGGTGAGCGACGACGAGGAGTACGCCCGCGCCGTCGGCCTGCCGGTGCTGGGGCTCAACGTGGTGCTGGCCGTGCTGGTGGCCTCCACCGTGGTGCTGTCGATGCGGGTGGTCGGGCTGCTGCTCATCAGCGCGCTGATGATCCTGCCCAGCGCCGTGGCCCAGCTCGTGGGCCGCAGCTTCCGCAGCACGCTGTACCTGGCCTGCGCGATCGGCGTCGTCGTGAGCGTGGCGGGCACCGCGGGCTCCTACTACACCGGCACGCCCTCGGGCGGCACGATCGTGCTGCTGACCATCGCGCTGTTCCTGCTGGTCACCGTGGCCGTCACCCTGCGCGACGCGACCGCGCGGCGGCGGCACGGCCGCCGGGTCGAGGTGCACGCCGCCCACCCGCACGAGCACGGCGAGGGCTGCGGGCACCGGGCGGTGCCGCACGACGACCACGTCGACTACGACCACGACGGGCACCTGCACGCGCCGCACCGCACCGGCTCGGGGGTCCACTACGACGAGCACGTCGCCGCGGCCCCGCCGGTGGGGACGGAGCGGCCGTGAGCGCGCCCGAGGTCCCGGTCCGCCGGCAGACCCGGCAGCGCACCGCGGTGCTGGCGCTGCTGGAGGAGCTCGACGGGTTCCGCACCGCGCAGGACCTGCACGCGCTGCTGCGCGAGCGGGGCGACGCCGTGGGCCTGGCCACCGTCTACCGCGCCCTGCAGGCCCTGGTCGACGACGGCCTGGTCGACGTGCTGCGCAGCGAGGACGGCGAGGCCGCCTACCGGCGGTGCTCGCCGGTGCACCACCACCACCTGGTGTGCCGCTCCTGCGGGCGCACCGTGGAGGTCGCCGACCCGCCGGTGGAGCGCTGGGCGGCGAAGGTGGCCGCCGACCACGGCTTCGCCGACGTGCAGCACCAGCTGGAGGTCTTCGGCACCTGCGGCTCCTGCACCGCCGCTCAGCGGTAGGGGTCGGTCACCTCGCGCAGCCGGGTGAGCGCCGCGCGCAGCTGGGCGGTGGTCTCCTCCCCCAGGTGCGCGGTCCACTCGGCCTCCACCTCGGCCTCCACCCGGCGGGCGATCGCCACCAGCTCCCGCCCGCGCTCGGCGATCTGCACCAGCCGGGCCCGGGCATCGGTGGGGTCGGGCACGCGGCGGACGTAGCCGGCGCGCTGGAGCTGGTCGACGAGGTGGCCGGCGGTCTGCTTGGTGACCAGCGCCTGCGCGGCCAGGTCGGTCAGCCGGGTGCCGGAGGGGCCGATCCGGGCGGCGATGCGGCCCTGGGCGAGCGTGATGTCGCCGTGCCCCTCGGCCGCCAGGGCCGCGAGCACCCGGGCCTCCATCGCCCGGTGCGGGTAGAAGCACAGCAGGGCCAGGTTCTGGTGCTCCTGCTCCCGGCCCGGGCGGTCCCCGTTCTGCCGGACCTCGTCGCGAACGCTCACGATCCCCCTTGACGTTGGTCAGACGATCTGACTGAATAGTCAGGCCATCTTACCAACTCCGAGGAGGCCGTCGTGGACCTCGACGACGTGTGGCGCGCCATCGACGCCCAGCGCTCGAGCCTGGCCGACCTGCTCGACGACCTGGCGCCGGCCGAGTGGGAGACCCCCTCCCTGTGCGAGGGCTGGCGGGTGCGCGACGTCGCGGCGCACCTGACCCAGGCGCACATGGGACTCCGGGACGTGGTCGTCCCGGCGATCCGGGCGCGGGGCAGCTTCGACCGCATGATCCGGGACGCGGCACTGCGCCTGGGACCCCTGCCCGACGACGAGTACGGGCGGCGAATCCGGGCGATGGTCGGCTCCCGGCGACGGGCGCCGTTCATCAGCCCGATCGAGCCGCTCCTCGACGTCCTCGTGCACGGTCAGGACATCGCCCTCCCCCTGGGCCGCGAGCGGCCGGTCCCGCCGGTCGCCGCGGCCGTGGCGGCGCGGCGGGCCTGGGAGCTGTACTTCCCGTTCCGGGCGCGCAGACGACTGGCCGGCCTGCAGCTGCGGGCCACCGACAGCGACCTCGTGCTGGGCGAGGGCGCACCCGTCGAGGGCACCACCGGCGACCTGCTGCTGCTGGTCACCGGACGCACCGCGACGCTCCACCGGCTCTCCGGCGAGGGCGTGCACCGACTGCCGACGGCGACGGGCCGCCGGGAGGACTCGAGGAGGACGCCATGACCCTGGGCGTGATCACGGACGTGTCCGCACCCGTCGAGCTCTACGACATGCTGCACGCGGCGATCCTGCAGCGTTCCGACCCGGCCACCGACGGCCTGCTGCTGCACCTGGCCCGGCCGACCGCCGACGGCTTCCAGGTGATCGACGTGTGGGAGTCGCGCGAGGCGCAGGAGCGCAGGAACCGGGAGGTGATCCTGCCCGCGCTGGCCGAGGTCCTGGGAGACAAGGCGCCCCCGCCTTCGGTGGTCACCGAGTTCGAGGTCCGCGGCCTGGTGCTGCCGCGGGCCGGCGTCACCGTCTGACGGCGGCATCCCGGTCCCGGAGGAGGACGCGATGACCTGGGCGGTGACCACGGACCTGTCCGAGCCGGTGGAGGTCTACGACGCCGTGCACCGGCTGCTGCTGGAGCGCACCGGAGGGGTCGTCGACGGCCGGCTGGTCCACCTGACCCGGCCGACCGCCGACGGCTTCCGGGTCCTCGAGGTGTGGGAGTCCCGCGAGGCCTACGACCGCTACGGCCGCGAGGTGGTGGCGCCGCTGGTCGCGGAGTTCCTGGCCGGCCGGCCGCACCCGCCGGAGGTGGTCACCGAGTTCGCGGTGCTCGGCCTGGTTGTCCCGGCCGGCGGGGCGATGATCCCCGCCGGCGCGGGAGTCCGGTGACCCACTGGTCGGTGTGGGCCGGTTGCGGCGGCCGGGCACCCGCGCGCCGCCGTCGTCACCACAGGGTGCGGATCGCCGGGAACTCCGTCAGTGCGACGTCACCCGTGACGACGGGAAGCGACTCGAGGACGGCCTGCGCGACGATCATCCGGTCGAACGGATCGCGGTGGGCCCACTCCAGGGACCCGGCGGTGAGCGCGTGGCGGCCGGTGATGGGGAGCTCCTGCGCCCGGAGCCTGTCGAGGTGCTCCCGGTAGCCGCTGACGACCGCAGCGGCGCCGTCCATCTTCCCGAGTCGGTGTTTCGTGGCGATCTCCCACGCGCTGGCCGCGGAGACGTGGAGCCTCGTCTCCGGCGCCCGGACGACCGCCAGGGTCTCGGCCGGGACGCGGGCGGGTTCCAGGAGCACCCAGAGCAGGGCGTGGGTATCGAGCAGGAGGGCGGTCACTCCCAGCGGGCCAGCTCGTCGTCCGGCAGGGGGTCGGAGAAGACATCGGGGACCGAGCCGGCCACGAACCCCACGGGCCGGGGTCCCGGCTGCTCGACCGGCACCAGGCGCACGACCGGCCGGCCACCGCGTGCGATCACGACCTCCTCGCCACGCTCTGCGGCGGCGAGCAGCTGGGACAGCCTCGTCTTCGCGTCCTGGACGTTCACCTGGGTCATGCGCCGAGGATAGGGCCAACTCGACCAACCTGGCCAGGTCAACCTGGCCAGGCCGGGCGCCGACGTCAGTTGAGGGCGCGGGTGCCCGGCGGCAGAACGCCACCGCCGACCATCTCGACGACGGCGCCCTGCAGCGCGGTGAGCGCCACGCGCTGGGTGAACGGGCCGGTGGAGACGCGGGCGACGCCGAGCTCCTGCATCTCGCGGGCCGGAAGCGACGCGCCGGGCACGCTGATCAGCGTCAGCCTGTTGCGCCCCAGGCCCTCGACCACCTCGGCGATCTCGTCGCGGTCGACCAGCCGCGGCACGAACACGACCGGGGCGCCGGCCTCGAGGAACGCCCGGCCGCGGCGGATCGCCTCGGCGACCAGCTCGCCCCGGTCGGCGTCCTTCGCGGCGCGGACGAAGACGTCGGTGCGGGCGTTGAGCACGAAGTCGATCCCGGCGTCGCGCCCGGCCCGCACGACGGCCTCGACGGCGGCCACGGCGTCGTCGAGCGGCTTCACCTGGTCCTCGAGGTTGCCGCCGACCACGCCCTTCTCGATGGCGCGACGGGCGGTCTCGCCGGCGTCGCCGTAGCCGGCCTCCATGTCCATGCTCACCGGCAGGTCCACCGCGGCGGCGATCCGCCCGACCATGTCCAGGTGCAGGTCGAGCGGGATGTTCTCACCGTCCTCGTAGCCGAAGGTCGCGGCGATGCCGTGGCTGGCGGTCGCGAGCGCGCGCACGCCGTCGGTGGCGGCCACCACCTGGGCGGAGACCACGTCCCACACGTTGGTGAGGACGAGGATCTCCGGGGCGGTGTGCAGGTCGAGCAGGGTCCGGGCGCGGGTGGCGAGGTCGGTCACGGCCCCGACCGTAGGGGCTAACGCGAGCGCAGGGCGCGCAGTGCGCTCTTGCGGGCCTCGCCGGTGAGCCGGTCGAGGAAGACCTTCCCGTCGAGGTGGTCGACCTCGTGCTGCAGGCAGCGCGCCATCAGGCCCGAGCCCGACAGCCGCAGCGGCTCGCCGTGCACGTCGAACCCCTCGGCGACGGCGTGCATCGCCCGCACGGTCGGCGCCCAGATGCCGGGGATGGACAGGCACCCCTCGTCGCCGTCCTGGACCTCCTCCGACAGCTCCACGATCCGCGGGTTGACCAGGTGACCGATCTCGCCGTCGACGTGGTAGCTGAACACCCGGGCGCTCACCCCGATCTGCGGGGCGGCCAGCCCGGCGCGGCCGGGGTGGTCGACGGTCTCCTCGAGGTCGCGCACCAGGGCGGCGAGTTCCTTGTCGAAGGCCCGCACCTCGTCGGCGGGCGTACGGAGCACGGGGTCACCGAGCTCGCGGATCGGGCGGATCGTCACCCGGGCAGTCTCGCAGCCGTCCGCGGGCGTCCGACCAGCACCATCTCGTCGCGGTGGACGACCTCGCGGCGGTACTCTGGATCGAGGTCGGGCGTGCGCCGGCCGAGCAGCGCGGGCATCTCCCGGGCGTCGTAGGCGACCAGCCCGCGGGCGACGACGGCGCCGTCGGGGCCGACCAGCTCCACCGGGTCGTCGGCGAGGAAGTCGCCGTCCACGCCGGTGATGCCGGCGGCCAGCAGCGACGCCGACCGCTCGCGCACCGCGCGCACCGCGCCCTCGTCGAGGACCAGCCGCCCCCGCGGCCGGCTGGCGTAGCGCAGCCAGAACTGCCGGCCCGAGGGCCGGCGGCCGGTGGGGGCGAAGAGCGTCCCCACCCGCTCCCCCGCCAGCGCCGCGGCGGCCTGCGGGGTCGAGGTGACGACGACGGGCACGCCGGCGCCGGAGGCGATGAACGCCGCCTCGACCTTGGTCGCCATGCCGCCGGTGCCCACGCCGTTGCGCCGGGCGGTGCCGAGGGTGACCGCGGCGAGGTCGGCCGGGCCGGCGACCCGGTCGAGCAGCCGCGCCGGGCCGGTGCGCGGGTCGCCGTCGTAGACGCCGTCGACGTCGGAGAGCAGCACCAGCGCGCCGGCGGACGCCACGTGCGCCACCAGCGCCGCGAGCCGGTCGTTGTCGCCGAAGCGGATCTCCTCGGTGGCGACGGTGTCGTTCTCGTTGACGATCGGGACCACGCCGAGGGTGAGGAGCCGCTCCAGCGTCTGGCGGGCGTTGCGGTAGTGGCCGCGGCGGGTGAGGTCGTCGGCGGTCAGCAGCACCTGGCCCACGACGATCCCGTGCCGGTCGAAGGCGTCGGCGTAGGTCTGCACCAGGCGCAGCTGCCCGACGCTGGCGGCGGCCTGGGCGGTGGCGAGGTCGCGCGGGCGCCCCTCGACGCCCAGCGGCGCCAGGCCGGCGGCGATCGCGCCGGAGGACACCAGGACCACCTCGCGGCCGGACGCCCGCACCGCGGCCAGGACGTCGACCAGCGCGGTGAGCCGGGCCGGGTCCAGCCCGCCGGGCAGCGTGGTCAGCGAGGACGACCCGACCTTGACCACCACGCGGCCGGCGCCGGCGATCTCCGGACGCACGCTCACGCGTCGTCCCCGGGCGGGTCCCCGTCGGGCAGGTCGTCGTCGGACCAGGTCTCGGTCAGCTCGTAGGGCACCCGGCGGGCCTTCTTGGCCGCCAACCGCTCGGCGGCCCGCACGCGGTGCGGGGCGTCGATGCGGCTGTCGGTGCCGCGGCCGCCCAGGCCGGCGGTCTCCTCCGCCAGCGGCGTGCCGGCGGGCAGGCTGGGCTGGAAGTCGAAGGCGACGTCGCCGATGACGACGGTGTCGCCCTCCTGCGCGCCGAGGCGGGTGAGCTCGTCCTCCACGCCGAGGCGGTTGAGCCGGTCGGCGAGGAAGCCGACGGCCTCGTCGTTGCTGAAGTCGGTCTGCCGCACCCAGCGCTCGGGCTTGACGCCGCGGACGACGAAGGTCGCCTCGTCGTCGGGGTCGGGGGTGACGGTGAACCCGGAGTCGTCGACCGCGCGCGGCACGACGGTCACGCGGGCCGGCTCGGGCTCCGGCAGGGCGGCCCGGTGCTCCTCGACGGCGGCGGCGAGCGCGTAGCCGAGCGCGGGCAGCCCCTCGCCGGTGGCGGCGCTGACCGGGAACACCTGCAGGCCGCGCTCCTCCAGGGCCGGGCGCACGAGGTCGACCAGCTCCCGGCCGTCGGGCACGTCGATCTTGTTGAGGACGGCGACGCGCAGCCGGCCGACGAGGTCCTCGCGGTACTGCGCCAGCTCGTGCTGCAGCGCCTCGATGTCGCTCTCCGGGTCGCGGCCGGGCTCGAGCGTGGCGGTGTCGACGACGTGCACCAGCACCGCGCAGCGCTCGATGTGGCGGAGGAACTCCAGGCCCAGCCCGCGGCCCTCGGACGCGCCGGGGATGAGCCCGGGGACGTCGGCCATGGTGAACACGGTGTCGCCGGCCCGGACGACGCCGAGGTTGGGCACCAGCGTGGTGAACGGGTAGTCGGCGATCTTCGGCCGCGCCGCCGACATCGCCGCGATCAGCGAGGACTTGCCCGCCGAGGGGAAGCCGACCAGGCCGACGTCGGCGATGCTCTTGAGCTCGAGGACGGCGTCGAGGGCCTCCCCCGGCTCCCCGAGCAGCGCGAAGCCGGGCGCCTTGCGGCGGGGGTTGGCCAGCGCGGCGTTGCCCAGCCCGCCCTTGCCGCCCTGGGCGAGCACGACCCGGGTGCCGGCGCCGACGAGGTCGGCGATCACCTCGCCGTCGGGGGTGCTGACGACGGTGCCCTCGGGGACCCGCAGCACCCGGTCCTCGCCGTTGGCCCCGTTGCGGTGGCTGCCGGCGCCCGGGCGGCCGTTGCCGGCCTTCTGGTGCGGGCGGTGGTGGAAGTCCAGGAGGGTGTGGACGTTGGGGTCCACCTCGAGGACGACGTCGCCGCCGTTGCCGCCGTTGCCGCCGTCGGGACCGCCGAGCGGCTTGTACTTCTCGCGGTGCACGGACGCAACGCCGTGACCGCCGTTGCCCGCGGCGACGTGCACGACGACGCGGTCGACGAACGCGGCCATGTCTGCTCTACCTGCTCACTGCCTCGGGAACGCCACGAGCGCACGGGCCGGCCGGCCCGTGCGCTCGTCGCGTGCTGCTGGGAGAGCCCTGCGGGCTCAGGCGTCGACCGTCGTGATCGAGACGGTCTTGCGGCCACGCCGGGTGCCGAAGGTGACCGCGCCGGGCTGCAGCGCGAACAGCGTGTCGTCGCCGCCGCGGCCCACACCGAGACCCGGATGGAAGTGGGTGCCGCGCTGGCGCACGATGATCTCGCCGGCCTTGACGACCTGGCCGCCGAATCGCTTCACGCCGAGGCGCTGGGCGTTCGAGTCGCGGCCGTTGCGGGAGGACGAGGCGCCCTTCTTGTGTGCCATGTCGTCGTCAGCCCTTCGTGATGTCGCGGACGACCACGTCGGTCAGCGGCTGACGGTGGCCCTGACGCTTGTGGTAGCCGGTCTTGTTCTTGAACTTGTGGATGCGGATCTTCGGGCCCTTGCCGTGGCCGACGATCTCGCCGGTCACGGTCACGCCGGCCAGCGCCTGCGCGTCGCTGGTGACGGTGTCGCCGTCGACCAGGAGCAGGGCCGGGAGGGTGACGGTGTCGCCCGCCTCACCCGCGAGACGGTTCACCGTGAACCGGTCGCCCACGGCCACCTTGTGCTGCCGGCCACCGGCCTTCACGACTGCGTACACCACTGAACTCCTCGATCGCTGCTGTCGGTCCCGCGACGCGTCCTGGACGCACCCCGGCGCGGGAGCCGGGTGCCGGACGGGCCGCACCGCCTCCTCGACCCCTGGCGCGGAGCCCGGTCGGGGCGGTGCAACCCGACCAGCGTACCCGAGCCTAGACGGCCCCGGCGCAGGGTCCCACCGCGAGCGTGCGAGGGGTGGGGTCCTTCCTCGTGCGAACGCGGCCCCGGCCGCCCGGAGATCAGGACGCCGGGGGGCCGGCCGGGCGGCTGGCCGCCCGGCGGCGGCGCGGGCGCGTGCCCCCGACGACCGTGGCGGCACCGTCCCCGGTCGGCGCGGCACCGGCCGGGGCGGTCGCCTCGGCGGCGGGCGGGGTGACCTCGGCAGCGGCCGCGTCGGCGGGGTCGTCGTCCATCGGGCCGGGGTCGTCGATGCCGGCGCCGGGCGGCAGCGCCGCCTCGTCGTCGCCGGCCTCCGGCGTCGCCACCGGCTCGGGGGCCGGCTCGGGGACCTCCGCGCCGGGCACCTCGGCGCCGAGCTGCACCGTGACCTCGACCTCGGGGGCGCCGTCGGTGAGCGCGGACGCGACAGCCGGGACGTCCTCGGGAGCGGCGACGTCCTCGGGAGCGGCGACGTCCTCGGGAGCGGCGACGTCCTCGGGAGCGGATGCGGCGGCGAGCACGGCGGCGTCCTCCGCGGCCCGCTCCTCCCCCGACTGCCCGCGGTTGCGCCGGCCGCGGTTGCGCCGGCCACCGGAACGCTGCCCGTCCCCGGCCTCGCCGTCCGGGCCGGGCTGCCCGGTCGCGACGACCTCCGCGGGCTCGCGCTCGGACTCCTTGCGCTCGGACTCCTTGCGCTCGGACTCCTTGCGCTCGGTCTCCTTGCGGTCGTCCCGGCGGACCGGCTCCCGCCGGCCGCCGTTGCCGCCGGAGCCGTTCCCGCCGGAGCCCCCGCCGGAGCCCCCGCGGCGCTTCTCGTCCACCGGGTCGGTGTGCACGAGGACGCCCCGGCCGCGGCAATGCTCGCACGGCTCGGAGAACACCTCGAGCAGGCCCTGCCCGACCCGCTTGCGGGTCATCTGCACCAGGCCCAGCGAGGTCACCTCGGCCACCTGGTGCTTGGTGCGGTCGCGGCCCAGGCACTCGGTCAGCCGGCGCAGCACCAGGTCGCGGTTGCTCTCGAGCACCATGTCGATGAAGTCGATGACGATGATGCCGCCGATGTCGCGCAGCCGGAGCTGGCGGACGATCTCCTCGGCCGCCTCCATGTTGTTGCGCGTGACGGTCTGCTCGAGGTTGCCGCCGGAGCCGGTGAACTTGCCGGTGTTGACGTCGACGACGGTCATCGCCTCGGTGCGGTCGATGACCAGCGAGCCGCCCGAGGGCAGCCACACCTTGCGGTCGAGCGCCTTGGCCAGCTGCTCGTCGATGCGCAGGTCGCGGAAGACGTCGCCCTCGCCGGTGTGGCGGGTCAGCCGGCCGGACAGCTCCGGGGAGACGTGCGCGACGTAGGCCTCGACGGTGTCCCAGGCGTCGTCGCCCTGGACGACGAGCTCGGTGAAGTCCTCGTTGAAGACGTCGCGGATGACCCGGATGGCGAGGTCGGGCTCGCCGTAGAGCAGGGCGGGCGCGTTGCTCGACGAGGACGCCTTGGTCTGGATGACCTCCCACTGGGCCTTGAGCCGTGCGACGTCGCGGGTGAGCTCCTCCTCCGAGGCGCCCTCCGCGGCGGTCCGGATGATGACCCCGGCGTCCTCGGGGACGATCGTGCGCAGGACGTCCTTGAGCCGCTGCCGCTCGGTGTCGGGCAGCTTGCGGCTGATGCCGGTCATCGAGCCGCCGGGCACGTAGACCAGGAAGCGGCCGGGCAGGTTCACCTGCTGGGTGAGCCGGGCGCCCTTGTGGCCGATCGGGTCCTTGGTGACCTGGACGAGGACCTTGTCGCCGGACTTGAGCGCCTGCTCGATCGAGCGCTGCTTGCCGGTGAGGCCGGCGGCCTCCCAGTTGACCTCGCCGGCGTACAGGACGGCGTTGCGGCCCTTGCCGATGTCGATGAACGCCGCCTCCATGCTGGGCAGCACGTTCTGCACCCGGCCGAGGTAGACGTTGCCGGCGAAGGACGTCGCCTGCGCCTGCGTGACGTAGTGCTCGACGAGCACGCCGTCCTCCAGGACGGCGATCTGGGTGCGCTCGCCGCGCTGGCGGATGACCATCCGGCGCTCCACCGCCTCGCGGCGGGCGAGGAACTCCGCCTCGGTGAGGATCGGCGCGCGGCGGCGGCCGGTGTCGCGGCCCTCCCGGCGGCGCTGGCGCTTGGCCTCCAGCCGCGTGGAGCCGGTGACGCCGCGGACGTCGTCGTCGCTGGTGACCCGGCCGTTGCGGCCGGCCCGCTCGGGGCGGTCGTCGTCGTCCTCGGTGCCGGACTCGGCGGCGGCGTCCCCGCCCCGGCGACGGCGGCGGCGACGGCGGCGGGTGGTCGACCCGCCCTCCGCGTCGTCGGTCTCGGCGTCCTCGGTCTCGGTGTCCTCGTCGTCGGCGTCGTCCTCGTCGGAGACGCCGTCGCCCGCGGGCCGCTCGTCGGTGACGGGCTCGCCGGTCTCGTCCTCGGCGTCGGCGGACTCGTCGCCGCTGCGCCCCCGGCCCCTGCCCCGGCGGCCGCGGCGGCGGCGCCGGCTGCCGCCGGACTCGTCGCGGTCGGCGTCGTCGCGGTCGGCGTCGTCGCGGTCGGCGTCGTCGCGGTCGGTGTCGGCCGCGTCGTCGTCGGTGTCCTCGTCGGCGTCCTCGACCGCCTCGACCGCCTCGACCGCCTCGACGGCGGCCCGGTCGTCGGCCTCGGCCGCGGCGCCGCGGCGCCGCGACCGGCTCCGGCGCGAGCGCGGCGCGGGGGCCTCGTCGTCCTCGGCCGGTGCGGCGTCGTCGGCGACGTCCTCGACGTCCTCGACGTCGGGCGACTCGGGCAGCGGCCGGCGGCTGCGACGGCGGGGCGCCGGCGGGGCCTCGGCCTCCGGCGGCGCCACGAAGCTGACGAAGGCCGGGACCGCCGGCGCGGCGACCGGCGGCGGCGGGGCGAAGTCCCCGGGGTCGGCGGCACCGGCCGGGCGGGTGGCCCGGCGGCGCGGCCGGGCGATGACCGCCGTCGGCTCCGGGGAGCTGAACTGGGCGCCGAAGGGCGAGCCGACCGGCTCGTCCTCGGGCTCCTCGGGCTCCTCGGGCTCTTCCCGGGGCCCGGCGCCGGCCTCCGCCGGCGACTCGGCCGCAGCCGTCTCGGCCGGCTCCTCCGCTGGGGTCTCCCCCGCGGCCGCCTCCCCGGTGAGCACCTCCGCGACGGCGGCGGCGTCGCCGCCCGGGGTGCTGTCGGGAGTGCTCTCGGGAGTGGTCGTGTCGCTGCTGGTGTCGTTGTCCTGGTCGGCCACGAGGGCTCGCCTCCTGTGTGGTGCTCCCGGGCGCCGGTCCCCGCGGGGACAGGCGGCCGCGCAGGAGCACGGGTTGGGCGGGCCGGGCGGCCGCTCCGGGTGCGGCGGCGCGTCCGGCCTGCGAAGTCTGTGGTCGGTCCCGGTCGGCGGTGGCCGCGTCCGGGGCCGGTCTGCAGGTGGTGCGGGACTGCAGGTGGTGCGGTGGTCTGGGGTGGTGCGGTGGTCTCGGTGGTGCCGGGCGGGCGCGTCACGTCTGGCAGCCGTGCCGCTCGACGTCGCGGTGGCGCCCGGGCTCGCCGGTCAGACCGCGGCGTGCTCCCCCTGGCAGCGGGTGCGCGCCACTCGGTCGGGACCGAGCGGATCGGCCACGGTCCCGCTGTCGTCGAGCCGGCCCTGCGCCTCACGCACGGCCCGGGGGGGCGACGGCGGGCGCAGGTCGGCGACGGCAGCGAGAGCGGCCACCACGTCGTCGGGTCGAACGGCGGGCGTCACCTGCCGGACGACCACGTGCAGTATGGCACGTCCCGCCGCACCGCCCGCGGTCGCCGAGGCCACGGGGCCCCGCGCATCGACGTCGCGCAGGCCGTTCTTGGTGCGCTTGGCCACGGTGACCTCGTCGCGGGCGAGGAACGCGGCGAGCGCCGCAGACAGCTCGGCGGGCTCGACGCCGGGCAGCTCGATGCTCCACCGGGCGGCGTCGATCCGGTCGGCGAGCGACCCGCCGCCCTCGGCGGCCTCGACGCACTCGAGCACGTCGATGCCCGGGGGCAGCGAGGCGTCGAGCGCCGCGCGGACCTCCTCGGGGTCGCGGCGCTCGGCCAGGCCGATCTCCAGGTACTCCGCCTCGCTGGCCGCCCCGGTCGGCGCCGCGCCCACGTAGCTGATCTTCGGGTGCGGGGTGAAGCCGGCCGAGTAGGCCATCGGCACCCGCGACCGGCGCAGCGCCCGCTCCAGCGCGCGGGCGAGGTCGCGGTGGGAGGCGAAGCGCAGCGGGCCGCGCTTGGCGTAGCGCAGCCGCAGCTTCTGCACGGTCGGCGGCGGGGGCGGGCCCTCCGGGGAGCGGGCCACCTCAGCGGCCCATCTCAGCGGCCCACGACGGTGAGCGGCAGCAGGCTGCGCCCGGTGGGGCCGATCTGGATCTCGGTGCCCATGGTGGGGCAGACGCCGCAGTCGTAACAGGGGGTCCACCGGCAGTCGGCGACCTCCTCCTCCGAGAGCGCCTCCTGCCAGTCGTCCCAGAGCCACTCCTTGTCCAGCCCGGAGTCCAGGTGGTCCCAGGGCAGGACCTCGTCCTGGCTGCGCTCGCGGGTGGTGAACCAGTCGAGGTCGACGCCGAACGGGGCGAGCTCCTCGGCGGCGGCGGCGACCCACCGCTCGTAGGAGAAGTGCTCGCTCCAGCCGTCGAACCGGCCACCCTCGCGCCAGACCCGCTCGATCACCCGGCCCACCCGGCGGTCACCGCGGGAGAGCAGTCCCTCGATCACGCCGGGCTTGCCGTCGTGGTAGCGCAGGCCGATGGAGCGGCCGATGCGGCGGTCGGCGTTGATGGCCTGCCGCAGCACCCGCAGCCGGTGGTCGATGGTCTCGGCACTGGCCTGCCCGGCCCACTGGAACGGCGTGTGCGGCTTGGGCACGAAACCGCCGATGGAGACGGTGCAGCGGATGTCCTTGCGGCCGCTGGCCTCCCGGCCGGCGCGGATGACCTCGACGGCGAGCTCGGCGATCTCGAGCACGTCCTCGTCGGTCTCCGTGGGCAGGCCGCACATGAAGTAGAGCTTCACCTGCTGCCAGCCGTTGGCGTAGGCGGTGGTGACCGTGCGGACCAGGTCCTCCTTGGACACGGTCTTGTTGATCACCCGGCGGATGCGCTCGCTGCCGCCCTCGGGCGCGAACGTCAGGCCCGACCGGCGGCCGTTGCGGGACAGCTCGTTGGCGAGGGTGACGTTGAAGGCGTCGACGCGGGTGGAGGGCAGCGACAGCCCGGTGTTGGTGCCCTCGTAGCGGTCGGCGAGCTCCTTGGCCACCTGGGCGATCTCGGAGTGGTCGGCGCTGGACAGCGACAGCAGCCCGACCTCCTCGTAGCCGGTGGCGCGCAGCCCCTGGTCGACCATCGAGCCGATGCCGGTGATGGTCCGCTCCCGGACCGGGCGGGTGATCATCCCGGCCTGGCAGAACCGGCAGCCGCGGGTGCAGCCGCGGAAGATCTCCACGCTCATCCGCTCGTGCACGCTCTCTGCCAGGGGCACCAGCGGCGTCTTCGGGTAGGGCCACTCGTCGAGGTCCATGACGGTGCGCTTGCCGACCCGGGCCGGCACGTCGTCGCGGGTGCGGGTCACCGCCGCGATCGCGCCGTCGGGACCGTAGGAGACGGCGTGGAAGCGCGGCACGTAGACGCCGTCGACGCGGGCGAGGCGGGCGAGCAGCTCCTCGCGGCCGCCGGGGCGGCCGGACTCCTTCCACGCCTTGACGACGTCGGTGACGTCGCCGACGGCCTGCTCGCCGTCGCCGAGGACGGCGCAGTCGACGAAGTCCGCGATCGGCTCGGGGTTGAACGCCGCGTGCCCGCCGGCGACGACGACCGGGTGCGTCTCGTCGCGGTCGAGCGCGTGCAGCGGGATGCCGGCGAGGTCGAGGGCCTCGAGCAGGTTGGTGTAGCCGAGCTCGGTGGCGAAGCTCACCCCGAGGACGTCGAAGTCGCGCACGGCGCGGTGGGCGTCGACGGTGAACTGCCCGACACCGTGCGCGCGCATGAGGGCGGCGAGGTCGGGCCAGACGGCGTAGGTGCGCTCGGCCAGGGCGTCGGGCCGCTCGTTGAGCACCTCGTAGAGGATCATGAGGCCCTGGTTGGGCAGCCCCACCTCGTAGGCGTCGGGGTACATCAGCGCCCAGTGGACGGCGACGTCGTCCCACGCCTTGACCTGCGCGTTCAGCTCCCCGCCGACGTACTGGATGGGCTTCTGCACCTGGGCCAGCAGCGGCTCGAGACGGGGGTAGAGGCTCTGTCCGGTCATGACCGGTCCAGGGTAGACGCCGGGCCCGCGGCACCGGGCTCCTCCGTCGACCTGCAGCCCAGCGTGATCGCTCCTAAACTCATCGTCACCAAACGGGGGACGTCACGAGGGGGACCATGGGCCGGCCGGCCGGGAGCACGAGCACGCTGCAGGACGCCGACGGCGCGCTCGGCACCCGACCCCGGGGTCCGGCGGCACTGTCCCTCCCCCGCGGCCGGACCATGCCCCCCGAGCAGTGGTCGGCCCACCACGCCTTCGTCCTGCGCACGCTCGCCGTCCTGGTCGCGGCCGTGCCGGCCTACGCGCTGCTGCGCGGTCACGACGTGGTGTCCGCGGCCCTGCACACCGCTCCCCTCGCCCTGCTGGCGCTGCTGGCGTGGGCGCCCGGGGTGGGCCGCGACGCCCGCGCCGCGGCCGCCGCCCTCGCGCTGATGACCACCGCCGCGCTCGGCGTGCAGCTGTCCCACGGGGCGACCGAGGCGCACTTCCTGTTCTTCGCGCTGCTGCCGCTGGCCGCGCTCTACGCCGCGCGGGCGCCGTTCCTGCTCGCGATCGCCTTCGTCGGCGTCCACCACTTCCTCATCGGCACGCTGGTGCCGCACGCGGTCTTCGAGCACGACGTCGCGCCGCTGCCGATGGCCTGCCTGCACGCGGCGTTCGTGCTGCTGGAGAGCTGGGCGTGCCTGGTGGCCTGGCGGCGGTTCGACGACCGCCGCGAGATCGTCGAGGCGCTGGTCGCCGAGCGCACCGCCGAGCTCGCCGCCCAGCGCGACGAGCTCGCCGGCCTCGCCGCCGTCGTGCAGTCCACCGACGACGCGGTGGTCACCGCCACCCCCGACGGGCGGATCACCTCGTGGAACCCCGGCGCCGAGCGGCTCTACGGCTGGCCGGCCGCCGAGGTGCTCGGCCGGCACGTGTCGCTGGTCGGGACCGGTCAGGAGCTGCCCGCGGACCTCACCACGATGCCCACCGGGACGATGGAGCGGCGGCAGCGGCGCCGCGACGGGTCGGAGGTCGACGCGCTGGTCACCCTCTCGGTCGTGCGCGGGCAGGACGGCACGGCGACGGGCGTGGCCGCCATCGTCCGCGACATCACCGGGCGCAAGCGCAGCGAGGCCCAGGCACACGCGACCGCCCGCCAGCTCGAGCAGCAGGCCGGCGAGCTGGCGCGGATGGCGCTGCACGACCCGCTCACCGGGCTGGCCAACCGCGCGCTGATGCAGGACCGCCTCGAGCACGCCCTCGCCGACCGCCGCGTCCGCCGGCACGCGGTGCTGCTGCTCGACCTCGACGACTTCAAGGCGGTCAACGACGTCTGCGGGCACGAGGCCGGCGACGCGGTGCTGACCGCCGTCGCCCGGCGGCTGGAGTCCTCCGTGCGCCCGGCAGACACCGTCGCCCGCCTCGGCGGCGACGAGTTCGTCGTCCTGATGGAGGACGTCGAGGGCCGCCGCGACGTGGTGACCGTGGCCGAGCGGCTGCTGCGGGCGCTGCGCGAACCCGTGGCCTGGGGCGAGGAGCGGTTCACCGTGGGCGGCAGCGTGGGGGTCACCCTCACCGACGCCGGGGACCGCCGCGGCATGGACGACCTGCTGCGCGACGCCGACCTGGCCATGTACGTGGCCAAGTCCGGCGGCAAGAACCGGGTACGGGTCTTCGAGCGCGGGATGCGCGAGGAGGTCGCCGCGCAGGACGAGCTGGTGCGCGACCTGCGCCGGGCCGTCGACGGCGGTGAGCTGCGGCTGCTGTACCAGCCGCAGGTCGACCTGCGCACCGGCGCGGTCACCGGCGTCGAGGCGCTGGTGCGGTGGCAGTCACCCGGCCGCGGGCTGGTGGAGCCGGCCGGCTTCGTCCCGGTCGCCGAGGCCACCGGGATCGTCGACGCCATCGACGACTGGGTGATCGCCGAGGCATGCACCCAGCTGCGGTCCTGGGACGCGGCGGGCCTGCCGGAGCTGCGCATGGCGGTCAACGTCTCCCCGCGCCGGCTGGCCACCGGCGACCTCGCGGTCTCGCTGGCCGCCGCCGCGCGCGCCGCCGGGGTCGACCCCGGGCGGCTGGAGATCGAGGTCCCCGAGGCGGTGGCCGCCGGGCCCGACGCCGCGGCCGGCATCCGCGAGGTCCGGGCGCTGGGCGTGCACGTGGCCATCGACGACTTCGGCACCGGGTCGTCGTCGCTGGCGCGGCTGCGGGAGCTGCCGCTGGACCGGCTGAAGATTGATCCGTCGTCGGTGGCCCTGCTGGGCGACGGGGCGGCGGCCGGCTCGCTGGCCCGTGCCGTGGTCGCCCTCGGCGACAGCCTGGGCCTGGAGGTCGTCGCCGAGGGCGTGGAGCAGCCGGGTCAGCTCGCCGCGCTGCGCGCCCTCGGCTGCGACGCCGCGCAGGGCCACCTGCTCGGCTCGCCGGTGCCGGCCGCGGCGGTGGCCCGCCTGGTCGGCAGCGGTCGGCCGCTGATCAGCGCGGCGTAGGCGCGCCCGCTCAGGAGAGACCGGGGAAGAACAGGCCGATCTCGCGGGCGGCGGACTCGGCGGAGTCCGAGCCGTGCACGATGTTGGACTGCACCTCGAGGGCGAAGTCGCCGCGGATGGTGCCGGGCGCGGCCTTCACCGGGTCGGTGGCCCCGGCCAGCGCGCGGAACGCCTCCACCGCGCGCGGCCCCTCGACGACGAGGGCCAGCAGCGGGCCGCCGGTGATGAACTCGACCAGCGAGCCGAAGAAGGGCTTGTCGCGGTGCTCGCCGTAGTGCTCCTCGGCGACCTCGCGGGTCAGGGTGCGCAGCTCGGCGGCGACCAGGCGCAGGCCCTTGGCCTCCAGCCGCGAGACGACCTCTCCGACCAGGCCGCGGGCGACGCCGTCGGGCTTGACGAGGACCAGGGTGCGATCAGTCACGGGACGGCAGCCTACGGGGACCGATCTGTCAACTCGGGTTGACAGGTCGGCGTTCGTCAACCACAGTTGACATCATGACCGGCCGCACCTCCGACGAGACGCTCACCGCCGCCACCAGCGACGACCCGGCGGTGGGCCTGCGCGGGGTCCGCGCGCTGCGCGACCTCGCCGACCGGCTGGAGGTGCTGCAGGTCGCGGCCGCCCGCCGTCGCGGGTGGTCGTGGCAGCAGGTCGCCGACGCGCTCGGCGTCACGCGGCAGGCGGTGCACAAGAAGCACGCCCGGTCATCCGGTCACTCGTGGGAGGAGTCCTGAGGTGTTCGAACGATTCGCCGCCGAGGCCCGCACCGTCGTGGTCCTGGCCCAGGAGGAGGCCCGCGCCGCCGGCGCGGACAGCGTCGACCCGGTGCACCTGCTCGTCGCCCTCGCCGCCGCCCCCGGCCCCGCCGGCCGGCTGCTCGACGACGCCGGCGCCTCCGCGGCCGGCCTCCGGGCGGGCCTGGCCCCCGCCGCGGGCAGCGGCCCGCTCGACGCGGAGGCGCTGGCGGCCCTGGGCATCGACCTCGACCGGGTGCGGGCGGCCGCCGAGGCCGCGTTCGGCCCGGGAGCGCTCGACCGCGGGTCGCGCACCCGGCGGTCGGGCCACCTGCGCTTCGCCGCCGGCAGCCGGGAGGCGCTCAAGCAGGCGCTGCGCGCGGCGATCCGGCGCGGCGACCGGGTCATCGACGGCCGCCACCTGCTCGCCGGCGTCCTCGCGGTGGGCGACCCCCCGGTGACCGGGGCGCTGGTCCGGGCGGGCGCCGACGTCGCCGGCCTGCACCGTCGCCTGGCCGGGGAGGCCGACGCCGCCTAGTGGGGCTGCTCAGGGCTCCCCGGAGGGGGCTGCCGGCTCGCCGAAGGGCGAGCCGAGCAGCTCCTTGCGGATCTGCAGCAGGTAGAGCCAGATGAGCACGAAGACACCGCCGACGAACCACATGGCGGCGTCGATCAGGCCGGTGAGCAGCAGCGGCACCTGCAGCGCGGTGCCGACCTCCAGGCCGCGCGGGCGCCGCTGGATGCCGCTGGCCAGCACCAGGACGGCGGCGAGCACGAGCAGGACCGTGAGCCGGACGCCGCCCAGGCCGGCCTCGGTCTGCGCGATGGCGCGCGGGACGAAGAGAACCGCGATGCCCTCCAGCAGCAGCACCGCCGCGGCCGCGCCGCGCAGCGCCCGGGCCGCGCGGACCGGATCGGGCGCGGTCACGGCCTGCCGCCGAGCACGGTGCGGGCCTCCCCCGCGGTGACCACGCTGCCGGTGACGAGCACGCCGGAGCCGCCCAGCGCGTCGTCCGGCCCGGCCTCGGCCAGCTCGATCGCCTCGGTGAGCGCCTCGGGCAGCCGCGGGGAGACGCTCACCCGGTCGGCGCCGAACACGTCGACGGCCAGCGCGCCGAGCTCGTCGGCCGGCATCGCGCGCGGCGAGGCGTTCTGGGTGACCACCAGCTCCGCGCAGACGGTCTCCAGCTCGCGCAGCATCCCCTCGACGTCCTTGCCGCGCACGCAGCCGACGACGCCGACCAGCCGGGTGAAGTCGAAGGACTCCCGGATCGCCTCCACCGTGGCGGCCATGCCGGCGGGGTTGTGCGCGGCGTCGACCAGCACGGTGGGGCTGGTGCGCACCCGCTCCAGCCGGCCCGGGGAGCGCACCGCGGCGAACGCCGCGCGCACGGTGTCGACGTCGACCGGCCCGGTGGACGCGCTCGCGCCGAGGAACGCCTCGACGGCGGCCAGCGCGGTGGCGGCGTTCTGCGCCTGGTGCGCGCCGAACAGCGGCAGGAACACCTCGGCGTACTCCCCGCCGAGGCCCTGCAGCCGCAGCTGCTGCCCGCCGACGGCGACCTTCCGCTCCAGCACGCCGAACTCGGTGCCCTCGCGGGCGACGACCGCCTCGACCTCGACCGCGCGGCGCACCAGCGCGTCGAGGGCGGCCGGCTGCTGGCGGGCCAGGACGGCGATCGAGTCGGGCTTGACGATCCCGGCCTTCTCGCCGGCGATCGTGCCGACGTCGGGTCCCAGGTACTCGGCGTGGTCGAGGGCCACCGGCGTGACGACGGCGACCCGGGCGTCGACGACGTTGGTGGCGTCCCACGTGCCGCCCATGCCGACCTCGACGACGGCGACGTCGACCGGGGCCTCGGCGAACAGCGCGTACGCCATCCCCACCACGACCTCGAAGAAGCTCATCGGGTGCTCGCCGGCGGCGTCGACCAGCCGCACGTACGGCGCGACGTCGTCGTAGGTCTCGACGAACCGCTCCTCGCTCACCGGCTCGCCGTCGAGCACGATCCGCTCGCGCACCGACTGCAGGTGCGGGCTGGTGAACCGGCCCACCCGCAGGCCGAAGCCGCGCAGCAGCTCGTCGACCATCCGCGCCGTTGTCGTCTTGCCGTTCGTGCCGGCGACCTGCACCACCGGGTAGGCCCGGTGCGGGTCGCCGAGCAGGTCCACGAGGGCGGCGATGCGGGCCAGCGAGGGCTCCAGCCGGGTCTCCGGCCAGCGCGCCAGCAGCTCCTCCTCCACGCGGGTCAGGTCGCTGCTCATCCTCCCCAGGATGCCAGCCGCGCGGTTCCTAGGATGGAGGTCATGGTCGCCGACACCCGCACCCCGGTCAGCACCGCTCCGGGAGCCGGCGCGGGCGTACCCGACAAGCCCACGATCGACGGTCTGGAGGAGAAGTGGGCCGCCCGCTGGGCGGAGGCCGACACCTACGCCTTCGACCGCGCGGCGGCGCTGTCGGCCCCCCGGGAGCAGACGTACTCGATCGACACCCCGCCGCCGACGGCGAGCGGGTCGCTGCACGTCGGGCACGTGTTCAGCTACACGCACACCGACTTCGTGGCCCGCTACCAGCGGATGCGCGGCCGGCACGTCTACTACCCGATGGGCTGGGACGACAACGGCCTGCCCACCGAGCGCCGGGTGCAGAACTTCTACGGCGTCCGCTGCGACCCCTCGCTCCCCTACGACGCGTCGTTCGAGCCCCCGGCCAAGCCGGGCAAGGACCAGCTCCCGGTCAGCCGGCGCAACTTCGTCGAGCTGTGCATGCAGCTGACCGAGGAGGACGAGCGCGCCTTCGAGCAGCTGTGGCGCCGCGTCGGGCTGTCGGTGGACTGGTCGAACGTCTACCGCACGATCTCGGAGACCTCCCGCGCCACCGCGCAGCGGATGTTCCTGCGCAACCTGGCCCGCGGCGAGGCCTACGCCCAGGAGGCGCCGACCCTCTGGGACGTCACCTTCCGCACCGCCGTCGCCCAGGCCGAACTCGAGGACCGCGACCGCCCCGGCGCCTACCACCGGATCTCCTTCCACGGCCCGGCCGGCCCGGTCTTCATCGAGACCACCCGCCCCGAGCTGCTGCCGGCCTGCGTCGCGCTGGTCGCCCACCCCGACGACGAGCGGTACCGGGCGCTGTTCGGATCCACCGTGCGCACGCCGCTGTTCGACGTCGAGGTCCCCGTGGTCGCCCACCGCCTGGCCGAGCCGGACAAGGGCTCGGGCATCGCGATGATCTGCACCTTCGGCGACCTCAACGACGTCACCTGGTGGCGGGAGCTGCAGCTGCCCACCCGCGCGGTGATCGGCTGGGACGGCCGCTTCGTCGCCGATGCCCCCGAGGGGGTGCCCGCCGAGGTCTACGCGGAGCTGGCCGGCAAGACGTCCTACAGCGCCCAGCAGCGGATCGTGGAGCTGCTGCGGGAGTCCGGCGACCTGCACGGCGAGCCCACGGCGATCACCCACCCGGTCAAGTTCTACGAGAAGGGCGAGCGGCCGCTGGAGATCGTCACCACGCGGCAGTGGTACATCCGCAACGGCGGCCGCGACGCCGACCTGCGCGAGGCCCTCATCGCCCGCGGCCGGGAGATCCAGTGGGTGCCCGAGCACATGCGGTACCGCTACGAGAACTGGGTCGAGGGCCTCAACGGCGACTGGCTGATCAGCCGGCAGCGCTTCTTCGGCGTCCCGTTCCCGGTCTGGTACCGGCTCGACTCCTCCGGCGACCCCGTCTACGACGACCCGATCCTCGCCGCGGAGGAGTCGCTGCCGGTCGACCCGTCCTCCGACGTGCCGCCCGGCTTCGAGGAGTCCCAGCGCGGGGTGCCCGGCGGGTTCGCCGCCGACCCCGACGTCATGGACACCTGGGCGACGTCGTCGCTGTCGCCGCAGGTGGCCTCGGGCTGGGACACCGACCCGGAGCTGTTCGCGCACGTCTTCCCGATGGACCAGCGGCCGCAGGCGCACGACATCATCCGCACCTGGCTGTTCTCCACCGTCGTCCGGTCGCACTTCGAGTTCGGCACGGTGCCGTGGTCGCACGCGACGATCTCCGGGTTCGTCGTCGACCCCGACCGCAAGAAGATGTCGAAGTCCAAGGGCAACGTGGTCACCCCGATCGACGTGCTCGAGCGCTACGGCACCGACGCGGTGCGCTGGCGCGCCGCCGGTGCCCGGCCGGGGGCGGACTCGCCGTTCGACGAGGCGCAGATGAAGGTCGGCCGGCGGCTGGCCATGAAGATCCTCAACGTCGGCAAGTTCGTGCTCGGCCTCGGGGTCACCGCGGGGCTGACCGGCGAGCAGGTCACCGAGCCGATCGACCAGGGGCTGCTGCGCCGGCTCGCCGACGTCGTCGACGAGGCCACCGCGGCGATGGAGGCCTACAACTACACCCGCGCGCTCGAGGTCACCGAGACGTTCTTCTGGTCGTTCTGCGACGACTACGTGGAGCTGGTCAAGTCCCGCGCGTACGGCACCGGCGCGGCGGCGGAGTCGGCGCAGGCCGCGCTGGCGCTGGCGCTGTCGGTGCAGCTGCGGCTGTTCGCGCCCGTGCTGCCGTTCGTCACCGAGGAGGTCTGGTCCTGGTGGCAGGGCGGCTCGGTGCACCGCGCCGTGTGGCCGGCCGCCGCCGAGCTGCCCGCCGGAGGCGACCCGGAGGTGCTGCCGGCGGTGGCCGCCGCGCTGGCCGGGGTCCGCAAGGCCAAGTCCGACGCCAAGGTGTCGATGCGCGCCGACGTCGAATCCGCGACCGTCACCACGCCCGACGTCGCGCTGGTCGAGGCCGGCCGCGGTGACCTCGTCGCCGCCGGGCGGATCGCCGCGCTGACCGTCGTCGCCGGTGAGGGCCCGCTGTCGGTCGACGTCGTCCTGGCGCCGCCCGCGGAGGGCTGACCCTCGCGGCTCCCCGCCCCCCGAGGGGCCGGGGAGCCGCCGGTGCGGGATCGTTCGACGCAGACGTCGCGGTCCCGGGCGGGCCGCGCGCCGGGAGGGGGACGGGCCGTGCCACTGGTGACCGTGCTGGCGACCGGCGGCACGATCGCCACCCGCGCCGACGCCCGCGGGGTCGGCACCGCCCGGGACGGCGGCGCGGACCTGGTGGCCCGGCTCGACCTGCCGCCCGGCGTCGAGGTCCGCGTCGAGGACGTGCTGCGGGTCGGCAGCTACCTGATGACCCTGCAGCGGGTGCACACCCTCGCCGTCCGGGCCGCCGACGTGCTGCGCGACCCCGGCGTCGGCGGGCTCGTGGTCACCCACGGCACCGACACCATCGAGGAGACCGCCTACCTCCTCGACCTCTTCCACGCCGACCCCCGCCCGGTCGTGGTGACCGGGGCGCAGCGCCCCGCCGACGCACCCGACAGCGACGGGCCGCGCAACCTCACGGAGGCGGTCACCGTCGCGGCGAGCGACGCCGCCCGCGACCTCGGCGTGCTCGTCACCTTCGGCGGGCGGGTCTTCGCCGCCCGCGGGGTCCGCAAGGGCCACACGCTGGCCGCCGACACCTTCACCGCGCCCGACACCGGCCCGGTCGGGTGGGTCACCGCGGGCCGGGTCGGGATCGAGAGCCGGCCCGTCCGCGGCCCGGCCCTCGACCTCGCCGCCTTCGACCCGGCCGGCGTGCGGGTCGACGTCCTCGCCTGCCACCCCGACGCCGACGCCGTCGCGCTGCGGGCCTTCGCCGACGCGGGCGCCCGCGGGATCGTGCTGGAGGCCACCGGCGCCGGCAACGCCAACCCGGCGGTCGTCGCGGCGGTCGAGGAGCTGGTCGCCGCCGGGGTCGTCGTCGTGACCTCCACCCGGGTGGGGGCCGGGCGGGTCGCCGCGCTGTACGGCAACGGCGGCGGCGCGGACCTGTTGGCCGCCGGTGCCGTCCCCAGCGGGCTGCTGCGCCCGTCGCAGGCCCGCGTCCTGCTCGCCGCCCTGCTGGGCGTGCACCGCGACCCGGGCACCGTCCGGGCCGGGTTCGCCGCCCGGGTCACCGGCTGACGCCCGTCGGCCGGGTCCTCGAGGAAGGGGAAGTGCCATGGCCAAGGAGATCCTCTGCGCCTTCGGGATCGACGTCGACGCGGTGGCCGGGTGGCTGGGGTCCTACGGCGGCGAGGACTCACCCGACGACATCTCGCGCGGCATGTTCGCCGGTGAGGTCGGCACCCCGCGGCTGCTCGACCTCTTCGCCCGCCGGGACATGACGACGACGTGGTTCTGGCCCGGGCACTCGATCGAGACCTTCCCCGACCAGTTCCGCCGGTGCGTCGACGCCGGCCACGAGATCGGCGTGCACGGCTACAGCCACGAGAACCCGATCGCGATGAGCCGCGAGCAGGAGGCGGCGGTGCTCGACCGCTCGATCGAGCTCATCACGCGGGTCACCGACCGCCGCCCGACCGGCTACGTGGCGCCGTGGTGGGAGTTCTCCCCCGTCACCAACGAGCTGCTGCTCGAGCGCGGCATCACGTACGACCACTCGCTCATGCACGACGACTTCACGCCCTACCGGGTCCGCGTCGGGGACAGCTGGACCAAGATCGACTACTCCCAGCCGGCCGACACCTGGATGAAGCCGCTGGTGCGCGGCGAGGAGACCGACCTGATCGAGATCCCCGCGAACTGGTATCTCGACGACCTCCCGCCGATGATGTTCATCAAGGCCAGCCCCAACAGCCACGGTTTCGTCAGCCCGCGCCACCTGGGCGAGTCCTGGCAGGACCAGTTCGACTGGGTGTACCGCGAGATGGACTACGCGGTGGTCACCTTCACGGTCCACCCCGACGTCTCCGGCCGGCCGCAGGTGCTGCTCATGCTCGAGCGGCTCATCGAGCACGTGAACGGTCACGAGGGCGTGCGCTGGACGACCTTCGACCAGATCGCCGACGACTACGCCGCGCGCTTCCCCCGGCAGGGCTGAGCGCCCGCGTGTGCGGGGCGTGCGGCACCCGGTCCGGTGTCGACTGGGCGGCGCCCTTCCTGGGTGCTGCGCCCGCCCGGTCGGCCGCCGCGCGGGTGGTGCGCTCGGCGACCGGCCGGCCCGCCGACGTCCGGCCCGTGGCGGGGGGCTGGCTGGTGCGCCGGCCCACCGGCGCGTCGGCAGTGGCTCACACGCTGACGGCGCTGGTCGGCTCCCTCGGGCCGCCGGCCGACGCCGACGTCGAGCTGCCGGTGGCCCCGGGGACGCACCTGCCGGCACCGGACCGACGCCGTCCCGTGGTCCTGGTGCACGGGCCCGCCCCCGGGGCGGTCGACGCCGGGGCCCCGGACTGGGTCGAGCGGCTGATGACCGGCCCGTCCGGCATGGTGGCCGCCCCCGGGGACCCGCGGCCGGTGCTCGCCGCGCTCCTCGGTGACCCGCTGCGCCGGCACGTCCGGGTCGAGGGGCTCGACGCCGCGACGCTGCCCGGCTGGGGTCCGGTCACCGGCCGGCTGCCCGCGGTCCCGGCCGCCGTGCTGCCCGGGCAGGTCCCGTCGCTGGTGGCGCTGCTCGCGCTGCGGCTGTCGGGCCGCCCACCGGGCGAGCGCACCCGCACCCGGGTCGGCGCCGGGCGGGCGACGGTGGTCCTCGACGCGCTCGGGCCCACGGTGCTGGGGGCGTGGACGGACGTGGGGTGAAGCCCGTCCTCAGGCGGCGTCGTCCTGGGCCCAGTCCGGTGCCGGGCCCATGCCCAGCCGCCAGCGGGCCGCCTCCTCCGACGGGCTGCGGTCACCCAGCGCCAGCCGCAGGGCGCTCAGCTGCGCCCGGGCCACCGCGACCGGCGCCGCTCCGCCCCGGCCGCGACCGGGGACGCCGGCGCACCCGGCGAGCGTGGGCGAGACCAGCTGGGCGGCCGCGCCGGACAGGCCGCGGTAGAAGACCCGCTCCGGCGCGCTGAGCCCGGGCGGGGCGGCGAGGAAGGCGCGCAGCGAGTCGGGGACGGGGGCCAGCTGGGGCCGGTAGGCGGCCAGCGCGTCGGCGAGCTCGGCGGCGCTGCGCGGCAGGTCGGTGGCGCCGAGCTGCTCGGCGCTGCGCGCCCAGTCGGCGACGTAGGCGTCGGGCCAGGACCGGCCGAAGCGGGCGGTGAGGTCGCGGCCGACGGCCTGCTGGGCGGCGAGGAAGGCGTCGGTGAAGGCCAGGTGCACCCAGCGCAGCAGCTGCGGGTCGGAGGCGGAGTAGGGGCGGCCGCGCACCCGGCCGCGGACGCTGCCGTGCATGCCGCGCACCCGGGCGGCCTCGCGCTCGGCGAGCTCCGCGGAGCCGAAGGTGGTCACCACCAGCCAGCGGGCGGTGCCGGCGAGGCGCTTCCACGGGTCCTCGCGGTAGGCCGAGTGCTGCTGCACGCCGGCGAGCGCGAGCGGGTGCGCGGCCTGCCCGAGCAGGGCCGCGACCCCGCCGACGAGGGTCGAGAGGTCGCCGTGCACCCGCCAGACGACGCCGTCGGGCTCGAACCACCCCGGCCCGGTCCCCACGCGGGCGATGCCGCGGACCCAGTCGGGAGCGCCGGTCGGGTCACCGGAGACGCGGGAGCGGAACGCCGCGCGCGCCGCGTCGGGGAGGGCGGTGAGGACGCGCACGCCGTCGAGGGTGCCACCCGACCGGATCGTGCGCCGCCTGACTGCGAGCGTGCGCGCCGGCGCCGGGTCCTGGGCCCTCACGGGCTGCGTCAGCGCACACGCTGGGGGTGCAATAGACGGCAGCGCGCCCGGTGCACCGCGCGGATCTCGGCGCGGCAGGCCTCCGGCTCGGCGGTCAGCCGCCGGAACCCGAACCGCAGCGTCTGCCAGCCCGCCGTCGCGACGAGCGCGTCACGCCGGATGTCGCGTTCGCGCTGGGGCCGGGAGCCGTGCCAGGCGGCGCCGTCCATCTCGACGGCCAGCAGCGCCTCCTCGCAGGCGGCGTCGAGGAGGAAGACCTCCCCCGCGACCTCCAGGCGGCGCTGCAGCGTGAACGCCGGCATGCCGGGCCCGCGGAGCACGGCCAGGCACCCCCAGATCTCCAGCTCGCTGCGGCACCCCTCGGCCAGCAGCCGGGTGAGCTCGACCGGGTCCGCCCGTCCTGGCAGGCAGGGCCGGCGCCGGAGCTCCCGGGCCAGGTCCGCCGGCCGGCACAGCCGGCGACGGACGGCGTCGATGGCGGCGGCACGGAGCTGGTTCCTGGTCAACCCGCCGGGACGGCCCCAGGCGTCGACCACCGCCCGCTCGGGACACGACACCGGCAGCCCGTCGACCCGGCGCACGCTGTGGTCGAGGTCCCGGGTCCGGTGCAGGACCACGCCCGGGGTCCCCCGGCCGCTGCGCGTGAGGCCCACGGTCAGCTGGACGGGACCGCCGGGCGGGGCCAGGTCCCAGAGCGCCAGGGCGGAGCCGTGGCTGACGACCCCGGCACACGACCGCGCCGCCGCCTCGATCCGCAACCGCCAGTTCCCGGCAGCACCGGGCAGCGCGTAGACGCCGGGCTGCAGCCGTCGCAGCCGCCCGTCGGCCACCCAGCGGGCCAGCGTGCTGCGGTCCACCCGGGCGGCGAGCGACTCCCAGGTCGCCCACCCGTCCGGGCCGACGACGGTGGCCGGGTCGTGTGCCATGCGGCGAGGCTCACCGGGACCGCAGCCGGACGGGCGCGGGTGGCACGAGCTGTGGACGGCCGGCCGACCCGTGGACGACGGCGTGCGTGTGCGCCCACGCCGCGTTCCGGGTCGTCAAACCCGGCGCCGGCGCACACGCTGGGCCGGTCCACCCACGCAGAAGAGCCCGCCCCCGGAGGTCGGGGACGGGCTCGTCAGCGTTCGGTCAGCGCCTCAGGCGCTCTTCTCGCGGCGCTCGCGGGTGGGCTTGCGCGGCACGATGGTCGGGTTGACGTGCTCCAGCACGACCTCCTTGGAGATGACCACGGAGGCGACGTCGTCGCGGCTGGGCACCTCGTACATCACCGACTGCAGCACCTCCTCCATGATCGCGCGGAGCCCACGGGCGCCGGTGCCGCGGAGGATGGCCTGGTCGGCGATGGCCTCGAGGGCGTCGTCGGTGAAGTCCAGCTCCACCCCGTCGAGCTCGAACAGCCGCCGGTACTGGCGCACCAGCGCGTTCTTCGGCTCGGTGAGGATCTGGATCAGCGCGTCCCGGTCGAGGGCCTGCACGCTGGTGATCACCGGGAGCCGGCCGATGAACTCGGGGATCATGCCGAACTTCAGCAGGTCCTCGGGCATGACCTCGGCGAAGGCGCTGGAGGCCTCGATCTCCTTCTTGCCGCGGATCTCCGCGCCGAAGCCGATCCCCTGCTTGCCGACCCGCTGCTCGATGACCTTCTCGAGGCCCGCGAAGGCACCGCCCACGATGAACAGCACGTTCGTCGTGTCGATCTGGATGAACTCCTGGTGCGGGTGCTTGCGGCCGCCCTGCGGCGGCACCGACGCCGTCGTCCCCTCGAGGATCTTCAGCAGCGCCTGCTGCACGCCCTCGCCGGAGACGTCGCGGGTGATCGACGGGTTCTCGCTCTTGCGGGCGATCTTGTCGACCTCGTCGATGTAGATGATCCCGGTCTCGGCGCGCTTGACGTCGTAGTCGGCGGCCTGGATCAGCTTGAGCAGGATGTTCTCGACGTCCTCGCCGACGTAGCCGGCCTCGGTCAGCGCCGTGGCGTCGGCGATCGCGAAGGGCACGTTGAGCATCCGGGCCAGCGTCTGGGCCAGGTGCGTCTTGCCGCAGCCGGTGGGGCCCATCAGCAGGATGTTGGACTTGGCCAGCTCGACGGAGTCGTCGCGGCTGGAGCGCTCACCGCCGGCCTGCACCCGCTTGTAGTGGTTGTAGACGGCGACGGCGAGGGTGCGCTTGGCCTTCTCCTGGCCGATGACGTACTGCTCGAGGAAGTCGTGGATCTCGCGGGGCTTCGGCAGCTCGTCGAACTTCAGGTCCGACGACTCCGAGAGCTCCTCCTCGATGATCTCGTTGCAGAGGTCGATGCACTCGTCGCAGATGTAGACGCCGGGGCCCGCGATGAGCTTCTTGACCTGCTTCTGGCTCTTCCCGCAGAACGAGCACTTGAGCAGGTCACCGCTCTCACCGATTCGTGCCACCTGCTGACCTCCACCTCGGGGGGGAGCAGACCCTGGGGAAGCGGGCCTGCGGATGTCGTGTCACTGCTGTGCCCGTGCTCGGTCCCGCTGGTGGCGGGTGCCGCGAGGACGGTCCTCCCGGCGCTGCTGGCCGGGGATCGGGCGCTCGCCGACCGTACCCGTCGCTCCCGACGCCGCGGGGCTCCGACGCCCCGGTGCGCCGGGGGCGCTCGACTCGCTCGTCACTCCCGGCACTGCCCCCCGAACGGTACGGGGTACGACCGCGACACGCGCGGGTTTCCCGTCCCGTCCGGGGGACGACGCGGTCACGCCGGGAGCGCGTTGAGCTTCCGGCTCTGGATGACCTGGTCGACGATGCCGTACTCCTTGGCCTCCTCGGCCGTGAGGATCTTGTCGCGGTCGATGTCGGAGCGGACCTGCTCCGGCGTCCGGCCGGTGTGCCGCGCGAGGATCTGCTCCATCTGCGTGCGCACCCGCTCGATCTCCGCGGCGTGGATCTCCAGGTCCGACACCTGACCGCCGGCCTCGCCGGAGGGCTGGTGGATCAGCACCCGGGAGTACGGCAGCGCTAGGCGCTTGCCCGGGGTGCCGGCCGCGAGCAGGACGGCGGCGGCCGAGGCGGCCTGGCCCATGCACACGGTCTGGATGTCGGGCCGGACGAACATCATCGTGTCGTAGATGGCCATCAGCGAGGTGAAGGAGCCACCGGGCGAGTTGATGTAGATCGTGATGTCGCGATCGGGGTCGGCCGACTCGAGCGTGATGAGCTGGGCCATCACGTCGTTGGCCGACGCGTCGTCGATCTGCACCCCGAGGAAGATGATGCGCTCCTCGAAGAGCTTGTTGTACGGGTTGGACTCCTTCATGCCGTAGCTGGTGCGCTCCACGAAGGAGGGCAGCACGTAACGGCTGGAGGGCATCTCGAAGCTCATGGCAGTTCTCCTCTCAACCGTCAGTTGTCGGTGACCGGGTTGGTGCTGTCGGTCATGGCGGCACGGCTGACGACGTGGTCGACGAAGCCGTACTCCAGGGCCTCCTGGGCGGTGAACCAGCGGTCGCGGTCGGAGTCCTTCTCGATCTGCTCGATGCTCTGACCGGTGTGGAAGGACTGCAGCTCGTTGAGCTCGCGCTTCGTGCGCCGGAACAGGTCGGCCTGGATGGCGATGTCGGCCGCGGTGCCGCCGACGCCGGCCGAGGGCTGGTGCATCATGATCCGCGCGTGGGGCAGCGCGTAGCGCTTGCCCTTGGTGCCGGCGGTGAGCAGGAACTGGCCCATGGAGGCGGCCAGGCCCATCCCGTAGGTGGCCACGTCGCAGTCGATGAACTGCATCGTGTCGTAGATGGCCATGCCGGCGCTCACCGAGCCACCGGGCGAGTTGATGTACAGGTGGATGTCCTGCTTGGGGTCCTCGGCCGACAGCAGCAGCATCTGGGCGGCCAGCTGGTTGGCGATGACGTCGTCGACCTGGGTGCCCAGGAAGATGATGCGCTCGCGCAGCAGGCGCTCGTAGACCGAGTCGTTGAGGTTCATCCCACCGGCGCCACCCCGCAGGAGCGGGGAGTACGCCGGGTTCGGGTCGGTGCTCACGGGTGTGGTGACCTCCGTTGGCGTGGGTCGAGTCGGTCTCTCGGTGGGCGGGAGCGGGGCCGGCGGCCCCTGCGGGCCGTACCCCCGGCGTCGTCCCCGAGTCACGTCGACCCTAACGCGGACCCCCGGGCCCGCAGTCCCGGCGCGGGGCCCTGTTCGCCGTCGGCGCAGCGCCGGCGGCGGTGACGACGGACGCCGCCCTCCCCCGCGCACACGGGGCAGGACGGCGTCCTCAGCAAGCATCAGGGGTGGCCCCGTCCCGAGGCTCGCCCCGAGCTTGCTCGGGATGAGGAGGACGGGGTCCTTGCTCAGCCCTTGGCGACGTCCCCGCTGTCCTCGGTGGCACCCTCGGCGGCCTCGACGGCCACCGCGGTGGCGACCTCGGCGTCGGGCGCGTCCTCGTCGGCCACAGCGGTGTCCACAGCGGTGTCCTCGGCGGTGTCCTCCGACTCCTCGGCGGCGGTGTCCCCGGCCCGGACGGTCTGCGGGCGCAGCGCGTCGAGGTCGACGACGTTGCCCGACGCGTCGGTGATCGTCGTCTGCTCGAGCAGCTGGGCCAGCGTCTTGGTGCGGCGGACGTCGGCGACGAACTCGGCGATGTTGCCGCCCTGCTGCAGCTGCTGGGCGTACTGCTCCGGCGTCGTCCGGTTGCGCTGGGCCTGGGCGACGATCTGCGCCGACAGGTCGTCGTTGTCGACGGTGATCTCGCGGGCGTCGGCGATCGCGTCGAGGACGAACTGGGTGCGGATCGCCTCCTCGATGTTCTTGCGCTGCTCGGCGTCGTAGGACTCGCGGTCCTCGACACCCGACATCGACAGGAAGGTGTCCCAGTCCATGCCGGCGCGCTGCAGCTCGCCGGCGAGGGCGTTGTTGCGGAACTCCAGCTCGCGGTCGGCCAGGCCCTCGGGGAGTGGCACCTCGGTGGTGGCGAGCAGGTGCTCGACCAGCTTGTCGCGGGCCTGCGCGCCCTGCTGCATGGTCTTGGCGCGGCCCAGCCGGGTGCGGACGTCGTCGCGCAGCTCGGCGAGGGTGTCGAACTCGCTGGCGGTGGAGGCGAACTCGTCGTCGAGCTCGGGGAGCTCCTTGGCCTTGACCGAGCGGACGGTGACCGTGACGTCGGCCTGCTGCCCGGCGTAGGGGCCCTGGTGCAGGTCGGTCAGGAAGGTGGCCGACCCGTCGGCCGACAGTCCGCGGACGGCGTCGTCGAGGCCGGGCATGAGCGAGCCGGAGCCGACCTCGTAGGACATGCCGCTGGTCGTGCCGTCCTCGAGCACCTCGCCGTCGACGCGCGCCTCGAGGTCGATGGACACGTGGTCGCCGTCCTCGGCGGGGCGCTCGACGGCGGTGAGCATGGCGAAGCGCTCGCGCATGACCGAGACCTGCTGGTCGATCTCCTCGTCGGTGACCTCGACGTCGTCGACGGTGACCGCGAGGTCCTCCAGCGGCGGGAGCTCGATCTTGGGGGCGACGTCGACCTCGGCGGTGAAGGCGAGGGTGTCGCGGTCGTCGAGGCGGGTGACCTCGATGTCGGGCTGGCCGATCACGCGGACCTGGTTCTCGCGGACGACCTCGGAGTAGACCTCGGGGATGGCGTGCTGGACGACCTGCTCGAGGACGGCGGGGCGGCCGACCCGCTGGTCGAGGACGCGCTCGGGCACCTTGCCGGGGCGGAACCCGGGGACCCGGACCTGCCGCTTGAGCTCCTTGTAGACCTCGCCGAAGGCGTGGTCCAGGTCTCCCCACGGCACCTCGACCGCCATCCGGACCCGCGTGGGGCCCAGTTCCTCGATGGTGCTCTTCACAGCGGCAGTGCTCCTCGGTACGACGGAAGGGCGACGCCGGGACCGGCGCCGGGTCGGCTCCCGAGTCTAGAGAGACGCCGGGAGCGGGGTCGGGGTGGCGGGATTCGAACCCACGGCCCCCCGCTCCCAAAGCGGGTGCGCTACCAAGCTGCGCCACACCCCGTGGCGGCTCCCGAGTCTAGGCGTGCCGTCGGAGCGGGCTCAGGCGGCGAGCGGCGGCCGGCGGTCGGCCCACGGCGCGGCCTGCTCCAGCGCGGCGGCGACCCGGACCAGCACGTCCTCCCGGCCGTAGGCGGCGACCAGCTGCACGCCCACCGGCAGGCCGTCGTCGGTGCGGTGCAGGGGCAGGCTGATGGCCGGCTGGCCGGTGACGTTGAACTGCGCGGTGTAGGGGATGTAGCTGTTGACCCGCCGGCCCTCCTGCTCGGGCCCGGCGGCGGTGAACCAGCCCAGCTCCGGCGGGGGCGCGCCGACCGTCGGCGTCACCAGCAGGTCCACTCCCCTGCCGCCGAGCTCCGGCGGCGCCCAGAAGGCGGCCACGCGGCGGACCCAGTGGCCCAGCCACGTCCGCGTGCCCAGGTAGTCGGTGGCCGACATCCGCGTCCCGACGGCGCGGTAGGCGGCGTTGCGCGGCTCCAGCTCGTCGTCGCTGATCGGGCGACCGAGGACGCGCTCGAAGGCGGAGATGGTCAGGGCGACGTCGGCGGCGATGGTGGCGTTGAAGAACCGGGCGAAGCGCTCGTCGAACATCCGGTCGGGCGTGCCGGGCTCGACGGCGCAGCCGAGGTCCTCCAGCAGCCGGCCGGCGTGCTCGACGGCGGCGCGGCAGTGCGCGGAGTCGAGGTAGCCCTCGGGCGGGTCGGTGTCGAGCAGCGCCACCCGCAGCCGGCCGACCGGGGCGCCGACCTCCTGGGCGAGCGGGCGCGGCAGCGGCGGGGCGGTGTAGGGGTCGCCGGGCATGGGGCGGCCGATCCAGTCGAGCGCGGTGGCGGTGTCGCGGACGGAGCGGGTGACGACGCCGTCGATGGTCGCGCCGGCCCAGCCCTCGCCGACGTCGGGGCCCTGGCTGACGCGGGCGCGGGTGGGCTTGAGCCCGACCAGCCCGCACAGGCTGGCGGGGATGCGGATGGAGCCGCCGCCGTCGTTGGCGTGCGCGATGGGCACCAGCCCTGCGGCGACCGCGGCCGCCGAGCCGCCCGAGGAGCCGCCGGTCGAGTGCGCCGGGTCCCACGGGTTGCGGGCCGGGGGGTTGCAGGGCGGCTCGGTGGTGACGGTGGTGCCGAACTCGGGCACGTTGGTGCGGCCGACGGTGACCAGGCCGGCCTCGCGGAAGAGCCGGCCGAGGTGGCTGTCGTGGGGCCAGCGGACGCCGGCGAGGACCGACGTCCCGTAGCGGGTCTCGTCGCCGGCGACGTGGCAGCCGATGTCCTTGAGGAGGAACGGCACGCCGCGGAAGGGGCCGTCGGGCAGCTCGCCGGCGGCGTCTCGTCGAGCGTCCTCGAAGCGGTCGCGGACGACGGCGTGGAGCTGCGGGTTCAGCTTCTCGATGCGGGCGATGGCCGCCTCGAGCAGCTCGGCCGGGCTCACCTCGCCCCGCCGCACGAGCTCAGCCTGCGCCGTCGCGTCCAGCCACGTGGTCTCGGTCACGGTCGGACGCTAGCGGGCACGGCGGCCGCCGGGAGGGCCGCGCCAGGTGGGCCGTTCGGCTCACGGGTGCGCGGCAGGAGCTGGTTGGCACGAGGACGCCCCGATGCCACGCTGCCCCATGACCTCCCCCGTCCCGATACCCACCGATGTCTCGTCCGAGGCGGTCATCCGCTGGACGTTCGACCGGCTGAACGCGCACGACTCCTCGTCACTGCGCCAGCTCTACGACGACGAGACCGTGGACCACTTCCCGCAGCGGGTCTGCCGGGGCGCGGACGAGATCGCGGGCTTCTGGGAGGAGACGTTCACCGGGATGCCGGACTTCCACGTCGAGATCCTCGCGCTCGCCGAGCACGGTGACGACGTGCTCGTCCACTGGCGCATGACGGGGACCCACCGCGGCCCGTTGCAGGGCATCGCGCCGACGGGGAAGCCGATCGCGCTCGAGGGCATGGACCACTTCGTCGTCCGGGAGGGCCGCATCCGCAGCGGGTTCGTCGCGTTCGACCAGATGGAGTACGCGCGGCAGCTGGGCATGGTCCCGGCCGACGGCTCGCCTGGCGACCGACTCATGAAGAAGGTGTTCAACGCCCGGACGCAGCTGAAGCGCCGACTGCGCGGCTGACGCACGGACGACGCCGAGCCGGCGACTCCGGTGCCCGTCCGTCGGTCAGCGGTGGGTGCCGGTGCCTGCGCCAGGTCCGCCAGGACAGCAGCCGCGTCCCGCCTGGTGCTTTGGGTCGCCGTGGAGCATGCGGTCGTAGTGCGGGGCACGTCCCAGACCCGGCGCGCGCTACCCTCGTCCCGGACTGGAACCCTGGTCGACCACGGTCGCTTGGGTTCGCGTGGCGAGGGGACGGCTTCCTAGACGTTCGCTGCCACGGTCTCGCGGGTGTAGCTCAATGGCAGAGCCCCAGCCTTCCAAGCTGGCCATGCCGGTTCGATCCCGGTCACCCGCTCCACGTGTTTTCGCAGGTCAACGGGCTGCCAGGCCCTCTGGAGAAGCTCTGGAGCACCCTCCGGAGTGCCCGTTTGAACCCTTTCATGACCCCTGTTTTCCGCAGCGTGGGTCATGTATGGGTCACGCCGGAGACGCCCGTACGGGCTCGTGGAGACGCGACTTGAGCGATCTCGTAACCCGGATGGGTCACGCGCGACCTCCCGAGCGGTTAGGCGGGGTGACGTGACCCCCGTCGGCTGACACCTCCCGTCTCGGCGCAAGCCGAGGAGGGAGGGCCCCGGGTAGGCCGACGAGCAAGTACCCCGAGGAGTACCGGCAGCGGGCCGCGCAGCTGGCTCGACAGCCGGCGCAGCGTCCGTGACGTAGCGGGCGAGCTAGACGAGTAAGTCCGAACGGTCGGCAGGGCCGAAGGGCGCTGTAGACGCGGACGGAGGGTGCTCAGGCTCGGGTTGTGACGACCGACCTCAGCACCCTCCTGACCGCACTCTACGTCCGCATCGATGACCATCTGGCGCCTCGTGTGCGCGTCGGACGCCGCCCGCGGCTGACCGACTCCGAGCTGCTCACCCTGGCCGTGGCCCAGACTCTGCTGGGGGTCCGCTCCGAGGCCCGCTGGCTGCGGCTGGTGCCCGCCGCGCTGCCCGGCGCCTTTCCCTACCTGCCCGGCCAGTCCGGCTACAACAAGCGGCTGCGGACGGCGTTGCCGCTGCTCAAGCGGCTCATCCGGGAACTGGCCGCCGACACCGACCTGTGGGCCGATCCGGTCTGGCTGGTCGACTCCACCCCGGTCGAGTGCGCCCGCTCCCGGCCCACCGTGCACCGTTCGGAGCTGGCCGGCATCGCCGGCTACGGCTACTGCCCCAGCCACTCGCGCTGGTTCTGGGGCCTGCGGCTGCACCTGATCTGCACCCCGGCCGGGCTGCCGATCAGCTGGGCGTTGACCGATCCCAAGCTCGATGAGCGCCAAGTGCTCATGGGCATCCTCGATGCCGACGCCGACCTGCTCGCCGCCCGCCCCGGCCTGCTGCTGATCGCCGACAAGGGCTACGTCTCCGCCGAACTCGACGACTACCTGCACGCCCGCGGCGCGGACCTGCTGCGCCCCTCCTACCGCAACCGCGCACCCCGGCCTGGGCAGGCGCTGCTGGCACCGATCCGGCAGCTGATCGAGTCCGTCTACGACACCCTCAAAGGCCAACTCGACCTCGAGCTGCACGGCGCCCGCACCCTGACCGGGGTGGCCACCCGCGTCGCCCAGCGGCTACTCGCCCTCACAGCCGCCATCTGGCACAACCGCGCCACCGGCCAACCCGTCACCCGATCCCTGATCGCCTACGACCACTGACCGGACTTCGGACTTACTCGTCTAGGGGTCAACCGCGAGACGCTGCGCAATTGGGTCGCCGCCGAGCGCCGTCAGCGGGCCGAGTGGAGAAGGCCAGCTACGACGTGCGCCGTCTCCGTTGCGGCGCCCGATTGGCCGAGCAACAGTGAGGAGCCGCTCCTCCGTCCGCTACGTGTGGCACTCAGGCACGCGTTGCAGCCTGATGCGTCACCAAAAGTCCCCGCTATCGTCGAACACGATCATCGCCGATAGCATCGCGCCGATGCCTGCACCAACGGCGGCGGAAGTGGCGACTCGTCCGGTCATTGCGGTTCCAATCAATGTACTAAGAGCAACCGAGCCGACCATGCACGCGATGACGATGAAAAAGAATCGACCGATACCCATATCTTGAATGTTCCGTATGAGCATCCCGAGGGCGTAGATGCAAAGAAGTAGTGCTATAGCGATCCCCAGGATGATCCCCAGAACAATAAGGATCCACTGAGCGACTCCCTGAGCGCTGCCGGCGGCTAGAGACACGCGGCGGACGCTACGGGCAAGCCTCGGCGATCAGGCCGCGCGACACGTTAGTGGCCAGGGGGCGGGTGCATCACCGGGCCTGGCCGACCCGGCACGAGCCGGAGTTGGAGGTCTTCAGATACATCGAGGGCTTCTACAACCCGCGGCGCCGACACAGCCGACTGGACAACCTCAGCCCGGCCGGCTTCGAGAAAATGCTCACGACACAGAATGAGGCGTCCGCCCGACGGGGGTCACTTCAGCTCATCGGCTCGATGAGCTCACCAAGCAGGTGGAGACGGCACAAAATGTGCGCTGCGATGCGGTGCTACTGCGGGTGCTCGACGTGGCCCTGTGGACCTGAGTCGCGGCTGACCTCCCGCACGCCTCGATTTCGTCGACGGTGGTCGTCGTCGAACCGGGCAGCGACCGCGGTGCAGTCCGACGATCGAGTAGCCGAATCTCGCCTCGGAATTGCTGGTATCCGCGTGGTGTTTAGCTAGCGACACGGCCGTTCTGGCCGCCGGCGACCGGGTCGGCCGCCAGCAGCGCCTGCAGTTCGGCAATGCTCAGCCGCTGCGCGGGATCAGCGGCATGGTCGGTGAACCGCACGCCTTCGCGCACCAGGACCTGTTCGACGGTGTCGGTGCGGGTGGGGTCGGACCAGCGGAACCCGGCGGCGGGCCGGCCGGAGTCCTGCAGGACCCGCCAGGCATGGTCACACCGGGGACAGGTGGTGACGTGCCGACCGAGGGGCTGCGCCGCCGTGCCGACCAGCGGCGCGATGTCCCCGTAGCTCGCCCAGGAGCCTTCTGGCAGCGCAGTAAGCAGCCGGTGCAGGCCGGCGGCGTCGAACGTGCTTGGTCCGGTGCCCGTGCCGGCCAGCTCGGCCAGTGACCGCCCGTCTTCGGTGACGACGAAGCCGGTGGCCGCTCCGGGCGGCACCGCCGCGCCGGCCTGTGTGTACAGGTAGCGAACCAGACCAGTGACGCTGAAGTTGCCGGTGGCCTCGAGACCGGCAGCGTCCTCTCCAGCCCACCGCAGGGGCCGGCTGGGGGTGCCGGCCCAGACCACCCGGTCGCGTTGTCCCTCGGCGGCCCATGCGGCAAAGGTGTCCGCGTCCGGGCCTACCGGCAGGACCCGCAGCTGGGTGCCGGGCTCGAGGGCGCCGCTGGCGATCAGCTGCCGGACGGCGGGCTCGGCGCGGGCAGCGCGCCGGTCGGCCTCCTCCCGCTTCCGCTCGGCGAGCAGCGGGGAGACCGTGAACTCCTCTACCGACGGGGTCGGATAAACCGCCGACACCGACACGACCGGGCCAGCGCTGGTGCGGTAGGCCCGCAGCGCGCGCAGCGTGATGTCTACGCCCATCTGGCGCAGCCATACGGCCACCGCGGTGGTCGAGGGGGTGAAGCCACCTGCGAGCAGCACGATCCGCGGTGAGCCCAGCGGCGCGCCGGCCAGCCCGCCCACGTCCTCGGCCAGATGCTCTTCGAGCTGGCCGAGCGCGGTGTCGGCGTCCAGCTCCTCGCCCTTGCTGCGCCGCCACCCCCGGTACTCCTCCACCAGCGTCTCCGGGGTGAACCGGCTGCAGAACGCCGCGTACTTCAGCGCCTGCAGCTCGACCGTCTCCGGCGCTTCGTCGCGCTTGAGCTCGACGACCACCAAGTGGCCGTCGGGGTCCAGCGCGAGGATGTCGAGGCGGTCCCGTTCACGGCCGCGCGCCGAGGTCCACCGGTCACACTCGCTGGTGATGACCAGCAGTGAGCCGCCGAGCATCTCCGGATGGGCCAGCACCCACTCCTGCAGGTGCTCCCGCTCGCGCAGGCCGGCCTCGGCCAGGGTGGTCGGCTGGGCTCGTGCCGCGTCGGCACCGTCCACGATGTACAGCAGCTCGTCCATCGCCGAGGGACGCTACGGCCGTGTCGGCCCCCGGCAGTGCTGCGGGCGAGCATCGGCGCGTCCGAGCGGTGGACAGAGGGCCTCCGTCAGCTGTGACCGTGCAAGGCTCGGTGCGGTTTCCCGGCCAGGCCACGCGCCGCGGCCGGCGTCGGCGAGGTCGAGGACCTGCCGTCCGGCATAGTTCCGCGGTCCGAAGCTCAGCCGGGCACCGCCCGGGCAACAACCGGCGCGCCCGGGTGTACAGCACATCACCGTCACCGCTGGCCGAGGTCTCCCCTGCCCGGGCGGCACCTGCGGCGGTCAGCGGGACCAAGGCGGGCATCGGCCCCGACGATAACGACCGTGTTTCAGCAGGTGGCCGCCCCGGCGCTTGCGCACCCGCATCTGCAGCGGGCGACGGCTGGCCTGCGCGCCGAGCTGCGGCATCGCCTCGCCGGAGCCCACGCCGACTGGGCGACGCTGCCGGTGACCGGCCCCGGCAGGTGCCCAGGGCTCACGGCCGGGTGTGGTTCGAGTATCAAGCGACCGTCGATGTCCTGGACGGCGGCGGCGGAGATGTGACCTCCTCCGCAGCGGGGTGAAGCCACGTCCCGAAGTCGGCCATTGGGCGAGGCGGTGAGGTCAGGCGCAGCCCTCGGGTAGCAGGGCCGCGTCCCGTTCTCCGTTGTGGATGAGGGTCACCCGCCGATTCTCGTCGAACTGAAACCGCAGCACGTGCCCGTCGCTGCCAGCCGAGACGATCAGGTCGTCGCCGGGCTCGTAGATGTTGGACACCCGTTCCACCCTCGCGTCGGCGTAGGCGTCGAGGACTTCGGCCTCGGTCATCCCGACCGACACCCCCGACGGGGTCGCGATGCCCGGCGCGGTCACGACGAGCGACCGGATCCGCCCGTCGCTACCAATCGCCCACAGGGTGTCCGGCGCGCCGACGGGCGTGACGTACGTGCAGCCCTCGTCGTCTCCGAAGGGGTAGTCAACGTCGATCGGCCAGCCGGTGGCCAGCGCCGCCTCGTCGTAGGTGTCGCCGACCGTGAGACTGCCCAGGCCGTCGATGTGGAACGAGTCCCCGGTCGCGGGGGCGGTCGCCGCCAGCCGCGTGACGGTGCCGCCGGCGACCTGGAAGCGGGCGCCCAGGTGCACCGTCGGGCAGCACACCGGATCGTCGTCGCCACCGTCGAGGCCAAACACGGTCACCACTCCGCCATCGATGCGAATGTCCCCCAGTGCGATGTCCCAGGCCCGGCCGATGGGGCGTCCGGCGGACAGGTCCAGGACACCGAGGTGCCGGGGGCCGGAGTCGTAGATGTGCGCCGAGGCCATGACGGCGTTGCCGCCGAGGTCGCACAGCAGCGTCACCACCGCCTCAGTGCCGCGGTCGGAGTCCAGGTTGCCGAACACGACCTCGCCCAGCCGGGTTGTGCCGGCGTCCTCCCCCGGCGCGGTCAGTACCCCGTTGACCAGCCGGCCTTCGGGGTGGTCGCAGACCGAGGGCACCGGGGCATAGGCGAGCGACGCCAGGGTCACGCTGTCCCGCAGGTCGGCGGCGACCTGCTGGACCTTGGTCTCGATTCGGCGCAGCACGTCGTCGTTGGTCGTCTCGGACATATGCCAGCACGGCAGCGGGCCAATCGACGATCCGTTGTAGCCAAACCGCCGGGTCAGCACACTGAAGCTCAGCGAGCCGCAGTCCACCGTCTGCTGCTCGGTGGCCCACGTGAGCTGCGAGTCCGTGCCGACGACGAAGTCGCCGCCGTCACCGATGTTGAACGTCTTGCCCAGCACCGACACCCGCAGGTGGAAGTTCCCGGCGATGGCCAGGATGGGGACGTCAGTCGTCCCAGTGCGCAGCTCGTACAGCTCGCGGGACTGGTTGTAGAACGCCTGAGCCGCGTCGGAGGACAGAAACGCCTCCAGGAACTCGCACGGGGAGGGGAAACCCGGTGCCCCGACGAGGATGTCCCCTCCGCGACAGGCCGCGTTCGCGGCCTGCCTGATGATGTCGTTGACCCAGCCGCCTTCGCGCAGATAGCTGCCGGCCGTCGGGGTGCCCACCGTGATCACCTGGGCCACCGACCGGTCGACATCGGACACCCCGGAGCACAGCGGCTGCAGCGCGCATCGGATTGCCAGGCCGCCCATTGAGTGTCCGACCGCGACGACCTGCGCCGGGCCGCCGGAGCGGCCGCTGTTCTTCGCCAGGCAGTTCAGCGTGTCCGCCAGCCGCGGCGCGACCGGCGCCGACGTCACCCAGTCGGTGGCGTTGTTCCGGTAGTCGAACAGCACTGGGTGCACCAAGTTGCCGTTGCTGAGGCCCTTGAGCCGGTCCTTGGCCTTCTGCCAGGCGTCACTCTTCGAGTTGAAGCCGTGCACGAGGACGACCACCAGCTTGGTGCCCATGCCGGTGTCGCAGGCCTGGTTCAACCCGGCAGGTGGTGGCGCCGCCGCCGCCGGCAGCGGTGCTGTCCCCAGCGTCAGCAGCACCGCCAGCAGGACCGCCGCCAGCGACCAGCGGCGCCGCCTCACTGGACCTCCTCTGTGCTGACGACCAGCCACTGACCTTCGACGTAGGACACGATCAGCAGGAAGTTCCCGGCTCCCTCGCCGCTGACGATCAGCGGCACCCCGCCCAGCGCCGGCTCGACCGCGACGAACTCCTCGGTGCGCACTGCGGCGGTGGCGCCGGCGGGCAGCACCGCCCCCTCGGCCGACGCGAACGCCTCGCGCAGCTCGGGGACCAGCACTCCGGCGACCGTCGCGTCATCGCCGCTGTTCAGCGCCGAGGTGATCCGGTCGGCGTCCGCTTGGGTGAAGGGCGCTACCGGCTCGACCGTGGCCACGTCCGGGCTGGGGGTGGGGAACGCCGTGGCCGTCGGCCCAGTCGGGCCGGCGTCGCTGCGCTCTTCATCGTCCTCCGACAACCACACGAACACCGCGATGCCGACCACTACCACCACCACGACCGCCGCGACGAGCGCGTACCACCGCTTCTGCCGGCGACCGGCACCGCCGGCCGCCGCGTCGTTGACCTGCCGCTTCACGGAGCCCCCGCACCTCGCCTCAGCGTTGAGCGCGGGACGCTACCGGAACTCCAGGGTCCGCGGGCGCGCAAAGTGCGGCGCGATCTGTTATGGGGATAAGACCTCATAACAACTGGCGGCTGTGCTCGCGCGACATGCGCCTGTGTCGGGTCCGCTGGTCGAGGATCTCCCTCTTGGGGAGCTGGCAGGCCTGACCGAGCAACTCCCATGGCGTCTCACCGACAAGCTGCCCGTCGCCTTCTTCACCGACGACGGCATCGCCACCCCGCCGACGCGGAGAGGATGATGCAGCTGGGCGCCGAGGGCGTCCTCGAACGCTCGGGCATTTTCAAGTCCGGTGACCCGACCCTACGCGCCGCTTTCGGGCAGGCGACGACCCTGCACGACGACTCCGACGTCATCGCCAAAGTCTTCCGCGGGCTGGGCGAGCCTATGGTCGGCATCAACGTGTCAACGCTTCCCAAGAGCGAGCGCTACGCGACCCGCGGCTGGTGACCCGGAGCCGGTGACTTCGGGGCGGTCAACCCCGGAAGTGCCCGCAGTTGCCGCCCCGGCGGTGGCGCGCCTCCATCCAAAGGACGACGTCCAACGTGCGCAGGAGGGTGACCTGCGCAGGCACCGCGGCGTCGCGGTGCAGTGCCGACAAGCGCTCGCGCAGCGCCGGCTGCTGCATCGCCCGGCGGGCGGTCAGCCACCAGTTGCCATTCTCGGGCGGGAAGAAGTGTTCGACCTCCGTGTCGTACACCGGCAGCAACGCCGGTCGTTTCCGGGCGCAGAGCTTGAAGGCGGACGTCCGGCGGTTCGCGGTGTCCTTCCGGTCCCCGGTCCGCCGGACGAGCGCCCAGAGCTCCTCGGCCGCCCCGCGGGGGCCGATGTCGGCGTCGTCGGCGTCCCATATGGCGACGTCGGCGGGGATCCGTGCGAGGAGCTCCTCGATCTGCGGGCGATGCTGGTGCAGGAGACGGATCGCGACCGCCGCGGGGACCTCGACCGCGAGGGTGCTCAGGGCGCCGAGGTCGGTTCCGGTGAGCCGGAAGGCGTCGTCGGGCCCCGGGTCGCCAAGCCGCTCGAACCAGGCGCCGGTGAATCCCGGCAGCCCCTCGATGTGGCCCGTCTCGTGGAAGTACGTGTCCAGGTGCTCGCCCGCATACGGCTGGTCAACAGCCTCGTTGATGCGGTCCACGGCGTCGGGCATGACTGCACCCTGCCATCGCCGCGCTGTGAGAAGTTGCACGGGGATGGCATGCTCAGAGTTGTGCGGCCTGCTGACTGATGCGCCGCGCCAATCTGCAGTTGCACGCTGCCAATCGCCTGGTGATTCGCAGAAGCTGTGATTGGTAGAAGCAACTCTTGGCGCGCGCAATGGCCGAGGTGCAAACCGGGGTCGGCCCCAGGGCGTGTCTGACGGATCTTGGCGGTTGTTGACGTCAGGCTCCGGCCGGTGCGGAAGCATCGATGTGTGGTCTCCGATGAGGCGTGGGCCTGGATCGAGCCGTTGCTGCCGTCCTCGGCCGGGCGGCGGGGCGGGCGGTGGCGCGATCACCGGCAGGTGATCGAGGCGATCGCGTGGAAGTACCGCACCGGTTCGCCCTGGCGAGAGCTGCCCGAGTCGTTCGGGCCGTGGCAGACCGCCTACGAGCGGCTGACCCGCTGGAGCGCCGATGGCACCTGGGCCCGGCTGCTGGCCCGCGCGCAGACCGACGCCGACGCCGCCGGCGAGCTGGACTGGCTGGTGGCGGCGGACTCCACGCTGGTGCGGGTGCACCAGCACGGGGCCAGCGCCCGCCGGATCGGCGGCCACGCCGCGACCGCGCGCGAGGCCGATGACGACCCGGAGGGTGACCGGCGCCGACCGCGCTGACCCGCGGCCCGCCGGTTCCGCCGCCGAAGCGGCGATCGCCGAGCCCGCCGACCATGCCATCGGCCGCTCCCGGGGCGGGCTGACCACGAAGGTGCACGCGCTCACTGACGGCCGCGGGCGGGCGCTGGTGGTGCTGCTGAGCGCCGGCAACGTCAACGACACCAGCATGTTCGCGCCGCTGCTGGCCGGCCTGCGGGTGGCGCGGACCGGGCCGGGCCGGCCGCGCACCCGCCCGGACCACCTGCTGGCCGACAAGGGCTACAGCTCGCGGGCCAACCGGGCGCTGTTGCGCCGCCGGGGCATCGCCCACACCATCCCCGAACCGCGCGACCAGCGGGCCAACCGGCGCCGCAGAGGCTCTGCCGGCGGCCGTCCGGTCGGATTCGACAAGGTTCGCTACGCCCGTCGCGGCGCCGTGGAATGCGGCTTTGGCCGGCTCAAACAATGGCGGGGGCTGGCCACCCGCTACGACAAGCACGCCCGCAACTACGCCGGCGCGCTCGATTTGGCCGCGCTACTGACCTGGCTTCCATGATCCGCCAGACACTCCCTAGGGCATTCGCTCCGCGAGCACCAGCTCGTTCGGCCCCGAGTGGAGGCGGTGGTTCAGCCACTCGAACAGCGGGGACCCGCCGTCACCCGTCGGCGCATCGACGTCGTCCTCCAGGCCGACGAGAGGGCCGTCAAGGGACATCGTCTGTCCAGTCGATCGGCGGTGTCCTGGGCGCCGCACCTCGCGTCACACCGTCTCCGGTGCAGTGCCCACTGACGGGCGGCCACAGAACTCGTCGGCCGACCGGCTCCCAACGCCGGCGGGCTGGACGTCGGGGTGGGGGGGGGGGGGGGGGGGGGGGGGCGGCCCCCCCCCCCCCCCCCCCCCCCCACCAGTCCGACGTGTGGCTAGCCCGTGGTGGTCGAGTCGTACAGTGCACCCTGGTCCACCGGGGCCGGCCCGCGCTGGTCGTGAGGAACCCCGACCGCGACGGTGCCGGTGCACTGGCCTCCGTGGCCGTCGGTTACGGAGAAGGCCACGTGGTATACACGGCCGTCGCCGCCCCCGGCCCGCTCGGCCAGCAGCAGTGCCGTGGACGTCCCGACCCCGGAGGCGTCCGGCGCCGTGCGGCCTGAGCCGGGCTCGCGGACCGGCTCGTCCTGCCGGATGCCGGTCACGACGACGGTGAGTGCATCGCCTTCTGCGTCGGTCAGCCCGGTGATGCCGACAGGAACCGGCTTGTGGTTGGGCGACCACAGGCTGGCGACGGTCGGGCTCGCAGCCGCACAGCTCGGGGCGCGGTTGAGCACGGTGACGGTCAGGCTGTCGCTGCCGGAGCCGCCGTCCTTGTCGGTCACCTGGAGGTCGACCTCATAGGTGCCCTCGAGCGGATAGGCCAGCTCGCGCTCCACGGGGACGTCGTAGGCCGCGTCCGCTGTGGTCCGCGTCAGGGGCGCGTCGCCGCTCCAGTCCGCGGTGTAGGGGTCGTCCAGCGCGCCGGCGGGGTCGTCGAAGGTGCCGCTGAGGGCCACCACGTCGTTGCGGTAGACCTCGAGGTCGTCGCCCAGGTCAACCGTCGGGGCCACGTTGAGGATGCGCACCTGGGCCTCATCCTCGGCGCAGACGTCGAAGGTGTCGCACACGCGCAATGCAACAGTCACGTCGTCGGGTCCGTCCAGGCCGACCGCGGAGAAGACCGGGGTCTCGCCGATGCCGTCGTCGAACGCCCCGTCGCCGTCGAGGTCCCACTCGATCGTGGCGATGTTGCCGTCAGGGTCGGTGACGCTGCCGGCGAGCGGAACCCGCCCGCCTTCCGGCACCTCGTAGCCGTCGCCGCCCGTGTCGGCCTCCGCGCTCGGCGGGTCGTTGAGGTCGCGCACCGTCACCTGGACGGTGTCCCGGTCGACGTACGCCGGTTCCAGCCGGTCCCGGACGGTCAGCTCGAAGCCCAGCGTCTGGTCCTCGGTGACCATGCCCACGGGGAAGGTCGGACGGACCGCGGTCGGGTCGTCCAGCGTCACGGCGGGCCCGGACACCTGACGCCACGCGTAGGTGAGGTCGGCATAACGGCTGCGGGAGCCGTCGAGGGTGACCGAGCTGCCCTCGTCGACGGTCTGATCGGGGCCGGCGTCGGCGTCCAGCCGCGGGGTCTTGGTGAGGCGGGCCATCAGCGGCACCTCGGTCGAGCCGTTCTCCGGGCTGACGGTGTGCTGCGCGATCGTGCCGTCGGTGTGGCGGAAGCCGATGATCTCCAGCCGGTAGGCGACGTTGCCCGCCTCGAAGGGGAACGACACGTTGGGCTGCGGCAGGGCGACCGCGTCGGCGCACTTGCTGTTCACCCGGCCGTAGGGGCAGTCGGCGAGGTCGTCGGGGACCTCGTGGACGCCGAGCCTCATCGGCAGCGTGGCGGTGAACTCGACCGACCGGTCCTCGTCCTGCACCGTCGTGTTCACGTGGAGGTCGACGGCGGTGATGCCGTTGTACAACCCGACGACGGTGTTGGAGTGCTTCAGCATCCCGAGGGAGAACTCGCCGAGCCCCGTCGTACCGGTCGGGGTGAAACCGAGGCTGCTACGACCAGTGCCGCCGAATCCCCAGCTGACCTGGGCGGGCGGGCCGCTCGCGCATGAGCTTCGGCCGGCGCCGCCGCAGTACCGCTCATCGGCGCCGCCTGGTTCCGGCACAGCACCGGAGAAGGTCGCCGTGGTCGTCGTCGACACCTGTGCCGCGGCACCCACCGGGATGGCCAACAAGGCCATAGCTCCGGCGACGACCGCAGCCATCCGCTTCTTCCGCATCCTGCTCCGTCCTCACGTCGCCCCTGGCTACGACCAGGAGGTCGGAAGCGGATGCTGCACGCGCGCCAGGCGCTCCGCGGCCGGAACACGCAGCCTGGGAAGGCTGCGGCGGATGCGGCGCCTGTGACTCCTCACCAGGGCCCTTCCAACGGCGTCGACCTGGCAAAACGCCGACGAATCTGCCTGAACTGCGCGACCATGAGGGTGTCCGTACGACTGCAGACCCGGGCACCGGTGCCGAGTGGCTGCCGCCCTCGTCGACGCCGACACCGGCTCCGTTCTCGGCGTGGTGGACGGCCGCGGCTCCGCGGGCGTCGGCGCCTGGCTCCGGGCGCGGAGCCAGGCCTGGCAGATGTCCGGCTCGTCGGGGTGGGTCCGCGCGGCCGGTGACAACGCGGCCATGGAGTCGTTCTTCGCACTCCTGCAGAAGACCGTGCTCGACCGCCGACAACGGGCAGCTCCACATCTGACCCGGAGGTCTTCCTCGTGTCTCCGCTCCACGTCGCCCGCCGTCACCGACGTCCGTCGGGTCAGCCGGAGGCCGGGCTGCCGAGTCCGGAGGTGTCGGGCCGCTGCAGGTCACCCTGCTTGCCGCGCGAACGTGGCCAACCCGCAGCACGTTGTCGTGTCCGATGCGTACTGCGACGATCCCGGCATGGGTCGCCAGCTCATCCGCACCGACCGCGCTCCCGAGTCACCCCTCTACAGCCAGGGTGTCCGGGTCGGTGACCACGTCCACGTCTCCGGGATGACCGGCACCGACCCGGCGACGGGCGCCCTCGCCGGCGAGACGATCCAGGAACAGACCCGCCAGGCCATCGCCAACTGCCTGGCGATCCTGGAAGCCGGCGGCGCCGCGAGCTCCGACATCGTGGAGGTCGGCGTCCTGTTGACCGACCCGACGGACTTCGCCGGCCTCAACGAGGAGTACGCGCGGGCGTTCCCGACCGATCCGCCCGCGCGTTACGTGGCCAAGCTCGGCGTCGCACTGCCCGGGGTCCTCGTGTCCATCCGGATGACCGCAATCACCTCCTGAACGGCTCCGACGTCAGACGGCGGCGGTCCCGATGAGCCCCTTGCGGGTGACGAGCGCGGCGAGCTGCTCCTCCGAGAGCCCCTCGGTGCCCTCGGGGCGGCGCGGCACCACCATGTACCGCGACTCCGCGCTGGCGTCCCACACCGAGATCCGCGTCGGCTCGGGCAGCTCGAGCCCGAACTCGCGCAGCACGCTCCGGGGGTCGCGCACCACCCGCGAGCGGTAGGCCTCGCTCTTGTACCAGCCGGGCGAGGGCCCCAGCAGCGCGATCGGGTAGCAGGAGCACAGCGTGCAGACGACGACGTTGTGCTCCTCGGCGGTGTTCGCGACGACCTTCAGCCGCTGCTCCTGCAGGCCGCCGGCCATCGACAGGCCCACCTCGCGGATCGCCTCGTTCGCGTCGGCGAGCAGCCGCTCGGCGAACCCTGGGTCCACCCACGCCCGGGCGGTGATCCGGGCACCGTTGGCCGGCGAGCCACCGGCCAGGAACTCGTCGATCCGCCCGTCGATCTCGCCCTCGTCGAGCAGCCCCCGGTTCTCCAGCAGCGCCTCCACGTGGCGCACCCGCGCCGAGATGACCGAACTCGTGTGCTCGCCGCTCATGCCGGCTCCTCGATCGGGGTCAGGTAGTCGGACCACAGCTCCACGGTGACCGTGTGGTCGCCGGAGCCGAACAGGTCGGCGGCCGCGAACCGCACGTGCCACACCGACTGAGGCGTGCCGGCACGACCCCGGGCCCGGTCGTCGGCCAGCGGGTGACGGCCGGCCTCCTCGACCAGCACACCGACGGCCCCGCGGACGTACCGGGGCAGCCGGGTGTGGCCGTCGGGGTCGGCGGTGCGGGTCCGCACGCGCACGCCGGGAGCGAGCTCAGTCATGCGGCACGTCCAGCTCGTCCGGCGACGCCACGCCCTTCTCCGCCAGCAGCGTGGTGATCGCGGTGAACCAGCGCTCGTAGTAGGAGGCGGCGAGGTACTCCTCCGGCGGCATCCGCTCGATCGCGTCGCGGAACTCGTCGAGGTTGTAGACGCCCCGCTTGATCAGCGCCCCGTTGAGGGCGAAGACGTGGGCCTCCCAGTCGGCGTGGAACGGCGGCTCGTCCGGCTCCTCGGCGATCGCCGGGAACCCGGCCATCCCACCGACGTCGTTGATGCGGCTCACCCGCCCTTCCTACCGCGCCGGGCGCTGAGAAGAGCGGGAACTCCGCTCGTTGCCCGCGCCGGGCCCGCGGTGGGACCCTCTGCGGGGGCGGCCGGGCGCCGCCGGGAGCGCGCGAGAGCAGGCGTGCGGTGCGGATCTTCCTGAGCTACCGGCGCGGTGACGCCGGTGGGTACGCCGGACGGTTGGCCGATGCCCTGCACGAGCGCATGGGGCCGAGGAACGTCTTCCAGGACGTGCTCGACATCGCCCCGGGACAGGACTACACGGCGGTCATCGACCGCGCCCTCGACGACAGCGACGCGCTGCTGGCCGTCATCGGGCCGGGCTGGCTCACGGCGTCGACCCCGCAGGGCTCCCCCCGGCTGTTCGCCCCCGACGACTACGTGCGCCTGGAGATCGCCCGCGCGCTGCACCGCGACGTCCGCGTCGTCCCCGTGCTGGTCGGCGGGGCCCCGCTGCCCCCGGCTGCCGCGCTGCCCGCCGACCTGCAGGGACTGCCGCAACGGCAGGCGGTGGTGCTGCGCGACGAGACCTGGCACCAGGACGTCGACGGCCTCCTGCGGGCCCTGCGGGGCGAGCCGGCGCTCCCGCCTGCGCGCCGCTTCCCCTGGTGGGTGGCGCTCGCCATCGCGGCTCTCCTGCTCGCGCTGGGCGCGGGCGCGTGGTGGCTGTCCCGGCCGGCCGACGGCGGCGGGGATGGGGACGACGACGAGGCGGAGGCGGGGATCGCGGCCTGTGCGACGCCGACCGGCGACGGCTGGACCGAGATGGGGCTCGGCGCGGATCCCCGGGCGACGGAGCAGGTCGAGGACGGGTCGCTGTCGTTCACCGTGGCGTCGGCGCACTGGCGTCCCGAGGGCACGGCGTGGCAGGTGGTCCTCGCGACGTCGATGGAGGCCGCCGTGCCGGAGGGCGCCTACCACGGCGACTGGCGGTACGACTCCCTCGTCGTCGGCCAGCGGCAGTTCGCGGTGACCTGCTTCTCGCCGGACCCGGAGTTCGTGGACGCCGAGACGGTCGGCGACGCGCTCGTCGGCTTCGACGTCACCTGCGAGCCGGCCGGCCACGTCGAGCTCCGGATCGAGAACGACGCGGCCCGGATCGACGTCACCTCCCCCGCCCTCGGACCGGGGGACTGCTGAGGCCGGGCGTCACCGACACCGAGGAGGGCGGGATGGACCACGACGGCGGGGCGCCGCCGCGCTACCCGGGCGAGCCGCCTGCGGGCACCGACCCGACCTGGGACCGCCTCCGCGACCAGCTGGCCTGGTACGACGGCAGGAGCAGGTCCGCCCAGCACGCCTACAAGCAGACCAAGATCGCGCAGCTGGTGCTGGCCGCCGGCGTGCCGGTCGCCGTGGCGAGCGCGGCGCCGGGGCTGGTGACCGCGCTGCTGGGCGCCCTCGTCGTCGTGCTCGAGGGCGTCCAGCAGCTGTACCAGTGGCAGACGAACTGGGTGCTCTACCGGTCCACGCACGAGTCGCTGCGGCACGAGCAGTTCCTCTTCCTGGCCGGTGCCGGTCCCTACAGCGGCCCCCAGCGCCACCAGGTCCTGGCCGAGCGGGTGGAGGGGCTCGTCTCGCAGGAGCACGCCAAGTGGACCGAGGGGCGCCACCAGGCCCTCGCCGACGCCGACGTGGCGGCCCCCCGCGCCGGCTGACCGGCCGCCAGCTCAGGACGGGGAACTAGGCGGAGGGTCCCCGGGGCGGTGGCGCCACCGGGGTGATGTTCGGGTTCAGCCGGAACAGGTTGCCGGGGTCGTAGCGGGCCTTGAGCAGGCGCAGCCGGTCGAGGTTCGTGCCGAAGGACGCGCGGACCTTCTCCGGCGGGTCGTCGGTGGCGAGGTGGTTGACGTAGCCGCTGCCCTGCAGGTGCGGTTCGGCCGCGGCCCAGTGCGAGCGGAGCCAGTCGGTGTGCCGCCCGGACTCCCCCGCCTCGGTCCACTGCGCGATGACGTCGACGTCCCACTGCACCCGGCGGGCGGCGAACGCGGTGTCCCCCGCCGGGACCCGGGCCGCCGCCCCGTGCACGTGGAAGAAGAGGATGCCGCTCAGCGGTGAGCTGAAGTCGGCGGCGGCCGTGACGACGGCGTCGACCAGGCCGTCGTCCAGCTGCTCGGTGAACGCCGAGCGCCAGTAGCGGTGCAGCCCGTGGACGCCGTTGGGCTGGTCGAGCATCGACTGCCGCGCCACGTACGGCATGGGCGCCACCAGGTCGGCCAGCGGCGGACCGAACTCCCGGGCCGGCCGCAGCACCCGCTCCCCCTCGTCGAGCGGGCCGTTGTAGCCGAGCAGCAGCGCGATCACGGGGACCCCGGCCTGGGGGTCGGTGAGCAGCGCGCAGTAGGCCTCGGCCTCGTCGGGCAGCGTCGGGCAGAAGTCGCGGTAGAAGCGGAGCACCTCACCGGCCCGGGCCAGCGGGTGCACCACCATGCCGCCGAGGACCTCCGGGACCGGGTGCAGCCGGAAGCGCAACGACGGGACGACGCCGAAGTTGCCGCCGCCACCGCGCAGCGCCCAGAACAGGTCGGGCTCGCGCTCGGCGTCGACGGTGCGGAGCTCGCCGTCGGCGGTGACCACGTCGGCCGACAGGAGGTTGTCGATCGACAGACCGTGCGTGCCCATGAGCCAGCCCAGGCCACCGCCGAGGGTCAGCCCGGCGACCCCGGTGTTCGAGACCGTCCCCCCGGTCGTGGCCAGCCCCGCCTGCTGCGTCCGCTCGTCCAGCTCGCGCCACAGGACGCCGCCGCCGACCTGCGCGGTGCGCCCGTCGGCGTCGACGGCGATCCCCTTGAGCAGCGACAGGTCGACCACCAGGCCGCCGTCGTTGGTGCCGTAGCCGGGGGCGCTGTGCCCGCCGCCGCGGACGGAGAGCAGCAGCCCCTCGTCCCGGGCGAAGCGGACGGCGCGCTGGACGTCGGTGGCGTCGCGGCAGCGGGCGATGGCTGCCGGCCGGCGGTCGACGTTGCCGTTCCACACCTGCCGCGCCGCGTCGTAGCCGTCGTCGCGCGGGCGGAGCAGCGGGCCCTGCAGGTCGGCGGCGAGGGCCGTCAGGGCCTCGTCGCGCACGGGTCCCGGGCTGCCGGTGTCGGTGATCGCCATGGTGCCTCCTCCGCGTCGCGGGGCTCACTGCCTCGGCACGGGCACCCTGGCAGCGGTGCCGGTGCCCGGGACAGGGCCGGAAGCCCCGCGCGTCGTCCGCGGGTGGTGCTTGTCGTGTTCCGGGCCGGGTTCGTACAGTTCCAGCGGTGGAGGCCCCCCGCGCCCGCCGAGCCGTCCTCAGCCCTCAGATCCGGCACGAGCGCGGTTCGCCGGCGGTCGGCGTCACCGACGGGCCCGGTCCGTCGCCGGCGGACCTGGCCGCCTACCGCAGCGCCGTCGACGACGTCGTGCAGCGTCTCGAGCAGGACGGAGCCGCTGCCACCCTCGACCGGGTCGCCGAGCACGACGAGGTGCGCGCCGTCCTGGACCTCGTGCCCGGCGGCACCGACGACGTGCTGCAGCGGATCGCCCAGGAGGTCGGCGGCTTCCGCCCGAGTCCCCGGTCCAACGCGCGCACCCCGGCGACCCTGCTCAAGATCCTCCTGCTGCAGCAGATCGACGTCCTGTGGTGGTCCTCGGTCCGCCCCTTCACCGACGACGCCGACGTCCTGGGCTCTCCCGAGATGGCCTGGCTGCCGTCGCTGCGCCGCCGGCGGCTGCTGGCCTTCCGCTACCGCGTCTGCGCCACGAACTTCCCGGCGCGGGCCCGCAACCACGCGGTGCACCGGTGGGCCCCCGGACGCGAGCCGGTCTCGTCGGGGCTGAGCTACCCCGTCGCCCGCCCGGCGATGGTCGCGCTGCTTAACGAGGTCGCCGACCGCTTCGCCCAGGCCGCCGGGCCCTGGCCGGGCAGCCTGTGGGTCAACTGCATCGTCCGCAGCACCGCCGTCCAGCAGCGGCTGCGGGCGCTCGGGTACTCGGCGCTGCTCCCGAGCGCCCACTGCACCGGCCACGCCGCCGACATCGAGATGGCCTGGCTGCGCCGGCACGGCGTGGCCGCCGCCCTGGAGGACGTCCTGACCGCCTACCGGACCGAGGGAGTGCTCAACGTGATCGACGAGGGCCAGGCCTGGCACGTGTGCCTGAACCCCGCCGTGGTGGGCCGGTACGAGCGCCTGGCGCCGCCGGCCGCCGGCGCGGCGGGGAGCCGCTGATGTGCGGCATCGCCCTGGTGCTCGGGGAGGGAGCCGAGCGCGAGCAGGCGCTCTTCGCCTCGATGCTCGCCGCGATCTCCCCCCGCGGCGAGGTCGACGAGGTCCTGCACGACGACGCCGCCCTGCTGGGCACCTCCCGGCTGCGCATCGTCGACCGCGAGCACGCCGTCCAGCCCTGGACGTCGGAGGACGGGCGCTGGGCGCTGTGCTTCAACGGCGAGGTGTTCAACCACGCCGACCTGCGGGCGCAGTTGCACGCCGAGGGCCGGCGCACGCGGTCGGAGAGCGACACCGAGGTGGTGCTCGAGACGGTGCTCGCCTGGGGTGAGGACGCGCTGCTGCGGATGCGCGGCGAGTTCGCCTTCGCGCTGGTCGATCGCGACACCCGCCGGGTGTTCCTCGCCCGCGACCCGGTCGGCGTCAAGCCGCTGTACTGGGCGCACGCGGGCGGGCGGCTGCACGTCGCGTCGGAGGTCAAGGCCCTCGTCCCGCTCGGCGTGCGGGTGCACGAGGTGCCCCCGGGGCACTGCGGCTGGGCCGCGCCCGACAGCCCGCCGGACCTGCACCCCTACATCGACCTCTACCGGCTCGGTGAGGGCTCACCCGAGCTGGCCGACGTCGAGGAGGCCGCGGCGGCGGTCCGGACGACCCTGACCGACGCCGTCCGCATCCGGGTCGACACCGACCTGCGTGTCGGCGTCGTGCTCTCCGGCGGCCTGGACAGCTCGCTGACGCTGCTGCTGGTGCGGCAGCTGCACCCCGACTGCGTCGCCTTCACGGTGGGGGCGGAGGGCAGCGAGGACCTCGCCTACGCCCGCCGGCTCACCGCCGACCTCGGCGTGGAGCACGTCGTCGTCCCCGTCCGGCCGCGGGAGCTGGGCCTGGGCGACGTGCGGGAGGCGATGCGGGTCTCCGAGCTCACCGAGTACGGCGACATCATCAACGCCGTCGTCTCCCAGCGGCTGTTCGCCGCGGTGCACGAGGCCGGCGTGAAGGTGGTGCTCACCGGCGACGGCTCCGACGAGCTCTTCGGCGGCTACGCCATGTACCACCGGATCGGCGACGCCGACCGGCGCCGGCTGTTCCTGCACAAGATCGCCCACCTCAGCCGCACGGAGCTGCAGCGCGTCGACCGCACCTCGATGGGCCACCGGGTGGAGGCGCGGGTGCCGTTCCTCGACGTGACGATGCTCGACCTCGCCATGCGGATCCCGCAGGAGCTCAAGCTCCGCGACGGCTACGAGAAGTGGATCGTCCGGCACGCCTTCGCCGACGTCCTCCCCGACTACATCCAGGCGCGGCACAAGAACCCGATGTCGCACTCCAGCGGGCTGCACGAGCGGATCCGGCTGTTCCGGCCGCTGTTCCCGCGCCTCTACCGCTCGCTCGGGTACGACTGCGCCGCGCCGCTGCAGCGGGACTTCTCCGAGGTGCTCCGGGAGCACGGCTACGACCTCGACGCCGCCGTCGACGCCGCCCGGACCCCGCGCGACCTCACGCCGGTCGAGCACGCCCGCGACCTCGCCGGGGCGCTGCGCTGGAACCTCGCCTCCCTGGTGCGCCGGCCCGCCCGCACGACCGGCCCCTGACGGGACCGCTGGTCAGCCGCCGCGCAGCCCCCGGCGCAGCTCGTCGGGGCTCACGTTGACCTGGAAGTGCATCGCGTCCTTGACCGACCGCCACCGCCCGCCCCAGGCGAGCACCGGCAGGCCGTCGACCGTGGTGATCGCCTCCACCGCGGCGACCTGCTGCGGCGTGAACGCCGTGTCGGCGCGCCCGGCCGTCACCTCGGCGCACCGCTGCTCCTGGGTCGGCTGGGACGAGAAGCGGACCGCGGGCCGGTCCGGGGTCACGCGGTAGGGGTTGCAGGACGGGTCGATGTCGGTGGCGATGCCGTAGGCGTGCAGCGAGGGTGCCGACCCGCCGGTGATCTGCCGGTTGACGTAGTTCCACACGCTGCGTGGCCGGTAGCCGGTGGCGGTGAGCGCCCGCTCCAGCGCCCGCCACGCCTCGACCGTGTAGGGGTGCACCGGCGTCGCGCGCAGGCCGAACAGCCGCAGCGGCACCATGCGGACGGTCTTCTCCGCCAGGTGCTCGGCCCACGCCCGGCGCAGCCACGTCGTCGACCGGGCGACGCGGCCGGCGGCGGGCGGCCCGGCCGGCCCGGCGGCGAACAGCCGGTGCAGGGCCGGGCGGACGACGCCGTCCCGGATCCGCCGCCACTCCTGCGCCAGCGCCGTCTCGTGCCGGGCGATCGGCGTCCCCCGGCGCTCGGGGTGCTGCGCGGCGAAGACCAGGTCGGTGAGCGCGTTCTCGTCCCGGGTCCCCAGGGCGAAGGCCGCGGCGACCGCCTCGGGCCAGCGCCGCGCGGCCAGCGCGGCGCGCAGCTGCTGGTCCGGGCCCGGGGCCGGACCCTGCGTCTCGCGCTCCTCCGCGGCGGCCTCCCAGGCGGCGTCCCGCTCCGGCGGCACGGTCGTCGCCGCGGGCAGCAGCCCGGGCGCGCCGCGGCCCGGCCCCCCGCCGTAGAAGTACCGCGCGCCGGCCCGCCGCCGCGCCGTCCCCCCGTCGGGCCGCCGGGTCACCCGGGCCAGGTGGAAGTGCGGGCGCGGCCGGGCGTCGTGGACGACGGTCCAGCCCGGGCCGAGCGCCCTTGCCCGGCGCACCGCGAGGGCCCGGGCGTGCGCGCGCGAGGCGCACCAGAGGTCCTGCCGGTCCCTCCCATGAGCGACGGCGGCGGGCGGGGGCGACGTCGGGGGCACGGGGACTCCTCTCGGGACGGAGCGGCGGTCAGCCGAGGGCCAGGTCGCGGCGCGGGGCGGGCCGCACCGGGACCACCGGGCGCGGACGGCGGTCGTGGACCGGCAGCGCGGCGACCCGCGGGGCCGCCCGGTCGGTGACGACGCCGATCGCCTGGGCGCTGGTCAGCCACTCCTCGGAGTCCTCGGCGACCTGCAGCAGCAGCGCCTCGAACTCGGTCCGGCCGCTCTGCAGCACGTGCGGCTGGGCCAGCCAGCGCAGGATCTCCCGGCCGGTCACCGCCATCCGCTGCCGCGGCGAGGTCATCAGCGGCTCGTGGAAGTAGCGGGTGAGGACCTCCTCGACGACGTCCCAGGCGTTGTCGGCCCCGAAGACGCGCTTGACGTCGTCGGCGTCGAGGATGCGGAACGCCTCCTCCAGCAGCTGCATGACCTCGACGCGCAGCACGTTGATGTTGCCGTAGGACACGAACTTGAGGTTGTTGCGCAGGTCCAGGCCGGCCCGCCGGACGACGGCGATGCTGCCGAACGTCGGGTCGTTGGCGCGGTCGCGGATGACGTCGGAGATGCGCTTGTCCCGCCAGTACTGGGCGACGTGCCGGTTGAACAGCGTGAACAGCGGGTGGAACTCCCGGTTCGGGCGGGCGTCGCCGGGCGGCACCTTGGCGCCGTAGCCGAACGCCCGCCGGTAGGCCGCCGCGCGCTCGTGCCGGGTGCCGCGCAGCACCTCGCGGCGGTCGAACTGGTAGAGCCCGTAGGCGCCCGGGCCCGCCGACAGCCGGACGGCGCCGTTGCGGAACAGCTCCCGCAGCTTGCGGACGACGCGGAAGACCCCGACGCGTTCGTGCTGGTAGATGTAGTAGAGGTCGCCGATCGCGATGATCCGCTCGGACGTGACCGTCTCGTCGTAGTGCTCGACGCCCTGCGGGATGCGGGTCTGCCCGAACTGCCGCGCCGCCTCCGGGCCGAGGCCGACCAGCTGGGCCAGGCCGCTGTCGGGCGGGATCGGCGCGGCCTTGTCGGCCTCCTCCGCCTGGCGCACGTAGTCGTCGATCTGGTCGACGAGGGCGTCGGCCAGCCGCGGGGTCTCCAGCAGGTCCACCCCGAGCTGGTCGATCGCGTCCTGCCGCAGCTGGGCGAACCGGTCCAGGAGGGCCTGGTACTGCGCTTCGGTGGCCATCACTTCACCTGCCTCACGTCACCGGCCGCGCTGGGGTCCTTCGCGGCCGATCGCGGGTCGAACACGAAGGCGTGCGGTCCCTGTGGCCCGACGACGCGCACGTAGTCCCTCTGGAAGCCCTCCGCGGGGTACTCGGTCTCGCCGTCGGTCGTGCGACGCAGCACCTTGAAGTGGACGGGACCGACGGGCAGGTCCATGGGCTTGGACCAGTAGCGGCCGTCCGCACCGCGGTACAGGCGGATCTCCCGCTCCCAGTCGCCCAGACGAGTGCCACTCCCCCTGATGACGTAGGCGGGTGGGCTCTTCGTGTTCGGTGCCACGCTCGCCGATCCGTCGACGACGTCCTCGAGGTGACGACGGAGTGCCTTCAGGGCCTCCTGGACGCGGACGGAGTGGATCCCCAGGTCGCTGCCCGGCTGGTCCTCCTCGTCGTCGATGGCCTGGGCCACCAGGTCGCACAGCTCGGTGGCGGCCGGCAGCAGGGCTCCCGAGATCGCCAGCTTCCCGCCGTCCTTGACCAGGCGCGGACCCTCCTGTGTCGCGAAGTCCACGATCCAGTCCAGCAGGTCCTCGAGCAGGATCGAGCCGCCGCAGATCGGGATGCGGAACGTCCGGCGCTCGTCGGCGTCGATCAGCACCGAGTCCAGCGCCGCACGCAGCTCGTCGACCGAGCCGGCCACCACGGACAGCTGCCGCTCGAGCTGGACCAGCTGGATGCCCAGGAAGGGGTTGCCCTCGCCTCCGCCGAAGAAGCGCTTGTCCCGCTCCCAGCTCGTCCTCAGCGACACCAGGTCGTCGACGATGATCCGGAAGCTGGTCAGCTGCTGTTCCTCGTCGGCGTTGTTGACCCGCTCGTCCGACCCGGACTGGCCGAGACCCAGCCGGTCCCGGAGGTCCCCGAGCCGACCGAGCACGTCGTCGGGGTCGGTGACGGAGACGTCCTCGGGACCCAGGAGGACCCGCCAGAGGTGGTCCACGCGGGGGACGCGGGGTCCGCCCAGCTTGCCGAGTTCGTCGACCAGCTCGCGGAACTCGGTCTCGATGACGCTCTTCAGCGCCTCGCAGACCTCCTCGTCCGTGGTCTCGAGGAGCGGCCGGAGGTCGTGCAGCAGACCGACGGAGCGGGTGAGCGACTCCCGGGCGCGGACGTGGAGGCTCGCCTGCGCGCCGACGACGCCGCCCTCGAGCTCGCTGTGGAAGCTCGCGATGTTCGGGCGGCGGCGGTAGTACACCCGGCCGTGCTTCTCGTAGGGCTCGAAGGCGTGCTCCAGCGCGGACAGGACGCCGTCAATGCGAGCCGGCCGGCGCCGCCAGCCCAGGACGTCGCCGATCACGCGGTCGACGGAGTCCTGCAGGTCGCCGCTGCCGCCGTCCTCCCGCTCACGGGCCGGTGCGGTGGCCTGCGTCTGCACGGGGTAGGCGAGGAACTGCCGCAGGGCGTCGGTCAGCTCCCTGTCCCCTCTCCCGTTCCCGGCTGCTGTCGTCATGCCGTCCTCCCCGGCGTGTGTACGTAGACCGGCCCGGCCGAGGCCCGGTCGGCGAGCTCCTGCCAGCACCGGCACTGCGCCTCCTGCAGCGCGGTGACCCGCGGCCGGCAGCGGTCGATCCCCTGCCGCACGACCCGCACCCAGGCCGGCCACTCGCGGCCCCGGTGCCGCAGCGCCGCGACCGGCTCGAGCGCCTCGTAGGAGACGACGTCGTCGCGGAACCGCTCCCCCAGCGCGGTCAGCGCCGTCTGCGCCGCGGCCAGCCGGCGCTGGACCTCGACGAGGTCGAGCCGGTCGGCGGCCTCGGCGGCCAGCAGCAGCGCGTGGTGGGCCTCCTCGGCCCGCCCGGTCAGGTCGTCCACGGCCCCGCCGAGCCGGTCGACCACGGACAGGTCCGCGGGGGCGTCCTCGCGCAGCGTCAGCGCGAGCGAGCGCAGCTCGGCCCGGAGCTGCTGGCAGCCCCCGGTGAGGTCGGCGAGCGCGGCCGGGACACTCATCGTGCTCACCGCCGCGCGAGGTCGCGGTAGAAGTGGCGGGTGATGACCTCCGGCGTCGCCAGCCGGCGGTCGAAGGCCAGCCGGGCGGCGCCGATGAGGAAGCGCTCGGGCAGGATGCCCGGGTCGATCCCGCGGGCCAGCCGCCCCGCCGCCTCCTCGATCATCTGCTGCTCCTTGGGCGCGAAGCGGACCACCTGCGCCAGCGTCCGGCGGCCGAGCGTCTCGTAGGGCCGGAAGCACATCGTGTCGACGACGATGCGCACCGCGTCGTCGGCCGACTCCAGCACCGCCTTCGGGTAGGGCGCCGCGGGCCGGCCGTAGGCGCGCCGCCACGCCCGCCGCGAGCCCTCGGCCTCCTCGGGGAACCCCATCCGCGACAGCAGCTCGGCGCTGAGGAACAGCCGCAGGTACGGCGTCGGGTGCACCGCCGTCGGGTTCCACGTCCAGACGCTCACCGGCGCGCGGGCCAGGATGTCCATCAGCGAGGCGACGACGGCCGGGCCGCCCAGCAGCAGGCCGCACAGGTCGGCGAAGGTCTCCCGGTTCCACCGCCGCCACACCCGCGCGACCTGCGGCGGGTGTCCCGCCTCGACCAGCCGGCGCTCGACGGTCTCCGGGACCACCCGCGCGAGGCCGAGCTCGTTCTGCAGGTTGTGGCTGACCTCGTGCAGGACCGCGCCCAGCGTCCAGGGGTTCACCAGCCGGTGGTAGGGCAGCTGGATCTGCGGGAACGGGTTGCGCTGGAACCCCAGCCGCCGCAGCCGGACGTCGCGCCGGAAGGTGGCCGGGGTGGGCCCGGACTCCATGCTGCACATCGGCGCCGGCTGCGGCACCGACCTGGCGGTGCCCAGGCCGAGGAAGGCGTCCTGGTAGCAGTCCAGGGCGATCCGGTCGCAGCCGAGCAGCCACTCGCCGAACCGCCCCTGCCGCTGGCCGAAGAAGACGGTGTAGAAGTCCCACACCCGCTCCACCGCCCGCACGTGCTCGTGGGCCACCTCGCCGGCGGTCACGAGCGCCCGCAGCCGCTCCGGGGTGGGGTCGGTCCGCGCCTGCTCGGCCAGGCCGGCGACCTTCCGGGTGATCGTCAGCAGCGGCTCGCGCAGGCGGGTGATGAGCGCGTTGACCGCCTCCACGTGCCCCTGGGTGGGGGCGGCGTGCCCGCTGCCGAACTCCTCACGCGTGAAGGGGCGCAGGGCCAGGGTGTGGCGCTCGAGGTTGCGCGCCTGCGCGCTGGTCCACCGCGCGAGGACCGCGGCCGGCCGCGGCGGCGACGGGCGGGGGGTGCTCCCCCGCCCGCGCTGCGTCGCCGCTGCGGCTGGCGCGCTCATGACCACGCTCCCTGACTGGACCCGGTGGGGTGCTGCTCAGCACCGGCACCAGCGCTGTCCGTTGACGACGATCGACCGGCCCGGGACGGCCGGCGGACGACCCGGCCCCACCCCGCTCGCCTGCTGGGCCCGGCGCCGGGCGTCGGCGATCCACGCCTGGTCGGCCCGGCGGGCCCGCTGGACCACCCGGCGGCGCCGGTCCGGGTCGCGCAGCGCCCGGGAGGCGTGGTGCGCGAAGCGGCGGGTTACCAGGTCCAGCGAGACCGGGGCACCACGCGAGTACCGCCCCGCCACGTCGGCCGTCGTCCGGCGCACGACGTGCGGCAGTGCCTGGACGTAGGGCTTGGCCGCCGGGCTGTTCCACAGCTGCCGGCCGAGCTGCACGGCACGCTTGGTCAGCTCGGGGACCCAGCGGGCCGCGGCGGGCGCGAGCCGCGCCGCGAGGGCGGGCAGCGCGCCGAAGAAGGCCTCGGCCTCCGCCTCGGACTCCGTCTGGGCCGCCATGGCCGCCAGGTGCTCCATGAGCCGGATCTCCGCGGCCGGTGAGGCAGCCGACTCGTACTCGAACTCGGGCTCGCCGTAGTACTCGTCCTCCGGGTCGCCGTAGAGCTCGAACTCGCGCGCGGTGGGGAGCAGGTCCGCCATCGTCATCGACATCGCCGGTCTCCTCGGACGGTCGTCAGCCGGTCAGCGCGCCGCGGCGCGCCCGGGGCGGCTGGGTGATCCGGCGGACGGCCCGCTGGTTGCGCTGCGCCGCACGGGCGGCGACGCGCGGCTGGGTGAGGGCCCGCCGGGTCTGGGTCTGCACGACGCGGCCGACGGTGCTCCGCGTCACCGGCTGCCCGCGCCGGGCACGGCGCACCAGCGGCCGGACCGTCGCCCGGGTCACCGCGGTCGGCAGGATCGTGACGAGCGGCTGCGTGCCCTGCCGGCGGCGTGCCATGCGGGTGAGGATGCTGTTGACCTGCACCAGCTTCGGCACGATGTCGGGGACCAGCCGCTGCAGGACGGCCTGCTCCCGCGGCGTGATCATCATGACCGTCGCCGCCCCGATCAGGGCCTCGGCCTCGTGGGTCGACGGCGTCCGGGCGGCCGCGGCGGCCATCGTCTGCGCGATCGCCTCGTTCTTCGTCATCGGTGCGGCCGGGGACTCGTCCTCGTACTCCAGCTCGTACTCGAGCTCGTCCTCGTACTCCCCCTCGTACTCGCCCTCGCGGCGGCGAACCCGCCGGCGGCGACGGCCGAACAGGCCGCTGATGGCGCTCATCGCGCCGGGCAGGAACTTCGCCGCCAGGGGCAGCGCCTTGGCGGCGAGCGGTGCGGCGGCGGCCAGCAGCGGCAGGAACTGCTCGTCCTCGAACTCCGCCTGACCGGTCCCGGCCGCGCCGAGGACCTCGTCCTCGAACTCGTCCTCGTACTCGTCCTCGAACTCGCCCTCCCCCAGGCCGAGCGCGCTGCCGAGCCCCTGGACCAGCCCGCCGAGGAAGTCCTCGCCCTCGTCCTCGAACTCGTCCTCGAACTCCCCGAGCGGGCTCTCGGCCGACGGCTCACCGAACAGCTCGTCCTCGAACTCGTCCTCGGGTTCGCCCATGAGTTCCGGGTCGAGCGTCTCGAACCCGACCTCTCCGTCCTGCGAAACGCTCATGAGGCCCTCCCTCATCGTGCATTCCTGGCGCCCGCGACGTTAGGGAGGAAAGGGCACCGGCCCCATTCACACGTTCCCGGGTCACGTGTCCCGGTGTCACGTGTCCCGGTGTCGCGCGTCCCGGGGTCGCGGAGACGGGGGACGCGGGTCGCCGTCGGCGAGGAGCCGGGCGACCATGGCGGCGCGCGAGTTGACCTCGAGCTTGGTGAACACCCGCCGCAGGTGGGTGCCCACCGTCCACTCGCTGATGTCGAGGACCGAGGCGATCATCCGGTTGGTGCAGCCGCGGGCGACCATGCGGACGATCTCCTCCTCGCGCGGGCTCAGCGACACCCCGGCCGGCTGCGCCGGCGCGTCCACGACGGTGACCTGGCAGTCCAGGCCGTCGACGTCGAACTGGACGACGAGCCCGCCGTCGGCCGCGGGCCGGTGGCGCAGGATCTCCCGGACCGTGCGGCGCAGGTCGTGCACGGCGCGGTCGACGGCGTCCTCGGCCCCGGGGAGCGCTCCGCGTGCGGCTGCCGCCACGCCGTCGGCGGACTCCCGGGGCGCCGCCGTCCGGCTGGTCGCTGCGGTCGCTGGCACCCCGGCCTCCGTTCCCCCGGCCCGGTCGGATCGGGCCGACCGTAGACCCGCACGCGGGGTGCACTCGCGTCACACGTCCTGAGGACTGCTGCACCGGCGACCTCTCCCGACCATTCCGCGCGCCATTCCCGGGAGCACGGGGAATGGCCGGACGCAGCTGTCTGCGCCGGTGCGGGCGGCCCCCGGAGGAGGATGCCGCCCGCACCGTCACGGGAGCGTCACCACCGCGTCACGGCTGCCCGCGGGGTCGTCGGTGGACCGGGGCGGAGGAGGCCGTCACCGGGAGTTCGACGACAGGACCGCCCGAGCCGGCGGCTCCTGCGCGGCCTGCTGCCGGCGCGCCCGGAGCCTCCGCAGCCCCCAGAGGACGGCGGCGTCGCAGACCAGCAGCCCGACCAGCGCGGGCGCGGTCATCGCCCACCCGGTGCCGTCCCCGGCGACCACACCCCACAGCAGCTTGCCGCCGGCCATGGCGTTGAGGAGCACCAGGCCCCAGACCACCGAGCGCCGCCAGAAGGCCAGGCAGTAGAGGGTGAGGGCCAGCGGGACGAGTGTCGCCTGCGCGACCTTCTCGAGGTCCCAGGTGCCGGTGAGCCACTCCCGCTCGAACTCCAGGAACTCGAGGATCTGCGGGTCGGGCCGGGCGGGCGCGGGGAACCAGAACGTGCTGGTGGCCAGCGCGACGAGGGTGCCGGCGATGCCCCAGCCGCTGCGCCGGTGGGCGAACCAGGCGAGCGGGATGAGGAAGAGCGGCCGGACATACCAGCTCAGCGGGTTGGCGTGGCGGTCGAAGGCCCAGTCGCCGAAGTCGGCGAGGAGCTGCGCGACGTCCATGACGGCCTCCTAGGAGTGGGTCGGTGCAGGTGCGCGGGAGTCGGTCACCGGTGCGCCCGAGGGAGAGTCGGCGGGGAGCCGGAAGGCGAGGACCAGCAGGGCGACGGCGGCCAGGCTGACCGCGGCGAGCGTCGTCGACTGCAGGACCCGGTCGGTGGTCGTCGGGAGCACCGACACGTGCACCTGGTGGTAGAGCTGGTGGGGCAGGTCCACCACGACCACGGCCAGGCCGGCCGCACGGGCGACCCACACCACCCCGGTGAACAACGCGACGAGAGCGACGGTGCCGACGGCGAGGTTGCCGAGTCCGACGTCGCGGAGCAGGTGCTCGTTGTAGGGGCCGTCGGGGCTGACCCAGTGGAGCCCCAGCCCGGGGAAGTCGGCGTAGAACGACGCCGGGAACACGGCCTGCCAGAGGCCGATCACCAGCCCGAAGAGGACGAACCAGCCCAGCAGGACCTTGACGGCGAGACGCACGGGGACCTCCGGAGGAGACGGGATCCGGGAGGCGGCGGCAGGACGCCGACGCCCGGGGTCCACCGTCGGGCCGGGCCCTTGACGGATCGTGGGCGCCGGCTTGACGGGGTGACGACGAGGGGCGCCGGGGACGCCGCCGTCGCACGGCAGGATGGTCCGACGGCGGGGCCGGGAGGCGGTGAGGCGGTGCAGTTCGACATCCTCGGGCCGCTGCAGGTCCGCGACGCGGGACGGCCGCTGGCCCTCGGGCGGCCGAAGCAACGCGCCGTCCTGGCGATCCTGCTGCTCGACGCGGGCACGGTGGTGCCACTCGACCGGCTGGTCGAGGAGCTGTGGGGTCCGCAGTCACCGCCGCAGGCCCTCGCGTCGGTGCAGGCCTACGTCTCCCACCTGCGGCGGCTGCTGGAACCGCAGCGCGCGCCCGGCGCCCCGGCGACGGTGATCCTGGCCCAGGCGCCCGGCTACCGCCTCGTGGTCGACCCCGACGACCTCGACGCCGCCCGCTTCGAGGCCCTCGCGCGGGCCGGGCAGGACCTCCTGCAGCAGGGGGAGGCGCCGCGCGCCGCCGAGACCCTGGCGGAGGCCCTCGGCCTGTGGCGCGGGCCGGTCCTCGCCGACTTCGCCGACGCCCCGTTCGTGCAGGTCGAGCGCGCGCGGTTGGAGGACCTCCGGTTGACCGCACTGGAGGACCGGCTCAGCGCCGACCTCCGCCTCGGCCGGCACGCCCGGGTCGTCGCCGAGCTCGAGCGGCTGACCGGTGAGCACCCGTTCCGCGAGCGCCTCCAGGGTCTGCGGATGACCGCCCTGTACCGGTGCGGGCGGCAGGCCGAGGCACTGCAGAGCTACCAGCGCTTCCGCGTGCAGTTGCGCGAGGAGCTCGGCCTGGACCCCGGCCAGGCGCTCCGGGACCTCGAGCGGGACGTCCTCCGCCAGGCCCCGCACCTCGACGGGCCGGTCGCCGCCCCCGGCCGAGCGGTGGCGCCCGCCGCGCGGCACGCCCCGGGCTCCGCGGTCGTCGTCGCGGAGGCGGCGTCCCCCGGGGCTCCCGCCGACCTGGTCGGGCGCGACGCGCAGCTGCGGGTGGTCGACGAGGCGCTGGCCGGGACGTCGACCGGCCGCGGGCGGATCGTCCTCGTGGCCGGTGAGCCCGGGATCGGCAAGACGCGGCTGGCCGAGGAGGCGACCCGGCGTGCTCGCGGGGCCGGCGTCACGGTGGCCTGGGGACGCAGCGACCAGGACGCCGGGGCCCCGCCGTTCTGGCCCTGGACGCAGGTGTTCCGGGAGCTGCTCGACGACAGGTCCGGCGCGGCCGCGCTCGGCGTCGACGCCGTCGAGCTGGCTCCGGTCCTCCCGGAGGTGGCTCCCGGCGGGACGAGGTCCGCCGTGCCGGTGGTCGACCCGGCGGCCGCCCGCTTCCGGGTCTGCCAGGCCGCCACCGCGGCGCTGCGCGAGCTGGCCGCCGGCCGGCGCCTGCTGCTGGTCCTCGACGACCTGCAGTGGGCCGACGTCGCCTCCCACCGGCTGCTGGGCCACCTCGCGACGACGCTGGCCGACGTCCCCGTCGTGGTGCTGGTGACGTACCGGGACCGGAGCCTCGACGGCGGCGAGGCCCTCGCCGACACCCTCGCCGAGCTGGCCCGGGTGGCTCCGGTGGACCGGCTGCAGCTGGCCGGCCTGGACGTCGCCGACGTGGCGCGGATCCTCGCGTCCTCCGCCGGGATCGACCCGGACGACGACCTGGCCCGGCTGGTCCGCGACCGCACCGGCGGCAATCCGTTCTTCGTGATCGAGGTGCTCCGCCTGCTCGCCACCGGTGGCCGGCCCGGGCGGAGCCCGGCCGAGGCCGCGTCACTGGTCACCCAGGAGGTGCCCGCCGGCGTGCGCGACGTCCTCCGCCGGCGGCTGCGCCGGCTCCCCGACCAGACCCGGACGGTGCTGCTCGTCTCGGCGGTCGTCGGTCAGGAGTTCGACCTCGACGTCGTCCGCCGCGTGACCGGGCTCGACGACGACGACGCGCTGTCCGCCGTCGAGCTCACCGTGTCGGCCGGACTCGTGGTCGAGGACCCGGCCGAGGTCGGCCGCTTCCGCTTCGCGCACGCCCTGGTCCGCGAGGCCATCTACGGCGAGATCAGCCACGCCCGGCGGGCACGGCTGCACGCCCGGGTGGCGCAGGCGCTGCTGGACCACCGCGGCGACGACGCGGGCTCCGTGCTGCAGCTGGCCCACCACTGGTGGCTGGCCGCACCGGTGGTCGGCGCCGGGCAGGCCATCCCGCACGTCGTGGCCGCCGCGGAGCAGTGCCTCCAGACCCTCGCCCACGAGGAGGCCGAGCGGCAGCTGCACCGCGCCCTGGACCTGATCGCCGCCACGCCGGCGTCGCCGGACCGCTCGGCCGCCGAGCTGGGTGTCCAGCTGCGCCTCGGCTCGCTGTCGGTCCAGGCCCACGGCACCGGCAGCGAGGTGGCGTGGGCCTGCTTCACGCGTGCCCGCGAGCTGGCGGAGGAGCTGGAGGACGGGCCGTCCCGGCTGGCCGCCCTGCGGAGCCTCTACGAGGTGGCCTTCGCGCGGGCCGACCACCGCCGCGCCGGCGAGCTCGCCGAGGCGGTGCTCGACGTGGCGCGGCACGGCGACGACCCGGACGGGCTGCTCGCAGGCCACCTGTCGCTCGGTCGCACCCTGTGGTGCCAGGGCCGGCTGGTCCCGGCCCGGGAACACCTCGAGCGCGCGCTGCGGGCATCGGCCCGGGCGGACCGGTCGCGCGAGTTCCTGCCACCTCGGGTGCCCCTGCAGCTGCAGCTCGCCGCGGTGCTCGCCCCGCTCGGCGAGTCCGGTGCGGCGGCGGGTCTCCTGACCGCCGCGGTGGAGGAGGCACGGGAGGCGTCGCCGTACGCCCACGCCGTCGCCGCCACCCGGTGCCGCCCTCGTCGCCGCCCTCGGGCGCGACCTCCCGACGGCGCGCACCCGGGCCGCCGAGGCGCTGGACCTGGCCGAGCGCTGGCGCATCCCCACGCCCGGCGGGTACGCGGCCGTGGTGCTCGGATGGCTCCGGGCCCTCGAGGGCAGTCCCGCGGAGGCGATCACCGACCTGCGCCGCCACCTCCACCGGATCGAGGCCGGAGGTGCCCAGCACCTGCTCGCGTGGGGGATCGGTCTGCTGGCCGAGGCCCACCTGCACAACGACGAGCCCGCCGAGGCACTGCGCCTGCTCGAGGATGCCCTGGCCCGGGTGGCCCGCACCGGGGAGCGGCTCTACGAGTCCGAGCTGCACCGGCTCCGGGCGCTGTCCCTGCTGGCGGTGGACCCGCCCCGGAGGGAGGAGGCCCACGGCAGTCTGCAGCGGGCGGTCAGGGTCGCCCGGGAGCAGGGCTCACCCGTGCTCGAGCGACGTGCCGCCGGGACCGCTGCGGCCACTGGAGCGTTCGGTCACAGCGGCAGCGACAGCGTCACCGGACCGCCGGCCTGAGACCGGCCCCGTCCGGCGAACCCCTCCTGCCGGAGGAGGCCGGCCAGCCGGTCGTCGAGGGTCGACGAGGCGGTCAGCTCCCCCACACCCACCGCCCGGAGCCGGTCGGCCACCTCGCGCACCAACCGCCGTCCCAGCCCGGACCCGCGGTGGGCCGTCGGCACGGCGAGAGCACACAGGCGGGACCGCCGCGGTCCCAGCGAGCGGACCACCACGACACCCGCCAGGTCGGTGACCTCCGTCGCGGTCAGGTCGCACAGCCCGTACCACTGGCAGGTGGCGTCGTGGTCGTCGAGCACGCAGGCGGGGAGCAGGCGCGCGGCCCGGCGCCGGTCACCGTCGCCGTCCAGTCGCCGGAAGACGATGCCGGCCGGTGAGCCGCGGGCGGTCATCGCGCCTCCAGGGGGCCGGGTGTCTCGCCCCGACGGTGCCGGCGGCGGTTTGGCGTCCGCTTGACACGGCGCGCACGCGACGGGGCAACCGGCCGTCAAGGCCCGGTGGCGACGCTCCCTCCGCCAACCAGGCGTGACGGAGGGAGATCGCGATGACAACCGTGCTCGTCACCGGCGGCACCGGGCTCCTCGGACGACGGGTGTGCCGGGCCCTGACCGCCGACGGGTGCCGCGTGCGGATCCTGACCCGGCGCCCCGCCGAGCCGCCGCTGCCGGGGGTGGACGTGTCCGTGGCGGACCTGGGCACCGGGGCCGGCCTGACGGCGGCCGTGGCCGGCGTCGGCGCCGTCGTGCACTGCGCCACGGACCCCCGGGCCTCCCGGACGGTCGACGTCGAGGGGACCGAGCGCCTGCTCGAGGCGGCACGCGAGGCGGACCGACCGCACGTCGTCTACGTCTCCATCGTGGGCGTCGACCGCATCCCGCTGACCTACTACCGGGCCAAGCTGGCCGCCGAGGCCGCCGTCGCGCGGTCGGGGGTGCCGGCGACGGTCCTGCGCGCCACCCAGTTCCACGAGTTCACCCTCGACCTCGTCGACCGAATGACGAGACTCCCGCTGGTGCCCGTCCCGCGGGGCTCGCGGATCCAGCCGATCGACGTCGACGAGGTCGCCCGACGGCTCGCGGACGCCGTGGCGTCCGGGCCGGCGACCAGGCTGGCCGACCTCGGCGGACCGGAGGTCCTCCGCGTCGCCGACCTCGTCCGGGAACGCCTCGACGACGCCGGGCGTCACCGGCCGGTGCTGGAACTGCCCCTGCCCGGCGCGGTGGGGGCGGCGCTGCGAGCCGGCGCCAACCTCGCTCCCGGCAACCGCTCCGGCGGTCGCACCTGGCGGGAGTTCCTCGACGGCCGTTCCCCGTCCCGACTCCGGGAGGGCTGACCACCCCGAGCAGCAGCACCGGCCCGGGACCCTCGTTCGCACGGCGGCCGTCCTCCGCGGAGGACGGCCGCCGGTGGGGGTCAGTGGTAGGCGTGGACGACGGCGTGCCCGCGGCCGCGGCCCATCAGCCAGCGGTTGACCGGGGTGGTGACCACGAAGGCGACGGCGAACGCGCCGGCGAGCGACAGCCAGAACAGTGCCGAGGACAGGCCGGCCTCCATGGCGCCCGGCACCGACACCACGACGGCGTTGTCGACCAGCTCCATCACCGCGATCGAGATCGTGTCGGCGGCCAGCGCCACCCGCAGCGCCCGGCGGAACGGCAGGCCGGCCCGCAGCACGCCGCGCATGGTCAGCGCGTAGCCGAAGACGAAGGCCAGGGCGACCGCCAGCACGACCGTGGCCGCGGTCCCCCACCCCAGCGCGGTGCCGATCACCATGCCGAGCACCTCGCCGATGGCACAGCCGGTGAGGCAGTGCAGCGTGGCCTGCACCGCCGCGGACCAGGGAACCGGGCCCGGGGCGCGCGTGCCGTGGTGGTGCGTCCCGTGGTGGTGCGTGCCCCGGTGTTTCACGGCGTCGTCCGTGCCGTGTCCGTGTGCCGTGTGCGTCGTCATCTCGTCCTCCTCGGTCGACGCCGACCGTTGTATACCCCATGGGGGTATCAGTCAACGTCGTCGACCGTGTCGGCGAGCACGACCCGCCGCGTCCGCCCACGCCTCGACCCGGTCGGCGGCGCGGCGGAGCAGTGCGGCCTGCGCCCGCAGCTCCCGATGGCTGCGGGAACCCGGGTCCGCGGGAACGGCGAGCAGGGGCCGCAGGGCCGCGAGCGCCTCCCGCCCGGCCTCCTCCAGCGCCCGCTCGGCGGCGGCACGGTCCGCCTGCCGGCTCACCGTCCGGCTCCCGCCGTGAGCGGGGTCCGGACGGCGGGCGGTCCGGCGGGCAGGCCCAGCCGGCCCCGGGTGCGCCACACCAGCACGGCCGCGACGACTGCCATCGGGATCACCAGGTTCACCTCGCTCAGCAGCACGTCGGCGAGGACGTCGCTGTCGACGTACCCGCCCAGGCGCACCGAGTCGTTCGACAGCCCGTGCATCGCGATCGCCAGCGGGACGCTGATCCCGACGCGGTTGCAGAAGTACGCCATCACCAGGCTGAGCAGCACGAACTTCACGGTCAGCACCGCGAACAGGGCCGCGGACCCGCCCGGCCCGTAGCGCAGCACCAGGTCGAACTTCACCGGCACGTGCCACGCCGACCACAGCACCCCGAGCACTCCGGAGGCGACCACCGGCGCGTACCGGGCCTGCAGCAGCGGCAGCGCGAAACCGCGCCAGGCGCTCTCCTCGAACACCGCGCCGGCGTCCAGGAACACCGCCACGAGGAACGCCGCGGTGAACGACAGGGACAGCGCCGGCGGCGAGTACCGGAAGCCGGCGTCGTGCAGCGTCAGCCGGTGCAGTCCGGCCGAGGCCAGGTTCATCGCCGAGAACACCGCGATCGTCACCGCCCAGACCCTCAGCCCGCGCCGCCGTCCCACCTCGCGCGACCACGGCCGCCAGCGGCGGCGCACGGCCAGCAGGCCGGCCGAGCCGGCCCCGAGGCCGGCCACGACGAGCAGGGCGAGGTCCGGCGCGGCGACCTGGGCGATCGCCAGCCCGACCGCCCCCGCCGCGTACGGCGCCTCGGCCACCACCCGAACGGCGGTCACCAGGTCGGTGTTGAACCCGATGCCGGACTCCTCGAGGGCCTGGTCCGCCGTCTCCTGGGCGCCGGTGAGCAGGAACGCGGCGATCAGCCCGACCTCCAGGAGCACCGCCACCGTCCACAGCGACGCCACCGGGTACCGCCGGAAGAGCCGTCGCACCACCGCTCCTCCCCTCCCGCGGAGCCGCCGCGGCGGCTCCGCGGCGGGACGGGAGCAACGGTGGGGACGGCGCGTCGAGGCCGGTCGAAGGACGCGTCAAGGCCCGGTGAAGACGGCGCCCGCGGGCACGGGCCGGTCGCTACGGTCGCCGCCGTGAGCATCCCCGCGACCGTCCCGCCGGCCGGGCCACAGCCGCTGGTGCTCGTCGTCGAGGACGAGCCGCAGATCGCCGAGGTCCTCGAGGCCTACCTGCACCGCGGCGGGTACCGGACCGCCCGTGCCGCGGACGGGGTCAGCGCCGTGGAGCGCCACCGGGGCCTGCGCCCGGACCTCGTCCTCCTCGACGTGCGGCTGCCCGGCCTCGACGGCTTCGAGGTGCTGCGCCGCATCCGCTCGTCGGCGCCCACCCCGGTGATCATGGTGACGGCGCGGGACGAGGACGTGGACAAGCTGCTCGGGTTGCACATGGGCGCCGACGACTACGTGCTCAAGCCCTTCAGCCCGCCCGAGGTCGTCGCCCGGGTGCGGGCCGTCCTCCGCCGGACCGCGCCGGGCCCGCGACCGCCGCGGGTGCTGCGGGTCGGCCCGCTGGAGATCGACCCCGCCGCCCTGACCGCCACCGTCGGCGGCCGGCCGCTGCCGCTCACCCTGAGCGAGTACCGGCTGCTGGAGCACCTGGCCCGGTCCGCCGGCCGGGTGCTCACCCGCGCGCAGTTGCTCGACGCCGCCCTGCCGGGGTCGGCCGCGCTCGACCGCGTCGTCGACGCGCACCTGTCCAACCTGCGCCGCAAGCTGACCGCCGCGGGCGAGGACGGGCTGCTGGAGACGGTGCGCGGCGCGGGCTACCGGTTGCGTCGCGCACCCGCACCGCCCTCGCCGTGAGCGCCGGCGGCACCGGGCGCCGGCCGGTCTGGCCCCGGCGCAGCATCGCCGTCCGGCTGGTGGTCGCCATGGCGGCGGTCGCGGCGTTCACCGCGCTGCTCGCCCTGCCGGTGACGCTGGTCTACTTCGAGCGGCGGCTGCCGCCGGGGACCGCCGCCCTCGTCGAGTCCCAGATCCGCGGCGGCGACTTCGACGGCGCGGCCGAGCTGGGACTGCTCACCGCCCTCACCGCCGGGCTCGGGGCGCTGCTCGGCCTCCTCGTCGCCCGGCGGCTGGCCCGCCCGCTGCAGGCGGTCTCCTCCGCGGCCCGCCGGGTCGCCGCCGGCGACCTCTCCGCCCGGGCCGGTCCCCTGCTGGCCGCGAGCGGCCGGCGGCGCGCGGATCCGTGGGGGGGGGGGGGCGCGCGGGGGCGGCGGGGGGGGGGGGGGGGGGCGGGGGGGGGGGGGGGGGGTGGTCGCGGGGGAGCTGGGTATGGTGTTCT
>NZ_JBJGYI010000018.1:0-92427 GCF_054049915.1 Geodermatophilus sp. SYSU D00766
CTCCCCCCCGCCCCGCCCCGCCGCCCGCCGCCCCGGGGGGCGGGGCGGCCCCCCCCCCCCCCCCACGATCAGGTGACCTGATCGTGCACCCCCTCACACCAGGAGCTGGGCGGAGGCGAGCTCGCGGTAGAGCGGGCTGTTCTCCACCAGCTCGTCGTGGGTGCCGCGCGCGACGACGCGGCCGCCGTCGAGCACCACGATCTGGTCGCTGTCGAGCACGGTCGACAGCCGGTGGGCGACCACCAGCAGCGCCCGGTCGGCGGCCGCGGCGGCGAGCGTCTCGCGCAGCAGCCCCTCGTTGCGGGCGTCGAGGCTGGCGGTCGGCTCGTCGAGCAGCAGCAGCGCCGGGCGGGCCAGCAGCGACCGGGCGATGGCCAGCCGCTGCCGCTCGCCGCCGGACAGCAGCACGCCCTCGTCGCCGACCGGCACGTCCAGCCCGCGCGGGGAGCGCTGCACCACACCGGTCAGGCCGACCTCGGCGAGCACCGCCCACAGCTCGTCGTCGGCGGCGTGCGGCGCGGCCAGCAGCAGGTTCTCCCGCACCATGCCGGCCAGCACCGGCGCCTCCTGCTCGACGTAGCCCAGCTGCGCGCGCAGCGCCGCCCGCGGCAGCTCGCGGACGTCGGTGCCGGCCCACCGGATCGCGCCGCCGGTCAGCGGGTAGAAGCCCTCGACCAGCGCCAGCACCGTCGACTTGCCGGCACCCGAGGGCCCGACCAGCGCGACCCGGCTGCCCGCCGGCACGGTGAGGGAGACCCCGTCGAGCACCCGGGTGCCGTCGGGGTAGCTGAACGAGACGCCGTCGAGCTCGAGCAGCGGGACCCCGGCCGCCGGCACCCGGGGCGCCGTCGTGGCCGCGCCGCCGGCCTCGGGGACGTCGTCGCGCTCGGGCTCGAGGACGAGCACCTCCTGGATGCGGGCCAGCGCCCCCAGCCCGGTCTGCAGCTGCGTCCACGCCGAGACCGCCTGGCCCAGCGGCATCACCAGCAGGAACAGGTAGAGGATGAACGCCACCAGGTCGGCGACGGCGATCGAGCCGGTGGCCACCCGGTAGCCGCCCAGCCCCAGCACGGCGAGGAACGCGCCCTGGACGGCGATCGAGCCCGCGGGCTGCACGAGCGCCTGCACCCGGGCCACCGCCACGCCGGCGCGGTAGGCCCGCTGCGCGCTGACCCCGACGGCGTCGACCTCCCGCGCGGTCGCGCCGCTGGCGCGGATGGTGCGCACCGCCGACAGCGCGCGCTCCACGGCCGCCGTCATCGCGCCGACCTCGTCCTGCGCCCGGCGCGACAGCGCGCGCACCCGCCGGCTGCTGGCCACCACGACGGTCATGCCGACGGCGACGGCGGTGACGGTCACCAGCAGCAGCCAGACGTCGACCAGGGCCATCGCCACCAGCGCGCCGACGGCGACCACCGCCGAGCCGGCCACCTCGATGACGCCGGAGGTGACCGTGGCCCGCAGCAGCGTGGTGTCCGCGCCGACCCGGGACATCAGGTCGCCGGTGCGGCGGCGGTCGTACTCGGCCACCGGCAGCCGCAGCAGCCGGTCGGCGACCGTCCGGCGGGTGGAGAGGACGACGCCCTCCCCCGTGCGCTGCAGCAGGTAGGACTGGACCGCGCTGAGCACCGCCCCGGCGACGAGCACCAGCAGGAGCAGCGAGACGACGGGCAGCAGCGGGTCACCGGCGCCGACGGCGGAGATGACCCGGCCGGTGAGCGCCGGCTGGGCCAGCGCCGCCGCCGCGCCCACCAGGGACAGCCCCGCCGCCAGCAGCAGCGGCCGGCGGTGCGGGCGGACCAGCGGCAGCAGCTCGCGCAGCCCCGCGGCCGGCGCCTGCTCGGCAGCGGTCCCGGGAGTGGTCACGGAGCGATCAGAAGACGCCGGCGAGCGCGGCCACCATCGCGCCCAGCAGCCGGGCGTGGTGCTCGATGAGCTCGGGACGCTGGCCGTCGGGGCGGACGGCGGCGAGGTGGCCGGCCGCGGTCCAGAACTCGTCGCCGTCGTCGCTGCCCATCAGCAGGCCGCGCACCGTCGCGTCCTCCACCAGCCGCCGCACGCCCGGGCCGTCCTCCGCGGCCAGCAGCACCCAGCGGGCGTCGAAGGCGGGGTCGCCGCTCGGGACGTGCAGCAGGCCGCCGGTGCGGTGCCGCCAGAACCGGGCCGGCGAGAGGCGCAGCGGGGGCAGCGGCAGCAGCACCGGCGCCGCGGTGACCGCGTACTCGGGCACCGTCGTCCGCTTGTCGACGAAGACGACGTCGAACGCGACGAGCTCGAGGGTGCCGGCGCGGCCGCGCATCACCCCGGCGGGGCGGTGGTCCCGGCTCGCCCGCACCGGGGCGGTGGCCACCAGCTCGGCGAGGACGGCGTCCTGCGGTGCGGTCCCGTCGGAGATCTCCCAGCCCTGCTGCAGCGCCCAGCCCTGCGCGCCGACGGGGTCGCCCTGGTAGCGGAACACCTGCTCGACGACGCCGGGGGTGCGCGGGCGGCGGGCGGGCGGCGCCCAGGTCACCGGTCCCGGGCCGGCGGCCGGCTCGCGCTCACCGTCCCGCGGGCCGCCGGGCTCGCCGTCGCCGAGGTGGGCCGGCTCCTGCCAGCCGCCGCGGTCGCGGGGGTCGTCGTCGCGGGAGTCGTCGTCGCGGGGGTCGTCGTCGTGCGGCCGGTCGTCGCGCGGGCTGCTCATCGGGGCACCGTCCTCATCCGTACGTGTCGCGGGGGCCCCGTCCGCGGACCGACCGCGGGCCCTTCTTCCAGCTCGGGGCCGTCGGTCCGACAACGCGCAACCGGGTCACCACGTCCCCGCCGACCGAGGCGCGCAGCCGGGCCAGGATCGTGGGGGCGAGCAGCCGCAGCTGGGTGGCCCACGCCGTGGACTCGGCGACGACGAGCAACTCGCCCTCGGTGAGGGTCTCGGGCCGGCAGTGCGCCGCGATGTCGGGGCCGACCAGCGCCGACCAGCGGCCGAACACCGCGCCGACGCGGGTGTTCTCGGTCCAGTCCTGCGCGCTGACCAGCGAGTCGACCAGCCGGGCCAGCGGCTGCGGGTCGTCGTCGCCCGGGCGCGGGCCGGTCCAGTTCCGCCGCGGGCCGGCCACCCGGCGGCGGGTGGGCGCCGGGCGCGCCGCCGAGGCCGCGCGGGCCGCCTCCAGCGCGGCGCGGGCGATGTCGCTGGGCCGTGCGGGCCGCTCGTCGCTCACTCGGGTCCCTCCTCGTCGGCCACCAGGACGGCCGTGCCCGCGCCGACCTCCACCCGCGCGCCGCGCAGCTCCCCGGGCACGTCGTCGAGGACCGCGGCGGTGATGAGGGTCTGCTCGGCGGAGCGGGCGACGTCGGCCAGGGCGGCCCGCCGGCCGGCGTCGAGAGTGGCGAAGACGTCGTCGAGGACGAGCACCGGCTCCTCGCCGTCGGCGCGCAGCAGCGCGAAGCAGCCGAGCTTGAGAGCCAGCGCCAGCGACCACGACTCGCCGTGGCTGGCGAACCCCTTGGCCGGCGCGGGCCCCAGGTGCAGCACGAGGTCGTCGCGGTGCGGGCCGACCAGCGTCATGCCGCGGTCGACCTCCTCGCGGCGCCGCTCGGCGATCCGCTCGCGCAGCGCCGCCGACAGGTCGCCCGCCCGCGGCGTCGGCTCCCCGGCGGCCAGCGGGGCGCCGTCACCGGCCAGCGGCACGGTGCTCGCGTAGCCGAGGCCGGCGGCCGCGGCACCCGGCCCGGCGACGGCGGCGTAGGACCGGGCGACGTGCGGGGCCAGGTCGGCCACCAGCGCCAGGCGGGCGGCCAGCAGCTGCCCGCCGAGCTCGACCAGGTGGGCGTCCCAGACGTCGAGCGTGGCCAGCGCATCACCGCGGGCCAGCCGCGCGGTCTTGAGCAGGGCGTTGCGCTGCCGCAGCACCCGGTCGTAGTCGCTGCGCACCCCGGCCAGCCGCGGCGTGCGGCTGACCAGCAGGTCGTCGAGGAACCGCCGCCGCTCGGCCGGGTCGCCGCGGACCAGCGCGAGGTCCTCGGGTGCGAACAGCACGCTCTTGACCAGGCCGAGCAGCTCGCGCGGCCGCGGCAGCGGGGAGCGGTTGACCCGGACGCGGTTGGCCCGGCCCGGGTTGACCTCCACCTCCACCAACAGCTCGCGGTCCTCGCGGCGCAGCGCCGCCCGCACCACCGCCTGGCCCGCGCCGTGCCGGACCAGCGGCGCGTCGCCGGACACCCGGTGGCTGCCCAGGGTCGCGAGGTAGCCGACCGCCTCGACGAGATTGGTCTTGCCCTCGCCGTTGCGGCCGACGAACACGGTGGGACCGGGCCGCAGGGCGAGGTCGACCTTCTCCCAGCTGCGGAAGTCGACGAGCTGCAGGTGCCGGACGTACACCTCAGCCCCCGAGTGGTGAGGTGCTGGAACGGCCCCCCTGCAGGGTCCCGCCGCGAGCCTGCGAGGGGCGGGGGGCAGGGGGGTCCTTCCTCATGCGGGGCGCTCGACCTCCTGCGCCTGGACCGCGTGGACGGCGTGCCCGCCGAACTGCTGGCGCAGCGCGGCGACGGCCTTCATGGTCGGCGAGTCCTCCTGGCGGGAGACGAACCGCGCGAACAGCGACGCGGCGATCGTCGGCATGGGGACGGCGTGGTCGATGGCCTCCTGGACCGTCCAGCGGCCCTCGCCGGAGTCGTTGGCGTACCCGGTGATCTTCTCCAGGGCGGGATCCTCCTGCAGCGCGCGGACCAGCAGGTCCAGCAGCCAGGACCGGATCACGGTGCCCTGCGTCCACGAGGCGACGACACCGGGGACGTCCTCGATCAGGTCGACGGCGGCCAGCAGCTCGTAGCCCTCGCCGTAGGCCTGCATGAGCGCGTACTCGATGCCGTTGTGGACCATCTTCGCGTAGTGGCCGGCGCCCACCGGGCCGGCGTGCACGAAGCCCGCGCCGGGCATCTCCTGGCCCGACTCGTCGGTCGGTGACGGCGGCCGCAGCGCGTCGAAGACCGGCTGCACCTTGGCGACGTCCTCCGTCGACCCGCCGACCATGAGCGCGTAGCCGTTCTCCAGGCCCCACACCCCGCCGGAGACGCCGCAGTCGACGTAGCCGACGCCCTTCTCCCCGAGCATCTGCGCGTGCACCTTGTCGTCGGTGAACTTCGAGTTCCCGCCGTCGACGACGACGTCGCCGGGCTCCAGCAGCTCACCGAGCTGGCGCACCGTCTCCCGGGTCGGGTCCCCCGCCGGGACCATCACCCACACCACCCGCGGCGCCGACAGCGCGCCGACGAGCGCCTCGAGGCTGTCGACGTCGCGCTTCTCCGGGTGGTGGTCGAAGCCGACCACCTCGTGACCCGCGCGGCGCAGCCGCGTGGCCATGTTGCCGCCCATCTTGCCCAGCCCGATCAGCCCCAGCTGCACGGCTCCGTCCTTCCCTCGCAGGTCGTCATGGCGCGGGCGCACGCGACGGTGCGGTGCCCGCGGGCTGTGCGGTGCCCGCGTCGGCTGCCGGGGACACCTCGCGCGGCCGCTAGCCGGGCAGGCGCACCGGCATGATCAGGTAGCGGTAGCTGCCGGGCCGCTCGGCCGGGCGGCCGCCGTCGGCGTCGTCGGCGGCCGGCTCCTCCACGCCGGAGAGCACGGCCGGCTTGAGCGGGCTGGTGAAGTCCATCCGCGCCCGGCCGGTGTGCACCGCGGCGAGCCCGTCGAGCAGGAACGTCGGGTTGAAGCCGATGGTCAGCGGGTCGCCGTCGAACTCGACGTCGCAGCGCTCCTCGGCCTGGCCCTCGTCGTCGCTGCCGCCGGCGCGCAGGGTGACCTGGCCGGGGGTGAACTCGCAGCGCAGCGGCGTGCCCCGCTCGGCGACCAGCGCCACGCGCTTGGCGGCGTCGGTGAACTGCACGACCGGCAGGGTCGCGCTCGCGCTGGACTCCGACGGCATGATCGCGCGGTACTTGACGAACTCGGCGTCGAGCAGCCGGGTGGTGGTCTGCCGGTCCTTGCCCGACAGGCCCAGGATGCCCTCGCCCGAGCCGCCCGAGGACAGCGAGACGGTGATCTCCGGGCCGCTGGTCAGCGTGCGCGCGGCGTCGGCCAGCGTGCGCGCCGGCACCAGCACCGCGGCCGAGATCCCGGGGGTCTCCGGCCGCCAGGCGAACTCGCGCACCGCCAGCCGGTAGCGGTCGGTGGCCGCCAGCGTCACCCGGTCGTCCTCGATCTCCAGGCGCACGCCGGTGAGCATGGGCAGGGTGTCGTCGCGCCCGGCGGCGACGGCGACCTGGCCGACCGCCTCGGCGAAGACGTCGCTGTCGACGACGCCGGCCGACGACGGCATGGCCGGCAGCGACGGGTAGTCCTCCGCCGGCAGCGTCGGCAGGCTGAACCGCGCGTTGCCGCAGGTGATCGACAGCCGGGGGCCCTCGGCGCGGATGTCGACCGGGTGCGGCGGCAGCGCGCGGGTGATCTCGGCCAGCAGCCGCCCCGGGACGAGCACCCGCCCGCTCTCGGCGGCCTGCACGTCGACCTCCGCGCGGGCGGAGACCTCGTAGTCGAAGCCGGACACCGACAGCTGGCTGCCGTCGACCTCCAGCAGGATGCCGGCCAGCACCGGCACGGACGGGCGCGGCGGCAGGCTGCGCGCCGTCCACGCGACGGCATCGGCGAGCACCTCGCGTGTCACCCGGAACTCCATGACCGACCCACCCCAGCTCTGCACGGTCCACTGCTGTCGTCTGCGCACCCGCGGTCCCCGGCGTCCGTGCGGGCCGGGGGTGGTGCTCTGCCGCTTCCTGCGGGGTCATCGTGCCCGTCGGGGCCGACAGGGGGGAAGCCGGGACCCGATCAGGCGTTCCCTCCCGTCCCTCCAGCCTGCTCCTCTCCCGTGCCGTCGTCGTCCCTGCTGCCGCTCTCCCGGGCCCCCGGGCCGGAGCGTCCCCAGCCCTACTGGGGTTCAAGGACTCCCCGAGATACATCCCTCATCTCCGTCATCACTGGTGTGGAAGCTGGGGATCGAGGCCCTTCGTGCAGGTCAGCGCCCGAGTCGACATGTTGGCTCGGTGTGGGCAACCGGCGTTCCGCTGTTGTCGACACGTGGACATCTCGACGGCCGTGCACAGCCACCCCCCGTCGTCCACGCGCTGTCCCCGGTCCTCCCCCGGGATGTCCCCAGTCCGTGCCCACCCCGGGCCGCGTGCCCGCTCCGGACGGCCGCGAGGCGGCCCCGGGACCCTGCCCGGGGTGGGGACGGCGGCGCGGCGGGAGTCCGAACGCGCAGGTCGGGGCCGTGTTCCGGCTGGGTTCACACGCTGGGGAGTGACCTGGGGACGACACGGCGTGACGCGGCGGGACCGGCACCCGCGGTCACACCCTGATCACGATCTCCCCAGGGTGTGCACATCCCTGGGGACAACTCCTCGACGTGTCGACAGCCGCGAGGCAGGTGACCGGCCGCGAAACCGCGGTCCGCCGCGGCACGGCGACCCGTCCACACCGCCGTCGGCTTGTGGACAGCCGACGGCCGCCGTCCACCGCGGGGTGCGCGGGGACGGCGGCCGGAGGAGCGGGAGGCGAGGACGCCGGGCGACGGCGGGGCGCCGGCGCTACTGGCGGGCGCGGCTCTTGATGCGGGCGGTCAGCTCGGTGACCTGCGTGTACGTCGCCCGGCGCTCGCTCATCAGGTTGGTGATCTTCTTGACGGCGTGCATGACCGTGGTGTGGTCCTTGCCGCCGAAGGAGGCACCGATGCGCGGCAGCGACAGCTCGGTCAGCTCCCGGCACAGGTACATCGCGATCTGGCGGGCGTTGACCAGCGTGCGGCTGCGGTTGGAGCCCTGCAGCTCCTCCATCGTCACGGAGAAGTACTCCGCGGTCGCCGCCATGATGATCGCCGCGGTGATCTGCGGGCCCTGCTCGTCGCTGATGAGGTCCTTGAGCACCAGCTCGGCCAGCGGCAGGTCGACCTGCTGCTTGTTGAGGCTGGCGAAGGCGGTCACCCGGATGAGGGCGCCCTCGAGCTCGCGGATGTTGGTCTGCACCTTGCTGGCGATGAACTCCAGCACCGGGTCGGGCACCTGCAGGCGCTCGCCGTAGGCCTTCTTCCGGAGGATGGCGATGCGGGTCTCCAGGTCCGGGGCCTGGACGTCGGTGATCAGACCCCACTCGAACCGCGTGCGCAGCCGGTCCTCCAGCGTCGTCAGCTTCTTCGGCGCCCGGTCGGAGGTGATGACGATCTGCTTGCTGGCGTTGTGGAGCGTGTTGAAGGTGTGGAAGAACTCCTCCTGCGTCCGCTCGGCGCGCTCCAGGAACTGGATGTCGTCGATGAGCAGGAAGTCGATGTCCCGGTAACGCCGGCGGAAGTCCTCGGCCCGCCCGGAGTGCACCAGGTTGATGAACTCGTTGGTGAACTCCTCGGTGCTGACGTAGCGCACCCGCACGTTGGGGAACATCCGCGCCGCGTAGTGGCCGATGGCGTGCAGCAGGTGGGTCTTGCCCAGCCCGGAGTCGCCGTAGACGAACAGCGGGTTGTAGGCCCGTGCCGGGGCCTCGGCCACCGCCACCGCCGCCGCGTGGGCGAACCGGTTGCTGTTGCCGATGACGAAACTGTCGAAGACGTACTTGGGGTTGAGCCCCGGGTCCTGACCGACCGGCGGGCGGCGGTCGCCGAACAGCGGCACCGCCCCGCCGCCGCGGGTGCCCGGGCGGCGCGGGGCCGCCTCGGCCTCGTCGGGTGCGGTGTCCGCGCCGTCGTCGCCGAGGTCGAAGGGCAGCACCTCGGCGCCCTCGCCCGGGCGCACGCCGCGCCGCCGGCCGGAGCCGCGCGGGCGGACCGCGGGGCTCCAGTCGCTGCCGCCCCACTCCCCCGCGCCGTCGGCGGGCTCCCCGCCGGGCGCGGCGACCGGCGGGTACGGCTCGAACGGCGCCTCGGGCGAGGGCCGGCCGTCGGCCCGCGCCGGCTCGTAGCGGCCGCCGTAGGGGTCCCCGGTCCGGGGGGCGCCGTAGGGCTCCTCGCCGTACCGCTCGCCGTCGCGCCCCCCGCGCGGGGCGTCGGCGGGGTCGAACGCGGGGCCGTCGAACGGGGAGCGCTCCAGTGGGCGGGCGTCGCTGCGCACCCCGAAGGCGCTGCGGCCGTCGTCCTCGCGCTCGCGGTCCTCGTCGGTGAGCTCGTCGGCCGGCGGCGTCCACGGCCGGCGGGTGGGGGGCGGGGGCTCCTGGCCGGCGTCGGCCGGGCTGTCCTCCAGCTGGATCGCGACGCCGATGTCGCGGCCGAGCTGCTCGGACAGCGCCTCGGCCAGCACCCGGCGCATGCGGGACTCCAGCACGGTCTGGGTGAACTCGTTGGGGGCGGCGAGCACCGCGGTGCCCCCCACCAGACCCACCGGCCGGGTGAGGTTGAGCATCGCGTTCTGCTGCCGGGTCAGGCTGGTCGACAGCCGTCCGCGGACCGAGTCCCAGACCTCCGCCAGGTCAACCGTGGCATCGGCCATGACCGTGTCCTCCCCAAGCTGTTCTCGTCCCCGGAACCGACCTCCGTGCGCCCCCGGGTCCCGGCGCCGCGGCTGCCCGGTTGTGGACATCCGGACACACGGGTTCCACACGAGTGTCCACAGGCTGTGCACGACCGGCGACACGGCGCCTTGTCGACTCGCGGGTGCGGGTCGGTACCGGCGTCGTCGCTGGTCGGGAGGGAGGTCGGGAGACGGCTCGGGGCGGACGGCGGTCGGTCGACCGGATGGTCGGCTCGCGGACCGGACAGGGCTGCCCGGTCCAGAGCGGGGGCGACGCTAACAGCCCCGTCCACAGCCCGGCAACGACGCCGGGGTGCCGGTGGGGCGCGCGGTGCGCGTGTCGTTCGGCGTGTCGTCCCTCGACCGTCGGCGCGCCGACACCATCCGTCCGCCCGGCCGGTGCAGCCTGGCGGGTCGGCCCGGCCGGGGCGGCTCCGCGGGGGTGCCCGTGGGGATCCGGCCCGCGCCGGCGGCGGGATCGGCCCGGCCCCTGGTTATGATGGGCGGAGTCCGTGCGCCCGTCCTCCCGTGGAGGGCGGAGCCGCGCGGAGCCCGCCACCGGGGCCCGGTACGCGGATCGCGCCGATCCGACCGTGCCCCGCCGCGTGCCTGCCCCCCGGCGGGCCCGCACCGCCGACGTCCTGCCGTAGGAGTACCCCGTGAGCAAGCGCACCTTCCAGCCGAACAACCGCCGCCGGTCGAAGACCCACGGCTTCCGGCTGCGGATGCGCACCCGCGCGGGCCGCGCGATCCTCGCCGGCCGTCGCCGCAAGGGTCGCGAGAAGCTCTCCGCCTGAGGTGCTGCCCGCGCAGGCCCGCCTGCGCCGGCGTCCGGAGTTCACCGCGGTCGTCCGGTCGGGCCGGCGTGCCGGTCGGCCGACCATGGTGCTCCACTACCTCCCCGTCCGACCCCCGGTCTCCCCGGCCGGGGGTCTCGACGTGTCCGGGGACGCCGCCGCAGCGGTCGGGACGGCCGCACCCGGGCCCCGCGCCGGGTTCGTGGTCGGCCGGGCGGTCGGCAACTCCGTGGTCCGCCACCGCGTGACCCGGCGGCTGCGCGCGGCCGTCCGCGAGGAGCTGCCCCGGCTGCCGGCCACCGCCGACCTGGTGGTCCGCGCCCGGCCCGAGGCCGGGACGGCCTCGTGGCAGACGCTGCGCCGCGACCTCGCCGCGGGCCTGGACCGGTTGCTCGCCGAGCGGACCCGGTCGTGAGCGCCCGCCCGCCGGAGGGGTCCGTGCGCCGGGGCCCGCTCGCCCGCGCGCTGCTGGCCTCGATCGGCTTCTACTCCCGGGCGATCAGCCCGGCCCTGCCACCGCGCTGCCGCTTCGCACCCACCTGCAGCGCCTACGCCGCCGAGGCGGTCGCCGTGCACGGCGCCGGCCGCGGGTCCTGGCTGGCGCTGCGGCGGCTGCTCAAGTGCGCGCCCTGGCACCCCGGGGGCTTCGACCCCGTCCCGGCGCCCCGACCCGGGCGCACCACCCCCGGAACCGGCGGCGACGGCCGCACGTCGATGACAGCGGCACCCTCCTCGGGAGCCGCCGCCGACGTCGCGCGTCGTCCCGCCCCCGAGACCCCGCCGGCTGACCGCCGGTCCCCGCAGCAGGAGGCTGGCGTTGCTTGACTGGCTGTACACCGCGATCGCCTTCGTCATGAAGACGTGGCACTCGGTGTTCTCGACGTTCCTCGACCCGGCCGGCGGCCTCACCTGGGCGCTGTCGATCGTGTTCCTCGTCGTCACCGTGCGCCTGATCCTGTTCCCGCTGTTCGTCAAGCAGATCAAGAGCCAGCGGGCGATGCAGGAGATCCAGCCGGAGATCCAGAAGCTGCGCAAGCAGTACGGGGCCGACCGGCAGGGCTTCAGCCAGGCGATGATGCAGCTGCAGAAGGAGCGCGGGGTCAACCCGCTGGCCGGCTGCCTGCCGATCCTGCCGCAGATCCCGGTCTTCCTCTCGCTGTTCCACGTGCTGCGCCGCCTGCAGCCCGGCGCCCAGGGGCTCTACAGCTGGAGCTACGAGCTCACCCAGCAGGCGGCCTCGGCCAAGCTGTTCGGGGTCGCCCCCATCTCCGCGTCGTTCACCATGACCGGGGACAAGGCCGACGCCGTCCTCGCCATCCCCGGGGTCACCCAGGGCGGCATCCGCGCCGTCGCGCTGACCCTCATGGTGATCATGTGCGTGACCACCTACGTCACGCAGAAGCAGATCATGAAGCGCTCCGGCCCGGTCGAGGGCCAGGCCGCCATGGTGCAGAAGCTGCTGCTCTACGGCATGCCGGTCAGCCTCTTCGTCACCGGCTTCTTCTTCCCGATCGGCGTCCTGCTCTACTGGATGACCAACAACCTGTGGACCCTCGGTCAGCAGTTCTTCATCCTGCGCAGGATGCCCCCGCCCGGCTCCCCCGCCGCCCAGGCCAAGGCCGCGGCCGAGAAGCCCGTCGTCGACCCGAAGACCCTGGCTCCGAAGCCCGGCGCCAAGCCGGTCCGCACTCCCAAGGGCGGCCGCCCGGCCACCCCGGGGGTCGCCCTCACCAAGGGCGGTGACGGCACCCCGGCCGTGGACGGCGGCGGGAACGGCGCGGACGGTGCCACCGTGGAGCCGACCACCGCGGGACCGGCCGACGCTCCCCCGGCCGACAGCACCCCCGGCAGCGGCTCCCCCGGCGGCGGTGCGACCGCCGCGGGCAGCACCGCGGCCGGCGCCAAGGGCGCACGCGGCGCCGGCAAGGGCCCCCGCCCGGCTCCCCGCGCGCCGCACGGCCGCCCCGCCGGCACCGGCGGCAAGCGCAAGCGCCGCTGAGCCCGCGTCCGGCGGCTCCGCCCCGGACGCCCCCGCCGGCCCGTGCCCGCCGTTCCCCGACGGCGCCGGCCGGCTCCCTGACCACCGGGTCCGCCCGGCTGCCCCCACCGACTGGAGGTTCCTCCGTGAGCGTTCCGCACTCCCCCGCCACCGACACCGCCGCGACCGCCGAGGCCACCTCCGGCGCGGTCCTCAGCCCCGCGACCGGCGTGCCGGACGGGCCCGCCGACCTCCCCGACACCGACGAGACCGGCGCCGACGCGACCCTCGAGCCGGCCGACGAGGTGGCCGTCACGGGCGGCCGCAGCGGCGGCACCGAGCTGCTGGTCCGCGAGGGCGACGTGGCCGGCGACTACCTCGAGCGCCTGCTCGACATCCTCGACGTCGACGGCGACATCGACCTCGACGTGGAGGGCGACCGGGCCTCGGTGGCCATCGTCGGCGGCGAGCTCGACGACCTCGTGGGCTCCGACGGCGCGGTGCTCGAGGCGCTGCAGGAGCTCACCCGGCTGGCCGTGGCGCAGTCCACCGGCGTGCGCAGCCGGCTGATGCTCGACATCGGCGGCTACCGCGCCCGCCGCCGCGCCTCCCTGACCGCCATGGCCGCCGAGGCCGCCGAGCGGGTGGCCGAGAGCGGGCAGGCCGAGCGGCTGGCGCCGATGAACCCGTTCGAGCGCAAGGTCGTCCACGACGTCATCGCCGGTGTCGCCGGCGTCCGCAGCGAGTCGGAGGGTGAGGAGCCCAACCGGCGCGTCGTGGTCCTGCCGGAGCGGTGAGCGACGCACCCGCCCCGCCCGCCCCACCCGACCCGGAGGTCGCGGCCGCGGTGTTCGGGGCGGCGCTGCCCGACGCCGAGCGCTACGTCGCCCGCCTGGCCTCCGACGGCGTCACCCGCGGGCTCATCGGCCCGCGGGAGGTGCCGCGGCTGTGGGAGCGGCACGTGCTCAACAGCGCCGCGGTGGCCGAGGCGGTCCCGGCCGACGCCCGGGTGGTCGACGTCGGCAGCGGCGCCGGCCTGCCCGGGATCCCGCTGGCGCTGGCCCGGCCCGACCTGCGGCTGACGCTGGTCGAGCCGATGGCCCGCCGCGTGGAGTTCCTCGAGGAGGTCGTCGCCGAGCTCGGCGTCGGCTGGCGGGTCGTGCGCGGCCGCGCCGAGGAGCGCTCGGTCGTCACCGCCGTCGGGCCGGTCGACGTCGTCACGGCACGGGCGGTGGCCGCCCTCCCCCGGCTGGTCGGCTGGTGCCGCGGCCTGCTGCGGCCCGGGGCCCGGCTGGTCGCCCTGGTCGGGGCCCGCGCCGTCGAGGAGCTGCCCGCGATGCTCCCGGAGCTGCACGCGTCGGGGATGCGGGACGTACACGCCCGGGCTGTCGGCGCCGACCTCGGGGAGGCTGCCACTACCGTGGTGGTGATGACGCGTGGCCCGCGCTGAGGCTGCGGAGCAGGCGGGACCCGTTCCACGGCACGTCGTTCCACGTGGAACCCGAGCACGACTACCCGACCCGTTCCACGTGAAACGGGTCGGCAGGGAGGACCTGCGATGACCGACCCGGGCCAGCGGCTGCGCAGCAGCCTCGCCGCCGACTCGGCAGCCGGCGCCGCACCGGAGTTCGACAGTCCCATCGCCATGGAGGCGCTGCGGGCCACCCGGGTGCTGCACGCCGCCGACCAGGAGCCCTTCCCCGTACCCGGCCGGATCCGGGTCATCACCGTCGCCAACCAGAAGGGCGGCGTCGGCAAGACCACCTCGACGGTCAACCTCGGCGTCGCGCTCGCCCTCTACGGCCTGCGGGCCCTGGTCATCGACCTCGACCCGCAGGGCAACACGAGCACCGCCCTCGGGGTCGAGCACACGGTCGGGACGCCGTCGATCTACGACGCCCTCGTCGGCGACAGCTCCCTGGCCGACGTCGTCCACCCGACGACGGCGAGCCCCAACCTGCGGTGCGTCCCGGCGACGATCGACCTGGCCGGCGCGGAGATCGAGCTGGTCTCCGTCGTCGCCCGCGAGTACCGGCTGCGCCGCGCGATCGAGGGCTACATCCACGCCCTGCCCGAGGAGCAGCGGCCGCACTACGTGCTCATCGACTGCCCGCCGTCGCTGGGCCTGCTCACCCTCAACGCGCTGGTGGCCGGCGACGAGGTGCTCATCCCGATCCAGTGCGAGTACTACGCGCTGGAGGGGCTGGGCCAGCTGCTCAACAACATCGAGCTGGTGCGCGCGCACCTCAACCCGGGGATCGCCGTGCGCACCATCCTGCTGACGATGTACGACGCCCGGACCAAGCTCGCCGACCAGGTCGCCGAGGAGGTCCGCAGCCACTTCGGTGACCTGGTGCTGGCCACGGTGATCCCGCGCAACGTCCGGGTGTCGGAGGCGCCGGGGTACGGCCAGTCCGTGCTCACCTACGACCCCGGCTCGCGGGGCTCGACCAGCTACGTGGAGGCCGCCCGGGAGCTCGCCGAGCGGGGCGTGCACCTGGTGCCGGAGTCCGACCCTCGGCCGATGAGGACTCCGCCTCCCCCGCCGCCGGCGACCGCGCCGATGCCGGTGGTCCGGCCTGCCACCGGGCCGGTGCCGCGGGCCGTCCCCGGCGCCGACGCCGCCGTCGTGCCCGTTCCCACCTCCGTCGACGAGGAGACCCGATGAGCAAGCGTGGCGGCCTCGGCCGGGGTCTGGCTGCGCTCATCCCCACCAGCGCCCCGCCGGTGGAGCAGCCGCCCCTGCCCGAGACCGACGCACCGGTCGCCGCGCCCGAGACGCCCGAGGCCGCTGAGACGGGCGGGACGCCCGCCCCGGTGACGCTGCTGCCCCCGGCCGCGCAGGCCGCCGCCACGGTCGCCGCGCAGGCCGTGTCGTCCGGTGCGGCGGCCGTCGGCGTCCCCGGGGCGCAGCTGCGCGAGGTGGCGGTGGGCGACGTCGTCCCCAACCCCCGCCAGCCCCGGCAGGTGTTCGACGACGAGGCGCTCGAGGAGCTCACCCACTCGGTGCGCGAGTTCGGGCTGCTGCAGCCGGTCGTGGTCCGCGAGGGCGCGGAGGGCCGCTACGAGCTCATCATGGGCGAGCGGCGGCTGCGGGCCGCCCGGGCCGCGGGGCTGGAGACCGTGCCGGCGATCGTCCGCGAGACCGAGGACGACGCCCTGCTGCGCGACGCCCTGCTGGAGAACATCCACCGGGTCCAGCTCAACCCGCTGGAGGAGGCCGCGGCCTACCAGCAGCTGCTCGAGGAGTTCGGCGCCACCCACGAGGAGCTGGCGCAGCGGATCGGCCGCAGCCGCTCGCAGGTCACCAACACGATCCGGCTGCTCAAGCTGCCGGTGAAGGTGCAGACGCGGGTCGCCGCCGGGGTCATCTCCGCCGGTCACGCGCGAGCGCTGCTGGGGCTCGACGACGCCGAGGCCCAGGATGCGCTGGCCACCCGGATCGTCGCCGAGGGGCTGTCGGTCCGGGCCACCGAGGAGGCGGTCGCGCTCGCCGCGGCCGAGCAGCCGGCCTCCCGCCGCCGCGCCCGCCGGATCAGCGCGCCGGGGGTCGAGGACCTCGCCGGCCGGCTCTCCGACGTCTTCGAGACGAAGGTCAAGATCCAGATCGGCCGGGCCAAGGGCCGCATCGTGGTCGAGTTCGGCTCGGTCGACGACCTGCAGCGCATCATCGGCCAGATGGCCCCCGACGTGGCCGGACGCCGCGAGGAGTCCTGACCCGCCGTAGTCGGCAGAACACGACAGAGGCCCGGTTTCCGTCACAGCGGAAACCGGGCCTCCGGCGTCGTTCAGCGGGGAGTGCCCGCCCGGCGGGTGAGCAGCTCGGAGAGGACCTCGCCGAGGTCGTGCCCGGCGGCCTCGACGGCCATCGGGAACATCGACGTCTCGGTCAGCCCCGGGGAGACGTTCACCTCCAGGAAGTGCACCTCGCCGTCCGGGGCGACGATCGCGTCGGTGCGGGAGAGGTCGGCCAGGCCCAGCGCCTCGTGCACCCGCACCGCGAGGTCGGCCGCACGGGCGGCGACGTCGTCGGCCAGCCGGGCCGGCGCGTGGTACTCGGTGAGCCCGGGGGTGTAGCGGGCGGTGTAGTCGAAGACGCCGGACTCCGGCGCGATCTCCACCGCCGGCAGCGCCCGGGGGCCCTCGCCGAGGTCGACCACCGACAGCGCCACCTCGACGCCGTCGACGAACCGCTCCACGAGCACCGTGTCGCCGTAGGCGAAGCAGCTGACCATCGCGGCGGGCAGGTCCTCGACCCGGGTGACCTTCTGCGCGCCCAGCGCGGAGCCACCGGAGGCCGGCTTGACCATCAGCGGCAGCCCGAGGCGGGCCACGATGAGGTCGAGCACCGCGCCGGCGCCCAGCTCGCGGAAGGTGCTGTGCGGCAGCGCCACCCAGTCCGGCGTCGGCAGGCCGGCGCCGCGCACGACCGACTTGGCGGCCGGCTTGTCCCAGGCCAGCCGGCAGGCCGCGGCCGGGGAGCCGACGTAGGGGACGCCGGCCAGGTCGAGGACCGCGCGCAGGGCGCCGTCCTCCCCGGTGGCGCCGTGCAGGGCGATGAAGACGGCGTCGGCGGGGGCGGCGGCCAGGCCCGGCAGCAGCTCGGCGTCGGCGTCGCGCAGCTCGGCCTCCACCCCGACGCGGGCCAGCTCCTCGACCACCTGGGTGCCCGAGGACAGGCTGACCTCGCGCTCGAAGGTCAGGCCACCGGCCAGGACGACGGCGCGCAGGGGGGTCTCCTCGGAGGTCGCGGTCGGGACGGCGGGAGCGGCGGGCTCGGTCACGGGTGGGTGTCCTCGATCCGGTCGCTGCTGGCGGGCCCGACGATGGTGCCGGGAGCGGTCCCGGGCCGGCCGACGGCGCGGAAGGTCCCGGTGTCGACGGCGTCGAAGGTGGAGTGCAGGTCCAGCTCGGCCTCGATGACCCGGGCCAGCCGGCGCACGCCCTCGCGGATCTGGTCGGGCTCGGGGTAGCAGTAGGACAGCCGCATGAACTCGCGGCCCGAGCCGTCGGCGTAGAAGCCGATGCCGGGGACGTAGGCGACGTGCGCGCCCACCGCCCGGGGCTGCATGAGCTTGCTGTCCAGGCCGTGCGGCAGCTTCAGCCACACGTAGAAGCCGCCGTCGGGGCGGGTCCAGGTGGTGCCCGGGGGCATGAGCGCGTCCAGCGACTCCAGCGTGGCGTCGCGGCGCTCGCGGTAGAGCTCGGTGAACAGCTTGATCTGCTCGCGCCAGGGCTGGGTGTCGAGGTAGCGGGCGACGGCGTACTGCGTCAGCGACGGCGGGCAGAGCACCTGCGCCTCGGTGGCCAGCACCAGCTTCTCGCGGACGGCGAGCGGCGCGAGGACCCAGCCGACCCGCAGGCCCGGGGAGAAGGTCTTGGAGAACGAGCCGAGGTAGACGACCCGCTGGGCGTTGCGGGCGCGCAGCGCGCGGTGCGGCTCGTGGTCGAAGCCGAGCAGGCCGTAGGGGTTGTCCTCGATGACCAGCAGGTCGTAGCGGTCGGCGATGTCGACGATCGCCTGGCGCCGCGGCTCGGACAGCGTGACGCCGGCCGGGTTGTGGTAGTTGGGCACCGTGTAGAGGAACTTCACCCGGTCGCCGTTGGCGCGGCACTCCAGCAGCGCCTGCTCCAGCGCCTCGGGGATCAGCCCGTCGTCGTCCATGGGCACGTGCCGCACCCGGGCCTCGGCGGCCTGGAAGACGCCGAGCGCGCCGACGTAGGACGGACCCTCGGCGAGGACGACGTCGCCGGGGTCGACGAACACGCGGGTGACCAGGTCCAGACCCTGCTGGGAGCCGACGGTGACCACGACGTCGCTGGGCGAGGCGTCGGTGATGCCCTCGAGCGCCATGACGTCGCAGATCCGCTCCCGCAGCCGGGGGTCGCCCTGACCGGAGCCGTACTGCAGGGTCTGCGCGCCCATGCCGCTGACCAGCTCGCCGATCATCGAGCCGACGGCGTCGAGCGGGAGTGCGGTGACCGCGGGCATGCCGCCGGCCAGCGACACCACCTCGGGCCGGCTGACGACGGAGAAGAGGGCACGGATCTCCGAGCTCTTCATGCCGTGCGTGCGGGCTGCGTACCGGTCGGCCAGCGGGTCCAGCCGCGGGTGGCGGGGGATCACGTGCCCGTGCTGCTGCGGCGGGGTGCGGTGCGGCTGGCCGTGCGACGGCGGGGTGGAGGCCACGGACCGAGTGTAGGGAGGCGCCTGCCGGGGGCCGGTCGACACGGCCGGTGAGACGGACCCGTCCGCCCCCCGCCGTCCCACCCACCCCACGGGCACCGCCGTCGGGGCCGGCTGCCGTCCTCCCTTCCCGCAGCGCGTCCTCCCGCACGTCCCACCGTCGGGTAGGACGCGCCACGATCAGGTCACCTGATCGTGGCGGACCCCGCTACGCCCGCTGGGGCAGCACGAACGTGCCGGTCGGCGGGTCGGCGTCGGCGGGCAGGACGAGCCGCTGGACGGCGGCCAGGACGGCGGAGGCCACCGTGCCGCGCAGCCGGGCGTCGAGCAGCAGCAGCCGGTCGACGGGGTGGGACAGGTAGCCGCAGTCGAGCCGGACGGCGGGCATGCGGGTCCAGCGCAGCAGGTCCCAGGTCTTGGGGTGCCCGCCGAGGTCGAGCATGCCGGTGCGGGCCACGACCTCGCGGCGGGCGAGGTCGGCGAACCGCTCCCCCACCGTCGACGACGTCCCCGAGCCGGTGCCGTAGTAGTAGCTGGCCACCCCGCGGGCGTGCTCGGAGCCGTGCGCGTCCATGTGCAGCGAGATGAACAGGTCGGCGCGGGCGTCGTTGGCGAACGCGGTCCGCTGCTCGGGCGTGGGGTCCTGGTCGCGGCCGCGGGTCAGGTAGACCGTGGCGCCGGCGGCGGCCAGCCGGCCCTCGATCCGGCGGGCGAGGTCGAGGACCAGGTCGGCCTCGGTGGTCTCCCCGGCGGTGAAGCCGGGGTCGGTGCCGCCGTGACCGGGGTCGACGACGATTCGCCGGCCGATCAGGTGCGGGCCGCTGTCGACCAGGCTGGCGCTCTGCCGCAGCAGCTGGGGGCGCCCGCCGGTGACCTTGCGGCCGAGCTGGCGCAGCGCCCGCAGGGTCGCCGGGCCGCAGGTGCCGTCGGCGGACAGGCCGTAGTCGCGCTGGAACGCCCGCAGCCCCTCCTCGGTCTCGCGGCCGAAGATGCCGTCGGCGGGGCCGGCGTCGTAGCCGAGCTCGAGGAGGCGCTCCTGCAGGCCCGTGACGTCGTCGCCGCGCACCGGCCGCTCGGGGTCGTGGTGCAGCAGCCGGTCGCCCAGCGACCAGCGCGCCTCCGACAGCGCGCGGTAGGTCTCCTCGCCCACCCGGCCGTCGACCGACAGCCCGCGGACCTGCTGGAAGTGGCGCACGGCGAGCTCGGTGGCCCGGTCGTAGACCTCGGGGCCGGCCGACGGGCCGGCACCGCCGGGCTCCAGCAGGCCGAGGCTGCGCAGGGCGGACTGGACGTCGGACACCGCGGGCCCGCTGCTGCCCGGACCCAGCGGCTGCATGCTGCTCTCGCTACCCATCGTGCGCACGATTGTCCCGTGCGCGACACCGTCCGGCCCGGCGGGGTCCCCGCGCGCGTGCCGTGCGACGACGAGGGCCCGCTCCTCCGGGTGGAGGAACGGGCCCGGCGACGCACTGGAACGGCCCCTCCGCGGGGGCCGGTGTCAGCGGATGTAGTCGGCGAGGTCGGAGAGGATCGCGCCCTTGGGCTTGGCGCCGATGATGCTCTTGACCGGCTTGCCGCCCTGGAAGACGGTCATCGTCGGGATCGACATGACCTGGTAGTCGCGGGCGATCTGCGGGTTCTCGTCGATGTTGAGCTTGGCGATCGTGAGCTTCTCGCCGTGCTCCTTGGCGATCTCCTCCAGCACGGGGGCGACCATCTTGCACGGTCCGCACCACTCCGCCCAGAAGTCGACGAGGACGGGCTTGTCGCTGCCCAGCACCTCGTTGGCGAAGGTCGCGTCGGTGACCGTCACGGTGTTGCCTGCCATGGTCGTTCTCCCTCTCGGTCTGTCGAGGTCTGGGGTGGGCCTCCGGGGTGGAGAACCCCGGAGTGCCGTGGGGTATGCCCGGTTCAGCGCTCGTCGAAGGTCTCGGCCAGCCAGCGCTCGGCGTCGATGGCCGCCGAGGCGCCGGTGCCGGCCGAGGTGATCGCCTGGCGGTACACGTGGTCGACCACGTCACCGCAGGCGAAGACGCCGTCGATGTTGGTGCGGGTGGTGGGGTGCTCGACCTGGATGTAGCCCTCGTCGTCGAGCTTGAGCTGGCCGACGAACAGCTCGCTGCGCGGGTCGTGGCCGATGGCCACGAACACGCCGGACACCGGGACCTCCTCGGTGGTGCCGGTGGCCACGTCGGTGAGCTGCACGCCGGAGACGGTCTGCTCGCCCAGGACGTCGGTGACCTGCTTGCCGAGCTGCCACTGGATCTTGTCGTTGTCCTGCGCGCGCTTCTGCATGATCTTCGAGGCGCGCAGCTCCTGGCGGCGGTGGACGACGGTCACCGACTTGGCGAAGCGGGTGAGGAAGGTGGCCTCCTCCATCGCCGAGTCACCGCCGCCGACGACGACGATGTCCTGGTCGCGGAAGAAGAAGCCGTCACAGGTGGCACAGGCGGACACGCCGCGGCCGAGGAGGCGCTGCTCGTTGTCCAGGCCCAGGTACCGGTACTTCGACCCGGTGGCCACGATGACCGCGTGCGCCCGGTGCACCTCGTCGCCGACCTTCACGATCTTCGGGGTGGCGGTGAGGTCGACCTCGGTGACGTCGCGGGCCACGAGCTCGGCGCCGAAGCGCTCGGCCTGGGTGCGCATGTCGTCCATCAGCTGCGGGCCCTGGACGCCCTCGGGGAAGCCCGGGAAGTTCTCGACCTCGGTGGTCGTCATCAGGGCGCCGCCGAACTGGGAGCCCTCGAAGACCAGCGGGTGCAGATTGGCGCGCGCGGCGTAGACCGCCGCGGTGTAACCGGCCGGGCCGGAGCCGATGATGATCAGGTCACGGACCCCGTCGTGCTCCGCCGGCGGGATCACCGGCGTGGTGATCTCGGTGGTGGTGGCGGGGCCGGGGGTCGGCTGGGGATCGGTCACGCGCGGCACAACGCCCGATCCTAGGGGCGCATTCCCGGATCGGGGCTGGTGAGGCGCCCGACACGTCAGCCCGCGGGGGTGACGGCGACCTCCGCGATCGACCCGGCGAAGCCGTCCTCGGCGGGCACCAGACCGGTCACCCACACCAGCACGAACTGCGTGGTGACCGGCTCCTCGAGGGCGAACTCGGCGGTGCCGTCGACGGTGCCGCCGGCCGCGACGGGGAAGGCGTCGAGGTCGCCGTCGGCGGACTCGCCGGTGCGGACCTCCACGGTGATGCCGGGGGTGGTCGTGGTCACGGTGACCCCGCCGACCGGCTGCGCCGAGCCGAGGTCGAGGACCAGCCCGACGCCGGGCTTGAGGTTGCCGAAGGCCGGCGAGCCCCGGTAGCTCAGCGTCGACCACGCGGTGGCCGGGTCCCCGTCGGTGGCCAGCGGCACGTCGCCGTCGTTCTCGGGCTCGCCGTCGCCGAAGGGGTCGAAGACCCGGCCGGAGGTGACGGCCAGCGGGGCGCCGGGGTCGGCCGCGGGCGCGGCGCTGTCCTCGGCGGGCGCGCTGCTGGACGCCGACGGCCGGGGCGCGGGCGCCCGGTCGACCGAGTCGGCCACCGAGAGCAGGTTGGTGCCCACCCACCAGGCCAGCAGCACCACGACGGCCAGCGCGACCAGCGGCAGGACGACCACCAGCAGCCGGCGGGAGCGGGCCGGGCGGTCGTCGGCGTCGTCGTCGGCCGTGCCGGTGAACACCGCGTCGTCACCCGCGCCGAGCACCCCGCCGTCCTCGGCCGGCGCCGGGGCGGGGCGGCCGGGGGGCACGGGCGGGAGGACGGCGGGGTCGAGGCGGTGCGGCCGCTCCTCGGCGCCGGGCGCGGGCGCGGGGGCGGGCGACGGCGGGACGAGCGTGCGGTCCTCGGCGGTGGTCTCCCCCTCGGTGTCGCGGTGCTCGCGCAGCCGGCGCAGCCAGCCGCTGTCGCTCTCGTCGCGGTCGCGGACGGGCACCGAGGCGTGCCCGCCGCGGGGCCGCTCGGCGAGCAGGGCGGCCATCGCCGCGGCGCTGGCCAGCCGGGCGCCCGGCTCGGTGGACCGCGCGCGGCGCACCAGGGCGGCCAGGTCCGGCTGGGGGATGACCGGGGGCGGCGAGGGCAGGCCGTCGGGCCCGGTGACACCGGTGCGGCGGCCGGTCAGGCAGTACTCGAGCAGGGCGCCGAGCGCGGCGATGTCCTCCTGGACGCTGCCGGTGGCGGCTGGCACGGCGCGCAGCCCGACCAGCCCGTTGGGGCGCAGCACGACCGTCTCCGGGCCCAGCCCGCCGACGGCGAGCCCGACCCGGTGCGCCTCGGCGACGCCCTCGGCCAGCCGGCGCAGCACGGTGCGCGCCTGCCGCTCGTCCATCGGCCCGTCGGCGAGCCGCTCGGCGAGGGTCTCCCCCTCGATCCACTCGTTGACGACGTAGGCGACGCCGCCCTCGCCCCCGGTGCCCTCGGAGGCGTCGTAGACCATCGCCAGGGCAGGCGTGGCCAGGCCGCCGGCGGTCAGCGCCCGGGCGATCCAGGCCCGCGCGGGCGGCCCGCCGGGGACGTGCACGCGGATGGCGACGTCGCGGTTGAGGACGCGGTCGCGGGCCCGCCAGCAGTGGATGACACCGGTCTCGGTGGACTCCTCGACGCCGACCTGGTCCAGCGGCCGGTAGCGGTCGGGGAGTCCGGTGATCGTGGCGGTCACGGACGCTTCCGTCCCCCTGTCCCTCTCCGGCCGGTGGCGCGCTGCCCCGGGGCCGGTGTCCCCGGGTGCCGGCCGGTCGGTGCTCATCCGCGCCCCAGCCGCCCGCGGACGGCGGCGAGGGGACCCCGGAGCTCCGGGACACGGGCGAGCACGAACCCGGCCAGGGCCGTGACACCGACGACCACGGTACCGATCACGAGGGTGGCGAGCGAGCCTCCCGTCGACGACCCGAACGCGTCCTCGGTCACCCCGGCCACGAGCCAGCCGAGCAGCCCGGCCACGACGGCGGCCAGGACCATCCGCAGCAGCGGCCCGAGGGTCTCGCGGGTGCGCAGGCCCCCGAGGGTGCGCTGCAGCGCGACGTGCCCGAACACCCAGCCGGCGACGTAGGTGACGCTGGTGACCAGCATCAGCCCGGCGACGACGTGCTCGGGCCCGACCACCACGGGCACGAGCAGCAGCAGCGGCACCCGGACCGCGACCATGCCCACCTGGATGAGGGTCGGCGTGCGGGCGTCCTTCATGGCGTAGAAGACCCGCAGCTGCAGGAGCGTGACCGCCATCGGCAGCAGGCCGAAGGCGCCGACGGCCAGCGCCGCGCCGATGCCCTGCGCCTCGGCCACCGAGGTGTTGCCGCGGGCGAACGCGACGGTGGCCAGCTCCGGGCCCAGCACGGTCAGCGCCGCCGACACCGGCAGCAGCCCCAGCGCCGACAGCCGGGTGCCCAGGGAGAGGTCCTGCACGACGCCGGGGACGTCGGAGCGGGCGGCGGCGCGGCTCATCCGCGGCACCAGGGCGGTCAGCAGCGCGACGCCGATGATCCCGTAGGGCATCTGGAACAGCAGGCTGGCGATGGCCAGCGCGCTGGACCCCAGGCCGCCCTCCCGGGTGGCGGCGTTGGCGATGCGGGTGGCCACCACCACGCCGACCTGGCTGACGGCGACGTAGCCGAGCACCCACAGGCCCAGGTTCCCGACCTCCCGCAGGCCGATCCCGCGCAGGTTCCACCGGGGCCGCAGCGGCACGCCGGCGCGGCGCAGCAGCGGGACGAGCACCAGCGCCTGCACCGCGATCCCGAGCAGCGTGCCGCCGCCGAGCAGCCAGACCTGGCCGGGGGTGATGGTCTGCGGCGTGAGCTCCCCGGGGCCGGCGGCCATGACGAACAGCACGCCGGTGGCGATGACGACGACGTTGTTGAGCACCGGCGCCCACGCCGGGGGCCCGAAGACGCCGCGGCTGTTGAGGATGGCCTGGGCCAGCGCGCCGATGCCGTAGAAGACGATCTCGAGGAGCAGGATCCGCGCCAGCCAGTTGGCCAGCCGCACCTGATCGGGGTCGCCCTGGATGCCGTAGAGCGCCGTCAGCACCGGAGCGACGGCGACGGCGAGGGCGGTGACCACGACCAGCCCGGCGATGGCGACCGTGGACAGCCGCTGGGCGTAGGAGACGCCGCCGTCGCGGTCGCGCTCCTGGGCGTGCACCAGCAGCGGGACGATGACCGAGGTCAGCACGCCGCCGAGCAGCAGCTCGTAGACGATGTTGGGCAGGGTGTTGGCGGTGTTGTAGGCGTCGTTGACCAGGCCGACGCCCAGCGCCGCGGCCAGCACGACGGTGCGCAGCAGCCCGGTCACGCGGGAGACCAGCGTGGCCACCGCCATCGTGCCGGCGGCGCGCAGGATGCCCCGGCTGGCGCCGGGGGTGCCCTCGCGCTCGCGGGCCTCCTCCTCGGTCTCCCCCTCCGGCGCCCGCGGCACCGGCGGCAGCACCAGCATCGGGAGGACCTGGGTCTCCTCGGCCGGCAGGAAGCGGTGCCGCACCGGCGGCGGCACCGGCGGCAGCGGCCGGGCGGCGCGCCGCACCTCCCCGTTCAGGGGCGCGCCGGACTGCGGCAGCCCGGCGACGGGCCGGTCGGCCGCGGTGCGCTCCGGCGCGGCGCCGGGGCGCGGGCGGACCGGCGGCGGGACGGGCGGCACCGGCCGACGGGCCGGCGGGGACGGCAGCCGCGACTCCGGCGGCGGCGCGACCGGGTACGGCGGCGGGGGCAGCGGGGGCCGGGCGGAGCGCTCCCGGGCCGCGGACGCCGGCGGCACCGGCGGCAGCGGCCGCTGCGCGGGAGCCTCCTCCTCGCTGCGCGGGTGGCCGGTCACACCGGGCTCCGGCTGGGCGGGTACGCCGTCCCGGCGGCGTCGGCGGCGTCGTGCTCGCCCCGGCTGCGGCGGCGCAGGAAGAGCACCCCGCGGCGGAGGAACAGCAGGCCGAGCAGCGCGGCCGCGCCGATGGTGATCGACAGCGAGATCGTCCCGTAGGCGGTGCTGCGCACCAGGATCTCCACGTCGTCGCCCAGCGGCCGGCCGCCCGGGGTGGTGAGGGTCGCGGTGACGGCGAACCGGCCGGACTGGGTCACCTGGGTGGGCACCTCCAGCAGCGCCCGCTCCCCGGGCGCCACCTCCTGCGGGCGGACCTCGCCGAAGGTCAGGCCCACGTTGCCGCGGGTGCGCACGACGGGGAGCACGCGCACCGCGAAGGGCAGGTCGTTCTGCACGGTGAGGGCCAGCGGGGCGTCCGTGGAGGCCAGGCTGTAGGTGCCGTCGGCCGGCGCGATCAGGGTGACCTCCTGGCGCAGGTCGTCGATCGTGGCGCGCAGGTCGGCCGCGGCGGCCCGGAAGGCGGCCGGCTCGTCGCGCCAGGACGCCGAGGCGGTGCGGGACAGGGCGGCGTCGTGGGGGGCGAGCTCGGTGGCCGGGTCCCCGGCGACGGCGCCGGCGAGGTCGTCGCGCAGCCGGGCCGCGGCGACGACGTCGACCAGGCCCTCGGGGTCGAGCACCGCGGCGTCGGCCGGCTCCAGCGGCGTGCCGGCGTCGACGGCCGGGCCGGCGGCCAGGTCGGCCAGCGAGACGGGGCGCAGACCCGGCAGCGCGGTGTCGGCGACCATCGCCGCGGCGGTCTCGGGGTCGGGGTCGACGTCGCGCGGCGGCGCGACGAGCACCGTCTGCCCGGCCGGGTCGGCCACCGGCTGGGAGGAGAGCAGCACCAGCTCGGCGAGGTACCGCTGCTCGGCCACCCGGGGCCCGCCGGCGGTGCTGCGCGTGGCGCCGGCCAGGGCGGACAGGCCACTGTCGGCCACCAGCGCCTCCACCGGCCCGTCGGCGCCGGGCACGGTGGTGCGGGCGGCGGCACCGCCGCCGGTGACGCCGAGGACGGCCTCGCCGGCCGACAGCGCGCTGGAGGCGACGACGACCCGCTCGACGCCGCCCTCCCGCAGCGTCCCGAGGGTCTCCGGGCGCAGCGAGCCGCCGACCGCCCAGGACAGGTCGGTGCGCGGGGCGACGCCGAGGACGTCCTCCAGCAGCGCCGCGCCGGCCGGGCCCGGGGACGCGGCGGAGACCGTGCCCTCGTCGGTGCCGTCGTCGGTGCCGTCGGGGGTGTCACCCGCGGTCCCGGCGGGGGCGGCCGCGGCGGGGAGGCTGCGGGTGAGCGCGGCCGGCAGGCCGGCCGCCTGCAGCGCATCAGCGTCGACGTCGCCGTAGGACAGCGCGACGACGGGGTGGTCGGCGGCCACCGCGCGCAGCCGCTCCAGCCAGGCCGCCGCGGCCTCGGTGCCGGTGCCGGCGTCCTCCTCGCCCGCGACGTCGTAGGACCCCTCGGCCATGACCGACAGCTCCTCGACGAGCGCGGGGTCGACGGCCACGGTGACCGGGGCGACGGGCACGGCGTCGAGCGCACCCGGGGCGAGGACGGTCGGCAGCCGCTCGAGCACCTGCAGCGCCCGGTCGAGGCGGCCGCCGTCGGAGACCAGGGCGGTGAGGTCGTCGTCGACGAAGTCGCCGGAGGCGTCGCGGTGGGTGCGCTCGACCAGCGGCCACAGCCAGGCCACCGCCGTGGCGGCGGGCGGCGCGGCGCTCTGCTGGATCACCGAGGTGGTCACCTCGCCCACCCGACGCTGGGTGCGGTCCTCGCCGGTGGCGTTGACGTTGAGCAGCACCGGGTAGACGCCGTCGCGGTCGACGGTCAGGTCGGCGGTGGGCACCGTGTAGCTGAAGTCCAGCGAGGCGCCGGGGCCGAGCTCGCCGGGCACCGGCACGAAGGGCGTGGAGGCGGCCGACAGCGCGTCGGGGTCGGCGTCGGTGGCGAGCAGCCCGGCCCGGGTGGTGACGACGTCGCCGCGCTGCAGGCGGACGCCGAGGTCGGTGAGCGTCTCCGCGCCGCCGTTGGTGAGCGTCCCGGCCAGCGTCACCGTGCCGCCGGGCGCGACCGTGCGCGGGTCGAGGCGGGTCAGCTCCACCGTCACCGGGCGCTCCGGGTCGACCGCCGGGGGCGGGGCCGGGGCGGGGGTGGCCGGCGCCGCGGGGAGCGGCAGCGGCGGCGCGGCGGAGGCGGCCGGCGCGGCCGGTCCGGGGCCGGTGAGCAGCGGGACGGCCAGCAGGGCCGTGGTCAGCACCCGGCGGACGGAGGCGCCGGGGCGCGTCCGGGCCCTCCCGCGCCGGCCGGCCCCGGGTGCGGGGGTGCTGTGCCTGGGACGGACCTCGCGCGCGCGGTCACGCACTGTCGGCGAGCAGCGCCGGCGCGCGCTCGACCAGCGCACGCTCGTCGGCGTAGGCGAGCCGGCCGCTCAGCTCGTCGAGGGGCACCCAGGCGACCTCGGTCACCTCGACGTCGGCGTCGGACAGGGCACCTCCGATGGCGCGCAGCAGGAAGTGGTGCACCGTCTTGTGGACGCGCCGGCCCTCGGCGACGAACCAGAAGTCGATGATCCCGAGCGGGGCGAGGACCTCGCCGATGATCCCGGTCTCCTCGGCGACCTCCCGGACGGCGGTGTCCTCCGGGGTCTCCCCCTCCTCGATGTGGCCCTTGGGCAGCGACCACAGCAGCCGGCCGCGGCGGTCGGTGCGACCGATGAGCGCGGCGCGGGGACCGGAGATGCCGTCGTCGGCGACCACCAGTCCCCCGGCGGAGGTCTCGTCGACCCGGCGCAGTCGGCGGCCGGGGCGGCCTCGTCCACCGGTCCCTCCCATGCCAGGAGGGTAGCGCGAGAGACCGCACTACCCTGGCTCGTCGTGTCCGGTGTGCCCCCGGCGGTCCAGCAGACCGTGCGCGACCTCGTCGACGTCTCCCCCGTCCTGGGAGAGCTGGGCGAGCGGTTCGCCGCGGCGGGCTTCGAGGCCCACCTCGTGGGCGGATCGGTGCGCGACGCGCTGCTCGCCGCGGGGAGCCGGTCGGCGCTGCCGCCCGGTGACCTCGACGTCACCACCGACGCCCGCCCCGAGCAGGTGCTGCGGCTGCTGCGCGGCTGGGCGGGTTCCACGTGGAACCAGGGCATCGCCTTCGGCACGGTGGGCGCCGAGATCCGCGGCACCCGGGTGGAGATCACCACCTTCCGCGCCGACCGCTACGACCGGATCTCCCGCGACCCGGAGGTGGCCTGGGGGACGTCGCTGGTCGACGACCTCGCCCGCCGCGACTTCACGGTCAACGCCATGGCCGTCTCGCTCGGTCCCGACCGCACGGTGACCGACCCCTTCGGCGGCCTCGGCGACCTGCTGGCCAGCCGGCTGCGCACGCCCGGGGCGGCGTCGGACTCCTTCGCCGACGACCCGCTGCGGATGCTGCGCGCGGTGCGCTTCGTCGCCCAGCTCGGCCTCACCCCGGTCGACGAGGTGCTCGAGGCGCTCACCGCGATGTCCGGGGAACTGGCCCGGATCACCCCGGAGCGGGTGCAGGCCGAGCTGAGCAGGACGCTGCTGCAGGACGCCCCCCGCGCGGCGCTGGAGCTGTTCGTCTCCACCGGCCTGGCCGACGTCGTCCTGCCGGAGCTGTCCGCGCTGCGGATGGAGATCGACGAGCACCACCAGCACAAGGACGTCTACAGCCACTCGCTGACCGTCCTGGACCGGGCGATCGCGCTGGAGGAGGCCGACCCGGAGGCGCCGTCGCCGGACCTGGTGCTGCGGCTGGCAGCGCTGCTGCACGACGTCGGCAAGCCCGCGACCCGCCGGCACGAGCCCCGCGGCCGGGTCTCCTTCCACCACCACGAGGTGGTCGGCGCCAAGCTGGTGCGCAAGCGGCTGACCGCGCTGCGCTACCCGAAGGACGTCGTCGAGGCGGTGGCCCGGCTGACCTTCCTGCACCTGCGCTTCCACGGCTACGGCCGGGGTGAGTGGACCGACTCCGCGGTGCGCCGCTACGTCACCGACGCCGGTGACCTGCTGCCGCGGCTGCACAAGCTGGTCCGCTCCGACTGCACCACCCGCAACCGGCGCCGGGCCGCGGCGCTGTCGGCCACCTACGACTCCCTGGAGCGGCGGATCGCCGAGCTGTCGGAGGCCGAGGACCTCGCTCGCGTCCGGCCCGACCTCGACGGCAACGCGATCATGGAGATCCTCGGCCTCCCTCCGGGCCGCGAGGTCGGCGAGGCGTGGCGCTTCCTGAAGGACCTCCGCCTCGAGCGTGGGCCGCTGGACCCCGACGAGGCCGAGGCGGAGCTGCGTGCCTGGTGGGCCGCCCGCTCGTAGCGCCCTCACCCGCCCGGGTGACACCTCCCCCGCGCGGTCTCCCCCGCCCCGCCCCGCGCCGGTAGGACCGACGGCCGGACCGGGAGGACGGGGGCGCGGGTGCACGGTCGACCGCACGGCCGCGTGCTCGGCGCGACAGCGCGCCGGCGCACCGTCACGGTCGCCTGCCTGGTGCTGGCGCTGCTGTCGTGGCCGGTCCGCGAGCCCTCGGCCGCCTGGCCTCACGACGTCGCGCCGCCCGCTCCGACCGGGTCCGGCAGCTGGGCGTTCCTGCACCACCAGGACGACGGCGTCACCCCGGTCGCCTACGACCCCTGCCGCGTCGTCCACTACGTGCTGCGCCCCGGCGACGCCCCGCCGGGCGCCGAGGAGCTGCTGGCCGGCGCCGTCGGGGAGATCGCCGCGGCGACCGGCCTGCGGTTCGCCTACGACGGCCGCACCGACGAGCGGGTCACCCGCGACCGCCCGGCGCGCCAGCCCGCCCGCTACGGCGACCGCTGGGCGCCGGTGCTGGTCTCCTTCGAGCCGCCGGCGGACACCCCCGACGTGGGCGGCGGCATCGCCGCGCGCGGCGGCAGCGACGCCGCCTCCGCGGGCGGGCCGGCGGTCTACGTCACCGGGAGCGTGCTCGTCGACGCCGACTGGGCCGCCGCCGCGGTGACGTCGGCGCCGGGCCGTGCCGCGCTGCGCGCCGTCCTGGTGCACGAGCTCGGCCACGTCGTCGGCCTGGCCCACGTGGACGACGCCGGCGAGCTGATGCACGCGGTCAACGACGGCCAGGTCGACCTGGGTCCCGGCGACCGCGCGGGCCTCGCCCGGCTCGGCCGGGGTCCCTGCGAGCCGCGCCTCTAGACCCGGTCGGAGGCGTGCGTGCGGGTGGCGGCGGCGTAGCCGACGGCGGTGAGGGCGTAGACCGCGGCGACGACGAGCAACCCGGTCACCGACCGCCCCGACTCGGGCAGCAGCAGCGCGCCGGCCACCAGGGCGGCCACGTAGGCGACGTTGACCAGGGTGTCGTAGACGGAGAACACCCGGCCGCGGAAGTCGTCGTCGACCGAGCGCTGCAGCGTGGCGTCGACGCAGATCTTCACGCCCTGCGCGACGACGCCGAGCACCAGGCCGGCGGCCACCCACCCGGGCGCCGTGAAGGTCAGGCCGAGCACGAGCTGCAGGACGCCGCCGCCGGCCAGCAGCGCGACCACCCATCCCCGGGTGCCCAGCCGCCGCACCGCCGGCGGGGTGGCCACGGCGGCGATCAGGGTGCCGGCCGACCCGGCCGCGAGCACCACGCCCAGCCCGGCCAGCCCGCCCGGGAGCGGGCCGGTCCACTCCGTCAGCGTGTTCCGGTACAGCAGCAGGGTCATCAGCGTGAGCAGGCCGTAGCAGACCCGGTGCGCCGTGATGGCCGCCAGCGCCGCGGCGGCCGGCGGGTGCTGGGCCACGTGCCGGGCACCGGCGACCATCCCGCGCAGCACCGCCCGCGCCGGCAGGCGGGCCGAGCGGACGCCCGAGTCGGGGCCGAGGTACTCGCGGCCGAACCCGGCGGCGACGGCGGCCGACGCCAGGTAGGGCACCGTCGCGGACAGCGCCACCGCGGCGTAGGCGGCGTCCCCGGCCGTGCCCAGCTGCAGCAGGCCCAGGGCGAGGACGCCGCCGGTCACCGTGGCCACCGCCCCCGACGTCGTCGACAGCGCGTTGGCCGGCACCAGCGAGGCCGCGTCGGTGGTGTGCGGCAGCGCCGCGGACAGCGCCGCCAGCAGGAACCGGGTGACCGCGAAGACCGCGAGCCCGGCGGCGTAGAACGGCACGCCCGCCTGGCCGGCGAGCACGAGCGCGGCGAGGACGGCGACCAGCCCGGCGCGCAGCACGTTGGCGCGCACGAGCACCTGGCGGCGGCTCCACCGGTCCAGCCACACCCCGGCGAACGGCCCGACCACCGAGTACGGCAGCAGCAGGACGGCGAAGGCGGCGGCCACGTCGACCGGGTCGGCGGCGCGCTGCGGGTTGAACAGCACGGTCCCGGCGAGGGCGGCCTGCAGCACGCCGTCGCCGGACTGGGCGAGCAGGCGGGCGGCCAGCAGCCGGCGGAAGTCCCCCCGGGCGAGCAGGTGCCGGACGCTGGTGTCGGCCTGCTGCACCCGATCACCGTACGGCGCGGCCTCGTCCACCCTCGGCCGCCGGACTGTTGCACACTGGATCCGATGTCCTCGGTGCCCGCGTCACCCGACCCCGACTCCGGCCGCCCCGCCCGGGCGGCCCGGGGGCGACGTCGTCCGGCGGTCCCCACGCTGTCCACCGGCACGCTCGACGACGTCGGCCCGGGGTCCCTGCTGGTCGCGATGCCCGCGCTGAGCGACCCCAACTTCGCCGGCACCGTCGTCTACGTGCTCGACCACAACGACAGCGGCACCCTCGGCGTCGTGCTCGGGCGGCCCAGCCAGGTCGAGATCCGCGACGTGCTGCCCGGCTGGTGCGACCTCGCCGTCGAGCCGGGGGTCTTCCACGTCGGCGGTCCCTGCGAGACCGACACCGCGCTGTGCCTGGCCACCTGCCCCGGCCAGGGCGAGGAGCCGGCCGGCCTGCGCCGGGTGGCCGGCGACGTCTACCTCGTCGACCTCGACGCCGACCCGGACGCGCTCGACACCGGGGTCGCGGGCCTGCGGGTGTTCGCCGGGTACGCGGGCTGGTCCCGAGGTCAGCTGGCCGCCGAGATCGCCGAGGGCGCGTGGGCCTGCGTGCCGGGCACGCCGGGCGACGTCCTCAGCGGGCTGTCCGGCCCGGAGCTGTGGCGCGCGGTGCTGGCCCGCCAGACCGGCCGGCTGGCCGTGCTGTCGACGGCGCCGGCCGACCCGTCCGCGAACTGACCCACCCGCCCGGGGGAGTCCGGCGCCGCCGGACACGCCACGGTGCTGCGCGCGACCGCGGGGTCTGGTAGGAAAGAGCCCGGAGGGGGCGGTCTGGGGAAGAGGCCGCCCCCTCCCCCCATGTCCAGGGACCGTCACAGCCCCAGGACGGCGGCCACCTCCGGGTGCGCGAGCGCGTCGAGGGTCTGCCCGTCCTCCGGCAGCGCGATCGTCCGCGGCCCGTGGTCGGCCAGGGTCACCGTCACCTCGGTCCCCTGGCCGGGCAGCTCCGCCTCGAACTGCACCAGCAGGTCGCTGCTGTCGTCGACGGCCACCGACCAGCCCGCCTCCGACGCGTAGACCGACGCCAGCCGGCTGTCGATCGACCGCTGCCCCTCCCAGGTCGCCGTCCCGCCGAGGAACGCCGCCGCGTCGTCGGGCTCCTCGGCGCCGAGGTTGAGCACCACCTGCACCAGGACGTCGGTCAGCGGCACCGCGTCGGGCCCCGTGGCGAGCGGCCGGCGCACGAACGGCACGTCGGGCAGGCCGGCGGCGGCCAGCGCCTCGGGCAGACCCGGCACGTCGCCGAACCAGACCTGCTCGCGGGTGAAGAACAGCGTGCGGACGTCGTCGGGCCGCCCGTCCCCGTAGGAGGTCACCACCCGGGCGCGGCCGGCGGCCCCGGCCAGGTCGACCTCGCCGGTGAGGGTGAGCAGGCCCTCCTCGCCGAAGGGTGCCGTGGCGACGACGTCGGCGCCGCCGCCCTCCTCGACACCGCGCGCGAGGAGCCCGGCCAGCACCTCGGCCTGCGCGGCGGTCACCGGGTCACCCGGCTGCCGGTCGGCCTCGTCGTCCGAGCAGCCGGCCAGCCCCGCCCCGAGCAGGACCAGCGCGGACGCGAGGAGGCGGCGCGGCATGGCGGCCAGCGTAAGCAGCGCCGCGGCCCCGTGCGGTCCCCGACAGGCCCGGAACGCACCGGGGCCCGCCCTCCGGGTCGGAGGACGGGCCCCGGTGCGGTCGGTGCGGCGCGATCAGCGCTCGACGTCGCCCCGGATGAAGGCCTCGACGGCGTCGCGGGCCTCGCTGTCGTCGTACTGCACCGGCGGGCTCTTCATGAAGTACGACGACGCCGACAGGATCGGGCCGCCGATGCCGCGGTCCTTGGCGATCTTCGCGGCGCGGACGGCGTCGATGATGATGCCGGCCGAGTTCGGGGAGTCCCAGACCTCGAGCTTGTACTCCAGGTTCAGCGGGACGTCGCCGAAGGCGCGACCCTCGAGCCGCACGTAGGCCCACTTGCGGTCCGACAGCCACGGCACGTGGTCCGACGGGCCGATGTGCACGTTGTCGGTGCCCATGTCGCGGTCGACCTGGCTGGTCACGGCCTGGGTCTTGGAGATCTTCTTGGACTCCAGGCGCTCGCGCTCGAGCATGTTCTTGAAGTCCATGTTGCCGCCGACGTTGAGCTGCATCGTGCGGTCGAGCTGCACGCCGCGGTCCTCGAACAGCTTGGCCAGCACCCGGTGGGTGATGGTGGCGCCGACCTGGCTCTTGATGTCGTCGCCGACGATCGGGACGCCGGCGGCGGTGAACCGGTCCGCCCACTCCTTCGTCCCGGCGATGAACACCGGCAGGGCGTTGACGAACGCGACGCCGGCGTCGAGCGCGGCCTGCGCGTAGAACTCGGCGGCCTGCTGCGAGCCGACCGGCAGGTAGCAGACGAGCACGTCGGCGCCGGACTCGCGCAGGGCGGCGACGACGTCGACCGGCTGCTCGTCGGACTCCTCGATCGTGGCCCGGTAGTACTTGCCCAGGCCGTCGAGGGTGGTGCCGCGCTGCACCGTCACGCCCAGCGGGGGCACGTCACAGATCTTGATCGTGTTGTTCTCGCTGGCGACGATCGCCTCGGAGAGGTCGCGGCCGACCTTCTTGGCGTCGACGTCGAAGGCGGCGACGAACTGCACGTCGGAGACGTGGTAGTCACCGAAGCGGACGTGCATGAGGCCCGGCACCGAGGTGGTCTCGTCGGCGTCCCGGTAGTAGTGCACGCCCTGCACCAGCGAGGCGGCGCAGTTGCCGACGCCCACGATGGCGACCTTGACAGCTCCCATGGTGTTCCCTTCTCCCTGGACCGGGTGGTCCGTGTCGCGGGACCGTTCCGGTCCTGGCGGTGGCTGCGGTGGCGGCGCAGCCGGTGGTGCCTGCAGTCGTGCCGTGGTCAGTCGTGCCGTGGTCGGTCCTCCCCGGTCCGGCTCGCCGGGTCCGGGTCCGGCTCGGGCCGGCGGCGCTCGCTGTCGATGAGCTCCGACAGCCAGCGCACCTCGCGGTCGACCGAGTCCAGGCCGTGGCGCTGCAGCTCCAGCGTGTAGCGGTCGAGCCGTTCCCGGGTCCGCGCCAGTGAGGACCGCAGGCCGTCCCGCTGCCGTTCGACCGTGCGGCGGCGCCCCTCGAGGATGCGCAGCCGCACGTCGGCGGCGGTGTGCCGGAAGAAGGCGAGGTGGACGCCGAACAGCCGGTCGTCGTCGTACGCCTCGGGGCCGGCCTGGCTGACCAGCTCCGCGAAGCGCTCCTTGCCCTCCGCGGTGATCGTGTAGACCACCTTCCCGCGCCGGCCGGTCAACGGCGGTGCGTCGGCCGGCAGCGGCGCCCGCCGGTCGGGCTCGTCGGTGGTGACGAGCCCGGCGGCGTGCAACCGCTTGAGCGCGGGGTACAGCGACCCGTAGGAGATGCTGCGCAGCCCGCCGAGGACCTCCGCGAGCCGCTTGCGCAGCTCGTAGCCGTGCATCGGGGACTGCTGCAGCAACCCGAGGATGGCGAACTCGAGCACCTCGCCCCCCATCGGTCCCTGCCGGTCGATGTATCGGGACGATACATCGGGAGGGGAACGGGAGGGCAACCGGAGGGAGGTCGCCCGATCGGGGACGGGCCGCCCGGAGGGCCGCGGGACGCCGCCGGAGAGGACCTGCCGACTGGTGCACCTGCGTACATTGGCGCCGTGCCCGGACGTCGCTCCGTCGTGGACTACTCGCTGCACCGGCGAGCGGTGCTGCGCGACGTCCAGGCCGGGCGCACCGGGCTCTCGGAGGTCTGCGACGCCAGTCCGTACCTGACCCGTGCGGCGCGGTACCACGGGGAGCAGACCGACCTCCCCTGCCCGGTCTGCCGCCGCGAGCGCCTCTCCCTGGTCAACTACGTCTACGGTGAAGGGCTGGGCCACGTGTCCGGCCAGGCCAAGACCGAGGCGGAGCTCGTCCGGATGGACGCCGCTCAGGAGGAGTTCTCCGTGTACACCGTCGAGGTGTGCCGCGGGTGCGGGTGGAACCACCTGGACTGCTCCTTCGTCCTCGGGGCCGAGCCCGACCCGGGCCGGCAGCCGCGCCGTCGTCGTCGCGCTGCCACGGACTAACTCCGCCGGTCCGGCGGTTGCCACACCGGCGGACCCGTCCGTCACACCCGCCCCGGGGGTGCGGCGCGCCTCGCGCGTCCTCCCCGGCGCACACAGCCGAGAACGCCACGCTGGGCCGGATCCCGTCCTGCCCACCGACTACCGAGGAGGGGCTCCCTGGTGCCTCCCCACGACGAGACCTCGCCGGTCGGCCCGTCCGGCGTGCCGCCCCGTCGCCCGCCGGCCGCCCGCGCGACCGGCGGAGCGGGCAGTGGGCGCAGCCGCCCGACCGCGGGGCGGCCGGGGGGGTCGCGCCCGGGCGGCTCCCGGCCCACCGGCTCCCGCCCGGCCGGCGGCAAGCCCGGCGGCAAGAAGGCGCGGACGAAGAAGCAGCGCCGCCGTCGCCGGCTGAAGATCGCCCTGGCGACCGTCGCCGGGCTGTTCGTGCTGCTCGGCGTCTTCGTCGGCGTCGTCTACGCCACCACCGAGGTGCCCGACCCCAGTTCGGTGCAGAACGCGCAGACGACGGTCGTCTACTACGCCGACGGCACCACCGAGATGGGCCGGCTCGGCGACACCAACCGCACCAACGTCGCCCTCGGCGAGGTCTCCGAGGGCGCCCGCCACGCCATCCTCGCCGCGGAGAACCGGGAGTTCTACTCCGACCCGGGCATCTCCCTGACCGGCATCGTCCGGGCCGCGTGGAACAACCTCACCGGCGGCTCGACGCAGGGCGGCTCGACGATCACCCAGCAGTACGTCAAGAACGCCTTCCTCACCCACGAGCAGACGTTCAGCCGCAAGTTCCAGGAGCTGTTCCTGGCCGTCAAGCTCGACAACCAGTACTCGAAGGACGAGATCCTCGAGAACTACCTGAACACCATCTACTTCGGCCGCGGCGCCTACGGCATCGAGGCCGCGGCGAACACCTTCTTCGGCGTGCCCGCCGCGCAGCTGACCCCGCAGCAGGGCGCCGTCCTCGCCGTCCTCGTCCGCAGCCCGAGCTCCTACGACCCCGAGGCCAACCCCGAGGGCGCCCAGGATCGCTGGGGCCTGGTCCTCGACGCCATGGTCGAGGAGGGCTGGATCACCCAGGGCGAGCGCGACGCGTCCGTCTACCCGCCGGTCCTGCCGCGGCCGGAGTCCTCGTCGCTGGGCATCCCCACCGGTCCCGAGGGCCTGGTGGTCTCGCAGGCGATCGCCGAGCTCGAGGCCCGCGGCTACTCCGAGGAGCAGATCCGCGCCGGCGGCCTGCGCATCACCACGACCGTGGACAAGGCCGCGCAGGACGCCGCGGTCGCCGCCGTCAACGACGTGATGGACGGCGAGCCCGACCCGCTGCGGGAGGCGCTGGTCGCCGTCGACCCCCGGACCGGCGCGGTGCGCGCCTACTACGGCGGTCCGGTCGGGTCCGGCGACGGGGCGATCGACTACGCCCAGGCGCGCCGGCAGCCCGGCTCGTCGGTGAAGCCCTACGTGCTGGCCACCGCGCTGGAGGAGGGCATCGGCGTCAACTCCCGCCGCGACGGCAGCTCGCCGCAGGAGTTCCCCGACCGCCCGGGCCTGCCGGTGCGCAACTCAGGCAACGCCCAGTGCGGCGCCTGCACCCTGGTCGAGGCCATGACGCGGTCGCTGAACACCACGTACTACGGCCTGGCCTACGAGGTCGGCCCGGACAACGTCCGCGACACCATCCTGCGCGCCACGGGCCTGCCCGAGACGTGGCCGGCCGTCACCGGCGGCACGCTCGACGACGCCCGGACGCTGTCGGACCCCGAGACCGGGGCCACCGGCGGGTCGATCGGCATCGGCCAGTACGAGATGCGCCCGATCGACCAGGCCGTCGGCTTCGCCACCCTCGCCAACGGCGGCGTCCACCGCCCGGCGCACTTCGTCGCCCGGGTCACCGACTCCGAGGGCACCGTGCTGCTGGAGAGCGGCGAGGGCCCGGGCGAGCAGGTCATCGACCCCGACGTCGCCAACGACACCACCTTCGCCCTCGAGGGCGTCGCGCAGTACTCCCGCCGGGCGCTCGACGGCGGCCGCGAGGTGGCCAGCAAGACCGGTACGCAGGGCCTCAACGGCTCGGAGAACTCCGACGCCTGGATGGTCGGCTACACGCCCTCGCTGTCGGCGGCGGTGTGGATCGGCAACGACTCGCCCACCGTCCCGATCGAGAACGCCGCCGGCCAGATCGTCTACGGCGCCGGTCTGCCCGGGGCCATCTGGCAGCAGTTCATGGACACCGCCCTCGCCGGCACGCCGGAGGAGGACCTGCCCGACTCGCCGAAGATCCGCGGGGACACCGGCGAGGGCGTCGCGGCGCCGACCACGCAGGCCCCGCCGACGCAGGCGCAGCCGACCGAGCCGTCCGCGCCCGCGACGACCGAGGCCCCGGCACCGACGACGGCACCGGCGCCCACCACGCCGCCGACCGCGCCGGACACCGGGTCCCCCGAGGAACCCACGGAGGTCGTGGAGCCGCCGGTCAGCGGCACCCTCGGCGGTGAGGACGGCACCGACGGCAACGGCTGGGCCAACGGCCAGCCCGCACCGGCCGCCCCGACGACGCAGCCGGAACCGCAACCGACCGGCTGACCGTCCCGGGCACACTGACCCGGTGAGCTCCTCCCCCACGGGCCCGTCCGCTCCGGCACCCCAGCCGGCGGACGGGCCCGCGGCGTCTGCGGTGGCGCCCGCACCCGGTACCGACCGCCGCCCCGACCGGGTGGTGCCCACGTGGTCGGACCGGGTGGCCGCGCAGGCCAGCGAGGCCGTCGGCGGCCCGTGGGGCCGGCACGCGGTCACCGGCCGGGCGCTGTTCTGGACGCCGCTGCGGGTCTGCCTGCTCTACGCCACCGTCGTGCTGGCCGCCGCGTGGCTCAAGCAGGCGCCGTGCTCCGACGGCAACTGGGCGGGGTCGGTGCAGTACACGCACCTGTGCTACTCCGACACCGTCCCGCTGTTCGGCATCCACGGCCTCGGCGAGGGCGCGCTCCCCTACCTGGACGCGGCCGTGGAGTACCCGGTGCTCACCGGCGCGCTCATGGCGCTCGCGGCGGTCCTCGGCCGCGGCTACGAGGACCTGGCCGGCGCGGCCGGCCTGCTCCCCCAGGTCCCGCCGGTGCAGGCCTACTACGCGGCGACCTGCCTGCTGCTGAGCCTGTGCGCGCTGGTCACCGTCCGGGCGGTGCTGGGCGCCTCCGGCCGCCGTCCGTGGGACGCGGCGATGGTCGGCCTCTCGCCGCTGCTGCTGGTGCACGCGTTCACCAACTGGGACCTGCTCGCCGTCGCCCTGGCCGCCTGCGGGCTGTGGGCGTGGGCGCGCGGGCGGCCGGTGCTGGCCGGCGTGCTGCTGGGCCTGGGCACCGCGGCCAAGCTGTTCCCCGCCCTGCTGCTCGGCGCGCTGTTCCTGCTGTGCCTGCGGGCCGGGCGGCTGCGGGTGTGGCTGCGCGCGGCGCTGGCCGCCGCCGTCGCCTGGCTGGCCGTCGACGTCCCGGTCGCGCTGCTGGCGCCGGAGAACTGGTCGCTGTTCTTCCGCCTCAACAGCACCCGCCCGGCCGATCCGGACACGCTGTGGAACATCGCGATCACCGCGGCCGGCGGCGACCTCCTCGACGGGCCGCTCGCCGAGGGCGAGACGCCGGTGGTGCTCAACGCGCTGGTGGCGGTCTGCGTGCTGCTGGTGGTGGCCGCCGTGGGCTGGCTGACCCTCGCCGCGCCGGTGCGGCCGCGGGTGGCGCAGGTCGCCTTCCTGCTGGTGGCCGGGTTCCTGCTGGTCACCAAGGTGTGGAGCCCGCAGTACTCGCTGTGGCTGCTGCCGCTGGCGGTGCTGGCCCGGCCCAGGTGGCGGTCGCTGCTGCTCTGGCAGGCCACCGAGGCGGTGCTGTGGGTGGTGCGGATGCTCTGGTACCTCGGCACCGACGAGCGCGGCGTGGGCACCGAGTGGTTCTTCCTCGCGGTGACCGCCCGCGACGTCGCCGTTCTCGTGCTCGTGGGGCTGGTCGTGCGGGACGTGTGGCGTCCCGACGGCGACGTCGTGCGCACCTCCTGGCCGGCCGTCGACGACCCCGCCGGCGGTCCGCTGGACGGCGCGGAGGACCGCGTGGTGCTGCGCGGGCGGCGCCGCTGGGATCAGGTGACCTGATCGTGGGGCGTCCTCCCGCACGTCCGGTCACGAGGGAGGACGCCGCGGGGTGAGGGAGGACGGCCGTGCGGGCGGTCGGCTACCCGAGCGCCTCGCGCACGAGGGCGACCTCCTCGGCGTGCGACGCGGCGTCGCCGGGGGTCTCCAGGACGACGGGGCAGTCGGCGGCGCGGGCGAGGCCGAGCAGCAGGTCCAGCGGGATCTCGCCCGCGGTGAGCGGCGCGTGCCGGTCCCGGCCCGATCCCTGCGGGTCGCGGCTGTTGTTCAGGTGCACCAGGTCGACCCGACCGGTGATCGCCCGGACGTCGTCGACGGCGGTGGCGAGGTCCCAGCCGGCCGCCCAGGCGTGACAGGTGTCGAGCACGAACCCCGCGCCGAACTCGCCGACGGCGTCCCACAGCCGCGCCACCGCACCCAGCTCGCGCGCCATCGCGTTCTCGCCGCCGGCGGTGTTCTCGATGAGCAGCGGCAGCGGGAAGCCGCCGTCCTCGGCCTGCCGCGCGAAGGTCTTGCGCCAGTTGTCGAAGCCGGCCGCCGGGTCGTCCTTGGCCAGCACGTGCCCGCCGTGCACGACCATCCCGCGGGCGCCGATCGCCGCCGAGGCCCGCGCGTGCACCGCCAGGCTCTTGCGGCTGGGGATGCGGATGCGGTTGTTCGTCGAGGCCACGTTGAGCACGTAGGGCGCGTGCACGAACACCGCGACGTCGCCGGCGAGCAGCGCCTCGGCGTCCGGGCGCGGCGGCGGGCTCTTCCAGCCCTGCGGGTCGCCGAGGAACACCTGCACGGCGTCGGCGTCCATCTCCGCCGCCCGGGCCAGCGGGCCCCCGGCGTCGAGCTCGTTGTCCTCGGTCAGTCCGGGTCCGACGTGGACGCCGATCGGGTGCCTGCTCACCCCGGCGACGGTAGTCAGGTCCGGTGACGGCGGCCGGGGCTCCCGGCCGCGCTGGTAGCCTGGAGGTGCGCGTCCGTCCGCCGTCCCCGGCGGGACCGGGCGCGCGACGCGTGTACGACCCTCCTGCTGCAGACCGACTGCAGCCGCCCAGACCAGAGGAGGTGGGGTTCTCCGTGCGTCACTACGAACTGATGGTCATCCTCGACCCCGACCTGGAGGAGCGCACCATCGCTCCCTCCCTCGACCGGTTCCTGACCGTCGTCACCAACTCCGGTGGCACCGTCAAGACCGAGATCTGGGGCCGGCGCCGCCTGGCCTACGAGATCAAGAAGCACGTCGAGGGCATCTACGCGGTCGTCGACATCCAGGCCGAGCCGGCCGCCGTCGCCGAGCTCGACCGCCAGCTCAACCTCAACGAGTCGGTGCTGCGCACCAAGCTGATGCGGCCCGAGGTCCACTGAGCATGGCTGGCGAGACCGTCATCACCGTCATCGGCAACCTGACCTCCGACCCGGAGCTGCGGTTCACGCCGTCGGGTGCCGCGGTCGCCAACTTCACGGTCGCCTCGACGCCGCGCACCTTCGACCGGCAGTCGCAGGAGTGGAAGGACGGTGAGGCGCTGTTCCTCCGCTGCAACGTCTGGCGGCAGGCGGCCGAGAACGTGGCCGAGTCCCTCACCCGCGGCTCGCGGGTCATCGTCTCGGGGCGCCTCAAGCAGCGCTCGTTCGAGACCAAGGAGGGCGAGAAGCGCACCGTCATCGAGCTCGAGGTCGATGAGATCGGCCCCTCGCTGCGCTACGCCACCGCGAAGGTCACCCGCGCCTCCCGTGGTGAGGGCGGCGGCGGTGGCGGCTTCGGCGGCGGCGGTGGCGGTGGCGGTGGCTTCGGCGGCGGTGGTGGCGGCGGCGCGAGCGACCCGTGGTCGACGCCCGCCGGCCCGTCCGACGAGCCGCCCTTCTGAGAGAGGACCCCCTCGCCCCCCACGCCCCGCTCCGCGCGGCGCGGGTCCCTGCGAGAGGGCCGTTCCATCTACCCCCCTAGCCGTACCTGGAGAACCCAGTGCCCAAGCCCCCCGTGCGCAAGCCCAAGAAGAAGGTCTGCCAGTTCTGCAAGGACAAGGCGACCTACATCGACTACAAGGACACGACCCTGCTGCGGAAGTTCATCTCCGACCGCGGCAAGATCCGTGCCCGCCGCGTGAGCGGCAACTGCAGCCAGCACCAGCGGGACGTCGCCACGGCCGTCAAGAACAGCCGTGAGATGGCCCTGCTGCCCTACACCTCGACGGCGCGCTGACCATGAGCACCCAGAAGCTGATCCTGACGCAGGAGGTCACCGGTCTCGGGTCCTCCGGTGACACCGTGGAGGTCAAGGGCGGGTACGCCCGCAACTACCTCCTGCCCCGCGGTCTGGCCATCGTCGCCACCCGCGGTGCCGAGAAGCAGGTCGAGTCGCTGCGCCGGGCGCGTGCCGCCCGCGAGGTGCGCTCGCTCGAGGAGGCCCAGTCCGTGGCCGGGCGCCTGTCCGGCCTGACCGTCCGGGTGCCCGCCCGTGCCGGTGACGGGGGCCGCCTCTTCGGCCGGGTCACCACCGCCGACGTCGCCGCGGCCGTCACCGCCGCCGGCGGCCCGGAGCTCGACCGCCGCCGCATCGAGCTGCCGAGCAGCATCAAGACCACCGGCCAGCACACCGTCACCGTGCGGGTGCACCCGGAGGTCACCACCCGGCTGGCGATCGAGGTCGTCGCCGGCTGACGCACCGCACCGCACTGCCCGCGAGGGGCGCCGGACGTCGTCCGGCGCCCCTCGCGTCGTCTCGGGCCTCGCCCGGCGGAGCAGGCCTGCTGTGGTCGGACGGGGCGCGGAGGACCGTCCACGGCCCGCTGACGCCCCCCGGGCCGTCCCTGCGGCCGGGGCACCCCGAGGCGGCGTGGCCGGCCTGCCTGGCGTCCTCGCCCCGGCGAGGCGCCGGCCACGGGGTGACGGCGTCCCCGCCGGTGGGTCGTCGCGCGCCGTCACCGCCGGTGCTGTGACGGCTGCGCCGGGCGGGACGACACGACACGCCCGGGCGTCCGGCGCGCCGAGAAACTCGTGTCCACAGCCGGTGGGCGGACCCGGCGCAGGTGACACCCGCAGGACCGCTGGATGTCCGGCCGGTGTCCCGCCCGTCTCCACATGTCGACTCGGGCTGTCCACCGACTTGTCCACAAGTTGTGCAGAACGCGGTGCACACGGGGTGTTGGACGGACCCGCCGTCGCTTCCTACCGTCTCTCCGGCGCCGGGAACTGCGAGAACTGTCAGTGGCTCCCGGTACCACGGTCCTCGAACGGGCGTTCGAGTGCAGGCGACGCGCGTCCTGGTGCTTCCCCCACCGGGCCCCGGCCGGACAGGCCGGGGCTGGTCAGCGTGCGCGTGAGCGGAGGGAGGTACCCAGGTGGCGGTGGCCGACGACTTCAGCCGGCCGCAGGCGACGGCGCCGGAGTACGACCGGCAGCCCCCGCAGGACGTCGCGGCCGAGCAGTCGGTGCTCGGCGGCATGCTGATGAGCAAGGACGCGATCGCCGACGTCGTGGAGCAGCTGACCGGCAACGACTTCTACCGGCCGGCGCACCAGGTCATCTACGACACGATCCTCGACCTCTACGGCCGCGGAGAGCCGGCCGACGCCATCACCGTCGCCGCAGAGCTCAACCGCACCGACCAGCTGTCGAAGATGGGCGGCGCGGTCTACCTGCACACGCTCATCGCCTCGACGCCCACGGCGGCCAACGCCGGCTACTACGCCCAGATCGTCGCCGAGCAGGCCACCCTCCGGCGGCTCGTGGAGGCCGGCACCCGCGTGGTGCAGCTCGGCTACGGAGCGGCCGGCGGGCGGGGCGACGTCGACGACATCGTCGACCGCGCGCAGCAGGAGATCTACGAGGTCACCGAGAAGCGGATGAGCGAGGACTACTCGCGCCTCGAGGACATCCTGCAGCCGACGATGGACGAGCTCGACGCCATCGCCTCCCGCGGCGGCACCGCCCGCGGCGTGCCCACCGGGATCCGCGACCTGGACGAACTGACGAATGGTCTTCAGGCCGGGCAGATGGTCGTCATCGCCGCCCGTCCCGGTGTGGGCAAGGCGCTGGCCCTCGACACCCCGATCCCCACACCCACGGGCTGGACCACGATGGGCGACATCGCCGTCGGCGACCGGGTGCTGGGTGCCGACGGCCGCCCGACGACGGTCGTGGCCGCCACCGGCGTCATGACCGACCGGCCCTGCTACGAGGTGCACTTCTCCGACGGCACCGTGGTCGTCGCCGACGCCCGGCACCAGTGGGTGACCACCGACCGCGCCGCCCGCCGGCTCGGCGCGCGTGGGCAGGCCCGCGTCCGCACCACGGAGGAGCTGGCCCGCACGGTCCGCTGCGCCACCGCCGACCGGCGGCTCAACCACGCCGTCGTCAACGCCGCCCCGCTCGACCTGCCCACCGCCGACCTCCCGGTGCCGCCGTACGCCCTCGGCGTCTGGCTGGGCGACGGCACGTCGGCCGCCGCGCAGTACACCAGCGCCGACCCCGAGATCGCCGTCCACATCGAGGCTGAGGGGCTGGTCGTCGTCCCCACGGGCGCCGACCGGCGGTACTCCCTGCGCCTGCCGGCCCGTCCCGGCCCCGAGGCGCGGCCGTGCCCGATGTGCGGCGAGCCCTTCGTGCCGAAGACCTCCCAGGTGCAGACCTGCGGGAAGACCTGCGGCGGTGCGCTGCGGGCCCGCGGCGGAGCCGGCCGCGCGGCGACCTGCCCCGACTGCGGCGGCCCCTCGAGCGGCCTGGCGCAGTGCCAGGACTGCCGGGACGACCACGGCACCGTGCAGGCCCTCCTGCGCGGCCTGGGCGTGCTCGGGGACAAGCACATCCCGACCGCCTACCTGCGCGCGTCGGTGACCCAGCGGCGGGCGCTGCTGGCCGGCCTGCTCGACACCGACGGCACCGTGACGGGAGGCGGTGCGGTGCAGTTCGCCGTCACCAGCCGTCGGCTGGCCGAGGACGCCCGTGAGCTGATCGCGGGCCTGGGCCACCGCGTCCGGATGAGCACCAAGCGGGTCCGCGGCCGGAGCGAGGCCTCGTCCACCTGCTACACGCTCACCTTCAGCACCGACGACGAGGTGTTCCGCCTGGAACGCAAGCGGCTGCTGCACAAGGAGCGGGGTGCCCGCACGTTCACCGCCCGCGGCGTCCGTTTCGTCACCGACGTCCGGCCGGTCCAGAGCGTGCCCGTGCGGTGCATCCAGGTCGACGCCGCCGACTCCCTCTTCCTCGCCGGCCGCAGCTTCGTCCCGACGCACAACTCGACCCTCGGGCTGGACATCGCGCGTTCTGCGGCGGTGAAGAACCACCTGGCCACGTGCATCTTCTCGCTCGAGATGAGCAAGCACGAGATCACCATGCGTCTGCTGTCGGCCGAGGCGAAGGTGCCGCTGCACCACATGCGCGCCGGCACGCTGTCCGACGAGGACTGGTCGAAACTGGCCCGCCGCATGGGTGAGGTGGCCGACGCGCCGCTCTACATCGACGACTCACCGAACATGACCATGATGGAGATCCGGGCGAAGGCGCGACGTCTCAAGCAGCGCAACGACCTCAAGCTCGTGGTCATCGACTACCTCCAGCTCATGACGTCGGGAAAGCGCGTCGAGAGCCGCCAGCAGGAGGTCTCGGAGTTCTCCCGTGCGCTCAAGCTGCTGGCCAAGGAGCTCGAGGTCCCCGTCATCGCGATGTCGCAGCTCAACCGTGGCTCCGAGCAGCGGCAGGACAAGAAGCCGATGCTGTCGGACCTCCGCGAGTCGGGGTGTCTGCCCGCGGAGACCCGCGTCCTCCGGGCCGACACGGGCGCCGAGACGACGATGGGTGAGCTGTTCACGGCCGGTGCCACCGACGTCCCGGTGTGGGCGCTCGACGACAACCTCCGCTACGTGCGCCGTCACCTGACGCACGTCTTCTCCACCGGCCGCAAGCCCGTGCTGCAGCTGACCACCGCGTCGGGCAAGACGGTGCGCGCCACGGCCAACCACCCGTTCCTCACCTACGACGGGTTCCGGCCGCTCGGGGAGCTGGTGCCCGGTGATCGCATCGCGGTGCCGCGGCACGTGCCCGCGCCGGACCGGATGACGGTGTGGGAGGACGAGCGGGTCGTCCTGCTCGCCCACCTCATCGGCGACGGCAGCTTCGTCCGGCGCCAGCCTCTCCGCTATGCCTCGATCGACGAGGAGAACCTGCGGGCGGTCACGGCGGCGGCGCTGCACTTCGGTGTCGTGGCGGTGCGAGACGAGTACGCCGCGGCCCGCTGCACCACCCTGCGGCTGCGGTCGCCGTTCCCGCTGACCCACGGCCGTCGCAACCCGATCGCGGCCTGGCTCGACGAGCTGGGGCTGTTCGGCCTTCGCAGCCACGAGAAGTTCGTGCCCGAGCCGGTGTTCTCCCTGCCGAAGAAGCAGATCGCGGTGTTCCTGCGGCACCTGTGGGCCACCGACGGATCCGTCACGGTGAACGAGGACGGCCGGGGTGGGCGCGTGTACTACGCCTCGACCAGCCGCCGGCTCGTCGACGACGTCTCCCGACTGCTCCTGCGGTTCGGCATCTCCTGCCGCATCCGCCGGGTCCGGAAGGCCGGATACCGGGACGGCTGGACGCTCGACGTCAGCGGCTGCGACGACCAGCGGCGATTCCTCGGCGAGATCGGCGTCCACGGAGCCCGCGGCGCCGCCGCCGAGCGCCTGCTGGGGATCGTCCGGGAGACGTCGGGCAACCCGGACGTCGACACGGTGCCGGTGCAGGTCTGGGAGCGGGTGCGGGCGGTCCTGGAGGAGAAGGGCATGAGCCACCGCGCCTTCGCCGCCGCGATGGACTCGGCCTTCTGTGGCAGCGCCATGTGGAAGCGCGCGCCCAGCCGCGAGCGGCTCGGGCGCATCGCGGCCGTCCTGGACGACGCCGATCTGGAGATCCAGGCGGTCAACGACCTGCTGTGGGACGAGATCGTCTCTGTCGAGCAGGGCCCCGAGGAGGAGGTCTACGACGCCACGGTGCTGGGTGGGCACAACTTCATCGCCGAGGGCATCGCCGTCCACAACAGCATCGAGCAGGACGCCGACATGGTCATGATGATCCACCGCGAGGACATGTACGAGAAGGAGAGCCCGCGGGCCGGCGAGGCCGACATCATGCTGGTCAAGCACCGCAACGGCCCGACCGCGAACGTCACCGTCGCCTTCCAGGGCCACTACAGCCGTTTCGTCGACATGGCCAACTGAGCGCGCTGAACTCGAGCACGAGGGCCCGGGACCGCCACTGTCCCGGGCCCTCGTGGGTCACGGGGACGGCCCCGCATCCATGGGAGGTGCGGTGTTCCACGTGGATCACCGGCGGACGGGCGGGAGGACCGCGCCCCTCGGATGACCCGATGTGAGCGATCGGATGCGGATTTGTGATCCGGATCTCCGTCGACTAGGAAGGGGCGTCCTCCCTCAACCTGGAGAAGCCTGTGCAGCAACGACGCTGGCACCGGGCGACCTCGTCGCTCCTCGGTGCACTGACCCTGACCGCCGCCGTGACGGTCTCCGCCACCCCCGCCCTGGCCGCCCCGCACAAGCCCGAGCCGCTCTCGGTCTTCCCCACCGACTCGCTGACCGTCCGCGACCCCGCGCAGCTGACCGGACGCCGGGTCGCGCTGCCCACGGACGGGTGCGGCGCCCCGATCGCCTGCGGCCTGGTGCAGCAGCTCAACCGGCTCGACGGGTTCGACCTCGACCCGCGGATCGCGGTGCGCTTCAGCGGGCCCGTGGACCCGGCCGCGACCGCCGCCCGCATCACCCTGCAGCCGGCCGGCACCGACGCCCGCATCGGCGTCGACCGCGTCGTCTGGGACCCCGCGACCAACACGCTCTACGCCCACCCGGCCGAGCAGCTGGCGCCGTCGACCACCTACCGGCTGCGCGTCCAGGGCGGCCCGGCCAACAAGGCCACCCACGACACGTTCACCACGATGAGCGCCACCGACGGCCTGCTGGACATCCAGCGGCAGATCGACAGCGGGGACGCCTTCGCCGCCGCCGGGATCGACGACCCGGCCCTGCAGGTGCAGGGCGCCTTCCCGGCCCGGGGGACGACGGTCGCGTGGGCCACCGACCGCGGCGCCACGGACCCCGCGCCGACGCCCACGCCCGTCCCGACGGCGGCCCTCGGCGGCACGATCGTCTTCGGCTCGTTCCAGGCGCCGTCCTGGCTCACGTCCGACGTCACCATCCCCCAGACGCCGACCGGGGACGCCGGCCCGCGCCCGGTCGGGGCCGAGCAGCTGCCCTTCGTCGCGGTGCTCCCCCCCGGCACCCCGCCCTCCGGCGGCTGGCCGGTGGCCGTGTTCGGCCACGGGTTCACCAGCTCGACCAACGCCGTCTTCCTCGCCGCGGTCGAGAACGCGAAGAACGGCATCGCCACGATCGGCACCAACGTCGTCGGCCACGGGTACGGGCCCGAGAGCGGCTGGGTCGTCACCAGCGGGGGTACGACGACGACCATCCCGGCCTACGGGCGCGGGACCGACCAGAACGGCGACGGCGCCATCGACTCCACCGAGGGGTCCTCGGCCACCGGCGCGGCCGCGGCGCAGTCCTCCCGGGACGCGCTGCGGCAGACCGCCGCCGACAACATGACGCTGATCCGCTCGCTGGGCGGCACCGACGTCGATGGCGACGGGACGCCGGACCTCTCCGGCGAGGACGTGACCTACTTCGGGCAGAGCTTCGGCGGCATCTACGGCACGCTGCTGACCGGCACCGACCCGGCGGTCTCCCGTTCGGTGCTCAACGTGCCCGGCGGGCCGGTCAGCGAGATCGCCCGGCTGTCGCCGTCCTTCCGCCCGCTCACCGCGGCGGCCCTGGACGCGGCGGGCCTGCTCAACAGCACCGACCCGACCCGCAACTTCTTCCAGGAGCAGCTGCCGCTGCGCGGGGAGGGCCCGGTGACGGCGACCGTGCCCGGCGCGGTGCAGATCCAGGAGTACCTGGCCCGGTCGACCTGGCTGTCCCGCCCGGGCAGCCCGGAGACCTTCGCCCCGCTCACCGAGCCGGAGCGGGTGCTGGTGCAGGTGGCCTTCGGGGACCAGACGGTGCCCAACCCGACGTCGTACACGCTGGTCGACGCCGGGGACCTGTGGTCGCGGACCAGCCTCTACCGCAACGACCGGGCGACGCCGCCGCTGCCCAACCCGCACTCGTTCCTGCTGGTGCTGACCCACCCCTCGGCTCTGCAGGGGCAGGCGCAGGTGGCGGCCTTCCTCGGCCGCGGCGAGGTGATCGACCCCGACGGGGCCGGGAGGGTGTGGGAGGTGCCGGTCGAGGACCCGTCGGTGCTGCTCTCGCTCAACTTCCCGCAGCCGGCGCTGCGGCCCTGACCGGCCGCTGACCGCAGGGCGCACGCGAGGGGCCCGGGACGATCCGTCGTCCCGGGCCCCTCCTGCGTGTCCGGCGATCAGGCCGGCGCCAGCGACCCGGGGTCGAAGTGGTCGAGGAACTCCCCGACCGGCCGGCCGAACCAGCGGTGCGCGCCCTGCACGGCCACCTGCGGCCAGTCCCACCACGCGACGCCCAGCAGGCGGTCGACGACGTCGTCGGGGAAGCGCCGGCGGATCACCCGGGCCGGCACCCCGCCGACCACGGAGTACGGCGGCACGTCGGCGTTGACCAGCGCCCGGGCGCCCACGATCGAGCCGGTGCCCACGGTGACGTCGCCGAGCAGCGTGGCGCCGTAGCCGATCCAGACGTCGTCGCCGACCACCAGCCGCTCACCGGTGACACCCGGCGGCGGCTCGTCGTAGGGCTCGTCGGGCACCAGGATCCCGATGGGGAAGGTGGAGGCGGTCTCGGGGCGGTGCAGGCCGCGCTGGTCGAGCGCGAGCTCCTCGCCGGTCTCGTCGTGCACCCGGCCGCCGGGCAGCACGATGCGCACGTCGTCGGCGATCGAGCAGTAGCCGCCGAGCTCCACCCGGTCCAGCGGCGTGAAGGTCTGCATGAGGGTGCGCTGGCCGGCGTAGGTCCCCGGACCGGCGACGACGCCGGGGCTGCCGCCGAAGGGCCGGCGCACGCGCTCGCGCAGGCTGCCCGCGCCGGCGCAGGGGGTGACCGGGACGCCCTCGGCCAGCGCGCGGCGCACGAGGCGGGGCACGGGGTCGGCCGCCTCGGCGTCGTCCCCGGGGGTGGCCCAGCGCCGCAGCAGCCCGGCCGGGGCGGCGACGTGCGGTGCGGGGTCCCCGGGGGCGGCGACGGCGACCCCGCCGTCACGGGCGGCCGCCTCGGCCAGGGCGGTGACCGCCGTCGGCACCGCGCAGCCCTCGGTGCCGCCGGCCCACACGACGTCGCCGTCGGCCCGGTCCAGGCCCAGCAGCAGGGCGGTGGCGCGGTCGGCGCCGGGGGCGCGCACCACCTCCGCGCCCTCGACGAGGCGCAGGAAGTCGGCGACGTCGAAGCGGCCGGAGCTGTCGACGACCACGGTCTGGACCGCGTGCCCGGCGGCCTCGGCGGTGCCCACGGCGGCGACCAGCGCCTCCAGCGACGCCTCGACGGCGGAGACCCGGGTGTCGGCCACGAGGACGATGCTCACCAGCACGGGGCGACGGTAGGTGCCGTCCGGGCCGGTGCCGGCCGCGACACGGCCGGACGCGCGAGAGGGCGGGGTGCCGGGCACCCCGCCCTCTCGCGGTGGGTCGGTCCGCTACGCGGCAGCGGCCATGGCGGCCTGCTCCCGGATCAGCAGGCGGCGGACCCGCGGCTTGCCGGTGGTCATCTTCCACAGCTTGGCCACCTGGGTGGGCAGGTTCCGGGCCGTGGTGTTCTGCAGCCAGCCGTTGGGCAGCGACAGCCGGATGATCTTGTGCCAGGCGGAGCCGACCTGCCGGTGCAGCGGCGCGGTGTGGTAGTTCAGGCCGTAGCGGTCGAACAGGTCGCGGATCTTCGGCGCGATCTCGGCGTACCGGTTGCTCGGCAGGTCCGGGAACAGGTGGTGCTCGATCTGGTGCGACAGGTTACCGGTCATGACGTGCATGGCCTTCGAGCCGGAGATGTTGGCCGAGCCCAGCATCTGGCGCAGGTACCACTCGCCGCGGGTCTCGCCGTCGATCGACTTCTTCTCGAAGGTCTCGACGCCCTCGGGGAAGTGGCCGCACAGGATGACGGAGTTGGTCCACAGGTTGCGGACCGTGTTGGCGGTGACGTTCGCGGCCAGCGTGGCCAGGAAGTTCGGGCCCGACAGCAGCGGGTGGATCAGGTAGTCCTTGCGCACCTGGCGGCCGATCTTGACCAGCACCTGCTTCGCCCGGCGGCGGAACTCGGGGTCGCCGGTCTGCTTCTTGGCGATGACGGCGCCGAGCTCGAGGTCGTAGGCGGCGATCCCGTACTCGAAGAAGCAGGCGTTGACGAAGCTCCACAGCGGCTGGCCGAGGTACATCGGCGTCCACGGCTGGTCCTCGTCGACGCGCATGATGCCGTAGCCGAGGTCGTTGTCCTTGCCGATCACGTTCGTGTACGTGTGGTGCAGCTCGTTGTGCGAGTGCTTCCACTGCTCGGCCGGGCTGGCCATGTCCCACTCCCACGTCGTGGAGTGGATCTTCGGGTCCCGCATCCAGTCCCACTGGCCGTGCAGGATGTTGTGCCCGATCTCCATGTTCTCGAGGATCTTGGCGATCGACAGGCCGATCGTGCCGACGATCCAGGCCGGCGGGAAGCCGGAGGCGAGCAGGACGGCGCGGCTGCCCAGCTCGATCTTGCGGTGCACGTCGATGACCGTGCGGATGTAGCGGGCGTCGGCCTCGCCACGGCTGTCCACCACGCCCTGGCGGATCTCGTCGAGCTCCTTGCCGATGAGCTCGACGTCCTCGGGGGTGAGGTGCTCGATGGGGTTGACGTCCTTCTTCTGCAGCGCGGTCATGCGGTGCGGCTCCTCCGGGGTTCTCGGGTCAGTGGTCGATGTCGCAGGCGCCGGCGGCGGCGCTGACGCAGGTCTGGACGAGGACGCCGTCGCCGGGGGCGGCGGTGGTGACCTCGCCGGTGCGCAGGTCGCGGACGGCGCCCTCGCGCAGCGGGAGCACGCAGCCGTAGCAGATGCCCATCCGGCAGCCGCTGGGCATGAGGACGCCGGCCTCCTCGGCGGCGTCGAGGATCGGGGTGGCGCCGTCGGCCTCCACCGTCGTCCCGTTCCGCGTGAAGGAGACGGTGCCGCCCTCGCCGGTGACCAGCACCGTGGGCCGGAACCGCTCGGTGTACAGGCGGTCGGCGAGGCCGGCGGCGGCCCAGTGCTCCTCGAGCGCCTCGAGCATCCCGACCGGGCCGCAGGCCCAGGTGGCGCGCTCGGCGAGGTCGGGCACCAGCGCGGCGATCGCGGCGGCGTCGAGCATGCCGGCGGTGTCGGTGTGCTGCTCGACCAGCCGGATCCGGCCGTCGGCGGCCAGCTGCCGCAGCTCGGCGCCGAAGACGACGTCGTCGGCGGTGGGCGCGGAGTGCACCAGGACGACGTCGTCGAGCTCGGGGTGGTTGCGCAGGATGCCCATGACCGGCGTGATGCCGGAGCCGGCGGTGACGAACAGCGCCTTGGCCGGCCGCTGCTCGGGCAGGCAGAACTCGCCGGTGGCCTGGTCGAGCTGCACGATCGTGCCCGGCCGCGCCCGGCGGACCAGGTGGTTGCTGACCTTGCCGTCGGGGATGGCCTTGACGGTGACGGTGAAGCAGCCGTCGGCGCGGCCGAGGTCGGAGGTGACCGAGTAGGCCCGCCACAGGCGGACGCCGTCGACGTCGATGCCGAGGCGCACGTACTGGCCGGGGCGGTGCGGCCGCCAGTCGGCACCCGGGCGGATGACCAGGGTGGCGGCGTCGCGGGTCTCCGGCAGCACGGCCTCGATGCGCCCGCGCAGGGCAGCACCGGAGCGCAGCGGGTCGATGAGGTCGAGGTAGTCGGCGGGCAGCAGCGGCGTGGTCACGAGCTCGGCGAGACGGAGCGCGCGGTCGCGCAGCGCCCGCAGGCCCGGCCGGGCCGGGGAAGGGCGCGGAACGGTCGCGGTCATGCCTCCACAGTTCCCTGCCGAACGTCTAACTACCTGTGCCCTGGACGTGAACGTCGCGCCGGATACTGTTCCCAGCGCACAACCGAGGTCACGGGGAGGTCACGGTGACACCCGAGCAGGGGATGTTCGCGCCGGAGATCGCGGCGGCGATGGTCGGCGAGCTGCCGTCGGTGGCCGAGCGCACGGTCGCGGCGATCGTGGTCGAGGTGCCCAGCTACGCCGAGGCGTTCCGCGGCCCGATGGGGCGCAAGATCGAGAACGCCGTCCAGCTCGCGCTCGCGGGCTTCCTGGAACTGGCGACGTCGGCCGGGGGCGCCGACGCCAGCCGGCCGGTCGACCCGGCCATCGAGGGTGCCTACTCCCTGGGCCGCGGGGAGGCCCGCACCGGGCGGCCGATGGACGCGCTGCTGGCGGCCTACCGGGTGGGTGCCCGCGTGGCCTGGCGGCACCTCAGCGAGACGGCGGTGGCCGCCGGCATGCCCGCCGGGTCGCTGGCCCGCTTCGCCGAGCTCGTGTTCGCCTACATCGACCGGCTGTCGGCGGCCAGCGCGTCCGGCCACGCCGACCACCTGGCCGCCAGCGGCCGCGAGCGGCGCCGGCACCTCGAGCGGCTGGCGGCGCTGCTGGTCACCGGGGCGCCGCCCTACGAGCTGCACGCCGCCGCGGAGCGGGCGGACTGGACGCCGCCGCGGACGCTCACCGCAGTCCTGCTGCCCGAGGCCGACGCGCGCGGGGCGATGGGCGCGCTGGACGCGCGGACGCTGCAGGCCGGCGAGGACCTGCCCGGCGCCGAGCCGTCGACCGAGCGATCCGTGCTGCTGGTGCCCGACGCCGAGGGCCACGCGCGGGCAGCGCTGCTGACCTCGCTCACCGGGCACGGCGCCGTCGTCGGACCCCCGCGGCCGTGGCAGGACGCGCGGTCGTCCTACACGCGGGCGCTGCGGGCGCTGCAGCTGCAGCTGCTGCCCGACGGCGACGCCCCGGTCGACACCGAGCTCCGGCTGGCCGACCTGGTGCTGCGTGCCGACGCCGAGGCGCTGACCGACCTGCGCGCGCAGGTGCTCGCGCCGCTGGAGGGCCTGGGCCCCGGTCCGCGGGAGAAGCTGCTGGAGACGCTGCGCTCGTGGCTGCTGCACCACGGCCGGCGCGAGCAGGTGGCCGCCGAGCTGTTCGTCCACCCGCAGACGGTGCGCTACCGGATGGGGCAGCTGCGCGACCTCTACGGCAAGCGCCTCGACGACCCGCAGACGGTCCTCGAGCTGACCCTCGCCCTCGGCGCCCGCTGAGCCCGGCCGCGGCCGGGTCGGTGCCGTCCCCCGCCATCGCCCGCCGGCGCCGCCGCACTGCGGGCGTTCCGCTCGCTCTGCGGGTACTGCAGCGCCCTCGGTGCGCGAGGAAGACCGGCACTGCGGGCGGCACGGGCGAGGCACGGCAGCCGCCGGTCCTCGGGTCACCCGGGGCGCAGCACCGCGACGAGGAAGTCCGACTCCGCGGTGAACGGGTGCAGGTGCCAGCTCGACAGGAGCAGGTCGGGCTCCAGTCCCGCGGCGCGGGCGTCGGCGAGGAAGACGGCGAAGTCGTAGTCGCGCCCGGCACCGAAGCCGACGACGGCCCGCCCGCCCTCGGCCAGGTGCCCGCGGAACCGGCGCAGCACCTCACCGCGGGTGGACGGCGCCAGGAAGGTCACCACGTTGCCGGCGCAGACGATCGCGTCGAACCGGTCGGGCAGGTCGAGCTCGGCGAGGTCGCCGACGAGCCAGCGCGGCCCGGGGTGGTCCTGCTCGGCCGCCGCGATGAGCACCGGGTCGACGTCGACCCCGACCACCGTGTGACCCACGGACGCCAGGTGCCCGCCGACGCGGCCCGGGCCGCAGCCGGCGTCGAGCACCCGCGAACCGCGGGGCAGCATCGCGTCGACGAGCCGGGCCTCGCCGACGAGGTCCATCCCGCCCGCGGCCAGGTCCCGGAACCGCTGCACGTACGCGGCCGAGTGGCCGGGATCGGCCTGCGTCATCCGCACCCAGGCGCTCGGTTCGGTCATGCCCCCATCGTCGTCGGGCGCCAGTCCGGCGGGTCGCCCGGGTGCAGCGCGGGGTCGTCGGCGGCCAGCGTGCGCACCGGCCCCGGCGGGGTGAGCGGTCCCTCGAACCGGACGGTCACCCGGCCAATGCCGCGGCCCCACACCCACCCCGCGCCCAGCTCGTCGTGGACCACGTCCTGCCCCGGCCACCAGCGCCGGTCGGCCGGCGGCTCGGGCACGGCCGGACCCTCGTCGGCGGCGTCCTCGACCTCCTCGGCGGCGTCGTCGCCGGAGAACAGGTCGCCCTGCGCGTACTGCGACAGCCCCGAGACGCCGACGCCGAGCAGCCGCAGGCCGCCGCCCGTGCCGGCCTCGGCGAGCAGCCGGCGGGCGACCGCGGCGACCTGCCGGGCGTCGTCGGTGGGCTGCGGCAGCGTCTGCGAGCGCGTCATGGTGGTGAAGTCGTAGCGGCGCAGCTTGACCGTCACCGTCCGCCCCGACAGCGCCGAGGCGCGCAGCCGGCTGCCCACCCGGCCGGCCATCGCGTCGACGAGCCGGTTGAGCTGGGCCAGGTCGGTCAGGTCGCGCTCGAAGGTCTCCTCCTGCGAGACCGACTTCGCCTCCCGCTCGGCCACCACCGGCCGGTCGTCCTCCGCGCGCGCCAGCTGGTACAGCCCGCCGCCGTGCGCCCGGCCGGCCAGCGCGACCAGGTCCGGCAGCGACTTGGCCGCCAGCTGCGCCACCGTGCCGACGCCGACCTGCCGCAGCCGCTCCGCCGTGGCCGGGCCCACCCCGCCCAGCCGGGTCACCGGCAGCGGGTGCAGCACGTCGAGCTCGGTGCCCGGCGCGACGACGACGAGGCCGTCGGGCTTGTCCAGGTCGGAGGCGATCTTGGCCATGAGCTTGGAGCTGCCGATGCCCACCGAGCCGGTGACCCCGCCGGTGGCCGCGGCGATGCGCGCCTTGAGGTCGCGGGCCAGCGCGGTGACGCCGTCGACGGACAGGTCGCAGCCCCCGCCGGCCGCCAGGTCGACGTAGGCCTCGTCGATGGACACCTGCTCCACCAGCGGCGACAGCTCGCGCAGCAGGCCCATGACCACCTCCGACGTCCGCCGGTAGGCGCCGAACCGGCCGCCGAGGAACGCCGTCCCCGGGGGGCAGCGGCGCCGCGCCTCCGCCGTCGACATGGCCGAGCGCGCCCCGTAGGCGCGCGCCTCGTAGGACGCGGTGGCGACGACGCCGCGCCCGCCGGTGCCGCCGACGACGACCGGCCGGCCGCGCAGCGAGGGCTTGTCGCGCTGCTCGACGGCGGCGAAGAACGCGTCGAGGTCGAGGTGCAGCACACTCGCCTCCCGCCGCACGCCCCCATCGTCCTACGCGGGGGCGACGGGACCGCCGCGACCGCGCCGGGCACCGTCCGGGTGAACCGGCACCGCGCCGTGCCAGAACCCGTTGATCACCACCGCGCCGGATGTGAGGCTGCGGGCCCAGGACGACGACCGGAGGAGGCCCGTGGACCCCGTCGCCACCGCGTTCCTCCTCGTCGGCGGGCTCGGGGTCGCCCTGCTGCTGCTCTCCCTGGTCGTCGGCGAGATCGGCCACCTCGGGGGCGCCGACGCCGACGGTCCCGTCTCGCTGGAGGTCGTGGCCGCACTCCTCGGCGGGATCGGTTTCGGCGGGGCCGCGGCCACGGTCCTGCTGCCCGCGGACCTGTCGACGTCGCTCACCGTGCTCCTGGCCCTGCTGGTCGGCGTGGTCGCCGCCGCGCCGCTGGCCTGGGGCGCGGCCCGCCTCTCGCGCGCGCTGCGTGACATGCCCACCGCCGAGACCCTGACCCGCCACCACCTGGCCGGCGCGCAGGGCGTCGTCGTCTCCGCGGTGCCGGCCGGCGGGTTCGGCGAGGTCCGGCTGTCCCTGGCCGGGCAGGGCCTGAAGTTCGCCGCCCGCAGCGACATCCCGCTGCCGGCCGGCACCCCCGTCTACGTCGTCGAGGCGCTCAGCGAGACCGCCGTCCACGTCGTGTCCACCGCACCCGAGCCGCTCCCCGGCTCCCTCCCAGACCCCGGAGGCCCCGCATGACCCTGTTGCTCGCCGTGGGCGGCATCGTCGTCCTCGTCGTCGTGCTGGTGCTGTTCGTGCTCAGCCGGATCAAGGTGGCCGGGCCCAACCAGGCCTTCATCGTCACCGGCCGGCAGGGCCGCCAGGTCACCGACGGGGCCGGCGTCGTCTCGCGCGACAGCTCCGGCCAGAAGGTGGTCATGGGCGCCAGCGTCTTCGTCCTCCCCGTGGTGCAGAAGCTGCACACGATGGACCTGTCGAGCCGGCGGATCCCGGTCGGCATCCGGGGCGCGGTGTCCAAGCAGGGCGTCAAGTGCGACCTCGAGGGCGTGGCGATCGTCAAGGTCGGCGGCACCGAGGGCGCCATCCGGGCGGCCGCGCAGCGGTTCCTCAACCAGCAGCAGGGGATCGACACCTTCACCTCGGAGGTGCTGGCCGGTGCGCTGCGCTCGATCGTGGGCCGGCTGACGATCGAGGAGATCATCCGCGACCGCGCCGCGTTCGCCTCCGCCGTCGCCGAGGAGGCCGAGTCCTCGCTGACGGGTCAGGGGCTGGTGCTCGACACCTTCCAGCTGCAGGACATCCAGGCCGAGGGCACCTACCTCGCCGACCTCGGCCGCCCCGAGGCCGCCCGCGTGCTGAAGGAGGCCTCCATCGCCGAGGCCCGCGCCCGCCAGGCCGCCCAGCAGGAGCAGCTGCTCGCCGACGAGGCGATCGCGGTGGCCCAGCGGCAGCTGGCGCTGCGGCAGGCCGAGATCAGCGCCGAGACCGACGCGGCCAAGGCCCGGGCCGCAGCGGCCGGGCCGCTGGCGCAGGCGGCGCAGGACCAGGCGATCCTCAGCGAGCAGGAGAAGGTCGCCGTGCGCACCGCCGCCCTGACCGAGCGGCAGCTCGACACCCAGGTGCGCCGGCCCGCCGACGCGCAGCGCTACAAGGTCGAGCAGGAGGCCGAGGGCCGCAAGAACGCCGCCATCCTCGCCGCCGACGCCGACCGGCAGGCCACCATCGCCAAGGCCCAGGCCGCCGCCGAGCAGGCGCGGCTCTCCGGCGAGGGCGAGCGGGCGCGCCGCTCGGCGCTGGCCGACGCCGAGGCGATCGAGGGCGCCAAGCGCGGTGAGGCCGAGAAGACCCGCCGGCAGGCCGTCGCCGACGCCGTCGAGCGCGAGGGTGCCGCCGAGGCCGCCGCGATCCTCGCCCGGGGGCAGGCGGAGGCGACCGCGATGGACGCCCGCGCCGAGGCCTTCGAGCGCTACGGCGAGGCGGCGATCCTGGACCTGCTGGTCAAGGTGCTGCCCGACGTCGTCGGCGCGGCGTCGGCCCCGCTGTCGGCGGTGGACAAGATGACCGTGATCTCCGCCGACGGCGCCAACGCGCTGAGCCGGTCGGTCGCGAGCAACGTCGCGCAGGGGCTGCAGCTGTCGGGGGACCTGACCGGCCTCGACGTCGCCGCGCTGCTGCGCCGCCTGTCCGGCACGACCGGCGGCGACGGCGTCACCCGCATCCCGGTGACCTCCGCCGACGGCGAGGGCAACCACGACGGGCACGCGCCGCGCACCCGCTGACGCCCTGCCCGAGCGTGTGCGCTCGCGCCGCGGTCCGGGCCGTGGAGTGCGGCGCCGGCGCACACGCTCGGCCCCGGTGCCCGGGCGTCAGGCGTCGGTGAGCGCGGCGGGCGGCAGCCAGTCGGCGTCGAGGAGGTCGGCGATCTCCCGCAGCGAGGAGGTGTCCGCGCCGGCCGTCGACCCGCTGACCGCGAGCCGCTCGACCATCACCCGGGCCACCTGCTCCTCGACGGTGCCCTCGGCGAAGGCCACCCGCCACGGCGAGACCTGCCCGTCGCGGTGGGTGCGGCCGGTGACCTGCCGGGCCTGGATGCCGGAGAAGCGCGGCTGGTGGAACAGCCCCACCCGCGGCGTGGTCGACGCCGTCGCCCCGGAGGGCAGCAGCTCGCCGGCGTGCAGGCTGATCGACGCGGTCACGGTGAACACGCACACCGGCGCGGCGCCGGTCTGGAACCGCAGCCGCTCGGCCTCGACGTCGAACCGGTCCCGGCCGTAGATCGCGGCGACGGCGACGCCGGAGTCCAGCAGCGCCTCGCGGATCGGGTCGGCCGCCGTCTCGACGAACTCCACCGACACCGCCACCTGCCGCTCGGCGTCGACCTGCGCGCGCACCCAGTCGACCGTGGCCTGCGCGCGGATCAGCCCGGCCTTCTGCCGGAACCGCAGCAGCGCCGCCCGCCCGCGGGCGCTCTGCCGGGCCCGGCGGGCCAGCTGCATCTCCGCGCGGAACTCCTGCCACTCCGACTCGTAGGCGCTCCGCTCGGCCGGGGTCAGCGCCACCGGCGTCCCGGTCACCGACACCGGGCCCCACGGCGCCGGGCGGTGCAGCGTCGCCGGCGGGTCGGCGTCGGTCAGCCAGGTCTGCAGGCGGGCCAGGTCGGCGCGCCGGGCGTCGGCGTCCTCGGTCCACGCCCAGCCGTACCGCCCCCGTTCCACGTGGAACCCGTGCTCGGCAAGCCTCGCCGGCAGGTCGGCCCAGGCGCGCAGCGGCTCACCGTGCCGCTGGGCGAACTGCGGCGCGAGGTAGGGCAGCTCCATCGGCGTGTGCGCCGGGGTGGCGGTGGCGGCGATGACGAAGGGGGCGTCCTTGGCGCGGCCGCCGCCCGACACCGCCTTCCAGTGCCTCCACCGCTGCGTCGTCGTGTGCCGGACCATGTGCGCCTCGTCGGCGACGACGACGTCGAAGGGGAGCTTCGACACCTTCGCGAGCCGGTCCCAGGTGGTCACGCACCACCGCAGGCCGCCGTCGCCGAAGCCGGCGATCGACCGGGTCCAGTGCGGGACCGTGATCGCCGCCGGGCGGTCGGCGACGACGAGCACCCGTTCACCGCCGCGCAGCTCGCAGATCTCCCGGGCGGCCATGACGGCGGTGCCGGTCTTGCCGACGCCGGGGTCGTCGCCCAGCAGGAACACCCGGTGCCCGGCGGCGGCCGCGGCGACGACGGCCTCGGCGCCGGTGCACTGCTCCTCGCGCGGCACCAGCGCCCGGGCCTCGGGCAGCCGGCGGGGCGTGTCGTTGAGCTCGTCCTCGAGGAAGCGCTCGAACGTGTACGGCGGCGGGTCGTAGGGCGCCAGGGCCGGCGGGAGCTCCCGGCCGACCCACACGTGCGCCTGCAGGCCGGCGTGCCAGACCGCGCCCGGTGCCGGGGCGCGGAACGGGACGGCGAGCACCCACACCCGCTCCCCCGGGCCCGCCGTGGGCAGGTCGGGGACCGGTGGCCGGCGGGCCGTCGTCCGCCGCTTCGCCGTCCGGCGCCGGGTGGTGGGAGCGGCGCGACGCCGTCCGGGCACGGGGGCCTCCTCTCGTCCCGGGCACGGTAGGTGGCCGGGGCCCGCGGATCTGGTGGAATCGCCGGGTGACTGCCGAGGCGCCCTCCGACGAGCGGCTGGCGGCCCGCACCGTCGGTGCGGCCGGGCCGCGGGTGGTGTTCGTGCACGGCCTGTTCGGCCAGGGCAAGAACTGGACGACGGCGGCGAAGGGGCTCGCCGACGGCCACCGGGTGACGCTGCTCGACCTGCCCAACCACGGGCACTCGCCGTGGACCGACCGGGTCGACTACGTGGACATGGCCGCGCTGGTCGCCGCGGAGCTCGAGACCCTCGGCGAGCCGGTGACGCTGGTCGGGCACTCGATGGGCGGCAAGGTGGCGATGCAGCTGGCGCTGCGGCGGCCGGAGCTGCTGCGCGCGCTGGTCGTCGTCGACATCGCGCCCGTGGAGTACCCGGTCTCCGGCGGGCGGACCGACGACCCCGACGAGGAGGCCTCGCCGTTCGACGCCTTCCTCACGGCGATGCGGGCGGTCGACCTGGGTGCGCTGCGCACCCGCGAGGACGCCGACCGGGCGCTGCGCGAGGCGGTGCCGAGCACGATGGTGCGCTCGTTCCTGCTGCAGAGCCTGGTCCGCGAGGGGATCGGCTCGGGCCGCTGGCGGTGGCGGCTGAACCTGGAGACCCTGCAGCGCGACCTCGGGGAGCTGCGCGGCTTCCCCGACCCGCCGCCCGGCGCGACCTTCGACGGCCCGGTGCTCTGGATCGCCGGCGCGAAGAGCCACTACGTGCTGCCCGAGGACCGCGCCCGCATGGAGGAGCTGTTCCCGCACACCCGGCTGGTGAAGGTCAAGCACGCCGGCCACTGGGTGCACTCCGAGCAGCCCGAGGTCTTCCTCCAGACGCTGCAGGCGTTCCTGGCCGTGGTGGAGGACTGACCAGCTGCATGCCTTGCGCATGTGATCGCGTGTGGACTCCATGTACGACCCACAGCCGTGCCCCGGATGCTGCAGGTCCGCAACGTGCCGGACGACCTGCACGCCGAGCTGCGTGCACGGGCGGCGAGGAGCCGGCTGAGCCTCTCCGAGTACGTGCTCCGCGAGTCGCAGGCCGTCGCCGCACGCCCCAGCAAGACCGACGTCCTGGCTCGCGCTGCGCGCCGCGGAGGACGCATGTCGTTCGACGAGGCCGTGGCCGCGGTGTCGGCAGGACGGCCGGACGAGGCGTGGTCGTCGTCGACGCGTCGGTCCTGGTGACCGCCCTCGTCGACGACGCAGGGCCCGGGGCCCTGGCCCGCGAGCGGGTGCTCGGCTCGGACGTCCACGTCCCGGCCCCGGCCGACGTCGAGGTCCTCTCCGCCGTACGACGCGCCGTCCTGGCCGGTCGGCTCCCCGTCCGGCGGGGCGCCGAGGCCCTGCAGGACTGGACCGAGCTGGCGGTCGAGCGGTACCCGCACCTCCCGCTGCTCCCCCGGGCGTGGGAGCTGCGCGACGCGGTGAGCGCCCACGACGCCCAGTACGTCGCACTCGCCGAGTTCCTCGACGTCCCACTCGTCACCGCCGACGGACGGCTGGCCCGGGCGCCGGGACTGCGGTGCGCCGTCGACCTGCTGCGCTGAGGGCCGGGGTCGGGTCCGGGCACTTCCGCGGACGTGCACGGACGGGTGCCTGGAGGACGGGTCCCGCCGGTGCCATCCTGGGCCGGTGAGCAGCCAGTTCGTGTCGCACCGGCCGCACCCGGCGCTGCGCGGGCTGGTCACCGGCGCCGTCGGCTACCGGCAGGAGGGCCTGGCGCCGGGCACCCACCGCGGGCTGCCCTCCCCCGCACTGACGCTGGTCGTCACCCTCGACGACCCGCTCGACGTCGCCGCCCACCCCGACCCCGCGCAGGCACCCGGCCGCTACGACGCCCTCCTCGGCGGACTGCACACGACCCCGGCGCTCATCCGCCACCCCGGCCAGCAGGCCGGCCTGCAGCTGGCGCTGTCCCCGCTGGGCGCCCGCCGGCTGCTGGGCGTGCCCGCCGGGGAGCTCGCCGCGCTCGACGTCGACCTCGCCGAGGTCCTGGGCGCCACCGGGCTGGTCGACCGCGTCCGGGAGGCGGCGAGCTGGCCGGCCCGGTTCGCCGCCGCCGAGGACGTGCTCCGCCGGGTCGCCGGCCGCGGCGCGCCGCCCCCCGAGGTCGCCGAGGCCTGGCGGCTCACCGTGGCCGGCGGCGGGCGGCTGCGGGTCGCCGGGATCGCCCGCCGGGTCGGCTGGTCCGAGCGGCACCTCACCGCCCGGTTCCGCGCCGAGACGGGCCTGGGCCCGAAGGAGGCCGCCCGGGTGGTCCGCTTCGACCGGGCCCGCCGCGCCCTGGCCGCCCGCCCGCGCCCCGACCTCGCCGCGCTGGCCGCGGCCGCCGGCTACGCCGACCAGGCGCACCTGACCCGCGAGTGGCGCGCGTTCACCGGGCTGTCCCCGCTGCGCTGGCTGGCCGCGGAGTTCGGATTCGTCCAAGACGGCGGCGCGCGGGACGCGGCAGGGTCGGCGGCATGAGCACCCCACCGCCCACCGTGTGGCCCGCCTTCCGCGCCGCCGACGCCCCGGCCCTGATCCGCTGGCTGGTCGACGTCCTCGGCTTCACCGAGACCCTCGTCGTCCGCGACGGCGACCTGGTCGCGCACGCCGAGCTCGCCTGGCCGCCCGGCGGCGGCGTGATGCTCGGCTCCGCCCGCGACGACGGCGGCTGGCCGGTCCGCCCCGGCGGCAGCGGCGCCTACCTCGTCACCGACGACGTCGCCGCCGTCTGGGCGCGGGTCCAGGCCGCCGGCGCGCAGGTGCTGCGGCCGCTCACCGAGCCCGGGCACGGCGGGAAGGAGTTCTCCGTGCGCGACCCCGAGGGCAACAGCTGGAGCGTCGGCGACTACCCCGGAGCGCCCGGCGCGTGACCGAGCTCGCGAGGTCGCGCAGGTGTGCAGCGTGACGGAGGACGACGTCCGCGCCCTCGCCCTGGCCCTCCCGGAGGTCACCGAGGCCGACCACCACGGCCGCCCGTCGTTCCGGCTGGGCACCGCCGTGCTCGCCACGCTGTGGGCACCCGGCATCCTCAACGTCATGGTCGGGGAGTCGGAGGCGCGGGCGGCCGAGGGCGGCGCGGTCGCGCTGCTGTGGTGGGGGCAGCGGCTCTCGGGCGTGCGGGTCGACCTCGCCCGGGCCGAGGAGGCCACCGTCGCCGACCTGCTCGACGACGCCTGGACCCGCCGCGCCCCGGCCCGGCTGCGGCGGGCCCGCCCGTGACCTTCCCGCGGCCGGTCCCGCTCGTCGGCGACGCCACCTCCGCCGCCCAGCGCGCCGGCGACCCCGCCGGGTGGGCCATGCCCGACGACGCCGGGGGCCTCTACGCCGTCGTCGCCGCCCGCCGCGACGTGCGCCGGTTCCGGCCCGACCCGGTGCCCGGCGACGTCCTCCGGCGGGTGCTCGCCGCCGGGCACGCCGCGCCGTCGGTCGGGCACAGCCAGCCGTGGCGCTTCGTCGTCGTCCGCGACGCGGGCGTCCGCGACCGCGCCGCCGTCCTCACCGACCGCGAGCGGCTGCGGCAGGCCGCCCTGCTCGAGCCCGACGCCGCCCGCCGGCTGCTGGACCTGCAGCTGGAGGGCGTCCGCGAGGCACCGCTGGGGATCGTCGTGTGCTGCGACCGGCGCACCCCGGCCGCCGGGGTCCTCGGCCGCGCCACCTTCCCCGACGCCGACCTGTGGAGCTGCGCGGCGGCCATCCAGAACCTGTGGCTGGCCGCCCGCGCCGAGGGCCTGGGCATGGGCTGGGTGACGCTGTTCCGCCCCGAGGAGCTCGCCGGCCTCGTCGGCCTGCCCGACGGCGTGGCCACGCTCGGCTGGCTGTGCCTGGGCTGGCCCGACGAGCGCCCGCCCGCGCCGGGCCTGGAGCGGGCCGGCTGGTCGCGGCGGCTGCCGCTGGACGCCGTCGTCGTCGAGGACCGGTGGCCGGCCGACGACGGCGGGCCGGCCGCTCCCCCCTCGCACCTGCGCGCCCCCGGCCGCGAGGCGGTGGTCGGCGCCCGCGACGACGCCGACCGGCTGCTGACCACCCCCGGCTCGCTGGGCGTGCTCGACCGCGCCGTCGACCGGGTCGTGGCGCTCGGCCGCGGCGACGTCACCGGCGGCACGCTGCTGCTCGCCGCCGCCGACCACCCGGTGGCCGTGCTCGGGGTGTCGGCCTACCCGGCGACCGTCACCCGCGACGTGGCCCGGGCCGCGCTGGCCGGCACCGCCGTGGGCGCCACCGCCGCGGCCGCCGCCGGGCTGGCCACCGTGGTCGTCGACGCCGGGGTGTCCGGCGACCCGCTGCCCGGGGCGGTCGACGCCCGTCCGGCCGGCCCCCGCGGCGACCTCGCCTCCGCGCCGGCGATGACGCCCGCCGACGTCGAGCGACTGCTGGCCGCCGGGCGGGACCTCAGCGCCCGCGACGGCCTGCTGGCCCTCGGCGAGGTCGGCGTCGGCAACACCACCGTCGCCGCCGCGCTCGCCGCCGGGCTGCTCGGCGCCGGCCCGGACGAGGTCACCGGCCTCGGGGCGGGCGCCGACAGCGCCGTGCTCGACCGCAAGCGCGCGGTGGTCGCCGCCGCGCTCGCCCGGGCGGGCACCGGCCTGGGGCCGGAGCGGGCGCTGGCCGAGCTCGGCGGTCCCGAGCTCGTGGTGCTCACCGGCGCGGTGCTCGGCGCCGCCCGGGCCCGCGCCCCCGTCGTCCTCGACGGGTTCGCCGTCTCGGTCGCCGCGCTGGCCGCCGTGCAGCTCGAGCCCGGCGCGCAGGCGTGCCTGGTGGCCGGGCAGCGCAGCCGCGAGCGCGGCCACGACCTCGTGCTGCAGGCGCTCGGGCTCGAGCCGCTGCTGGACCTGCGGCTGCGGGCCGGTGAGGGCGCCGGCGCGGCGCTGGCCGCCGGCCTGCTGCTCGACGGCCTCCGCATCCGCCGGGGGACCGCCCGGGTCGGCTGAGCGGGATCGTCACCCGACCGGCTCGGGCACGTGGCGGACGTTGCAGGCCCCTGTGGCGGCGATCATGGCTCCGGGACGGCGACACGCCGACGCCGCCCGGCGTGTCACGACCGTGGCGCCGTGATCGCGGGCAGGTGTGCGCGCCGGAGGAGCGCCTGACCAGGGCCCGCGCCGGTGCCCCCGGTCGCCGCCGGGGCACCGGCAGGGCCAGGATCGACGCCGTGACCGATCCTCGCGCCGGCCAGCCCGCCTCCCCCGCCGACCTGGTCGACGTCGCCTCGCTGGTGACCGCCTACTACACGCTGGTGCCCGACCCGTCGGAGCCGGCGCAGCGGGTGGCCTTCGGCACCTCCGGGCACCGGGGGTCCTCGTTCGACACCGCGTTCAACGAGGCGCACATCCTGGCCACCACCCAGGCGATCTGCGAGTACCGCGCCCAGCAGGGGGTCGACGGGCCGCTGTTCCTCGGCCGCGACACCCACGCGCTGTCCGAGCCGGCCTGGGCCAGCGCGCTGGAGGTGCTGGCCGCCAACGACGTGACGGTGCTGGTCGACGCCGCCGGCCGCTACACCCCGACGCCGGCGGTCAGCCACGCCATCCTCACCGCCAACCGCGGGCGCACCGGCGGCCTCGCCGACGGCATCGTGGTCACCCCGTCGCACAACCCGCCCCGCGACGGCGGCTTCAAGTACAACCCGCCCAACGGCGGCCCGGCCGACACCGACGCCACGACGGTCATCGCCGCCCGCGCCAACGAGCTGCTCGCCGCCGGCCTCGACGGCGTCCGGCGGATCCCGTTCACCCGCGCGCACGCGGCCGCGCAGCGGCACGACTTCCTCGGCGCCTACGTCGACGACCTGCCCTCCGTGCTCGACCTCGACGCCGTCCGCGACGCCGGCGTGCACGTCGGCGCCGACCCGCTCGGTGGCGCCAGCGTCGACTACTGGGGGGCCATCGCCGAGCGGCACCGCCTCGACCTCACCGTCGTCAACCCGCTGGTCGACCCCACGTGGCGGTTCATGACGCTGGACTGGGACGGCAAGATCCGCATGGACTGCTCCTCGCCGTCGGCGATGGCCTCGCTCATCGGCAAGCGCGCCGAGTACGCCATCGCCACCGGCAACGACGCCGACGCCGACCGGCACGGGATCGTCACCCCCGACGCCGGACTGATGAACCCCAACCACTTCCTCGCCGTCGCCATCGCCTACCTGTTCGCGCACCGGCCCGAGTGGGGCGACGACGTCGCCGTCGGCAAGACGCTGGTGTCCTCGTCGCTGATCGACCGGGTCGTGGCGGGGCTCGGCCGGCGGCTGGTCGAGGTGCCGGTCGGGTTCAAGTGGTTCGTGCCCGGCCTGCTCGACGGCACCGTCGGCTTCGGCGGCGAGGAGTCGGCCGGCGCGTCGTTCCTGCGCCGCGACGGGCGGGTGTGGACCACCGACAAGGACGGCATCCTGCTGGCGCTGCTGGCCAGCGAGATCCAGGCGGTGACCGGCAGCTCGCCGTCGCAGCTGCACGCCGGGCTGGTCGAGCGGTACGGCGAGTCGGCCTACGCCCGGGTCGACGCCCCGGCCACCCGCGAGGAGAAGGCGGCGCTGGGGAAGCTGTCGCCGTCCGCGGTCACCGCCACCGAGCTGGCCGGCGAGCCGATCACCGCCAAGCTCACCGAGGCGCCCGGCAACGGCGCGTCCATCGGCGGGCTGAAGGTGGCCACGGAGAACGCCTGGTTCGCCGCCCGGCCCTCGGGCACCGAGGACGTCTACAAGGTGTACGCGGAGAGCTTCCGGGGCGCCGACCACCTCGCCCGGGTGCAGGAGGAGGCGCGGGCCGTCGTCGGCGCCGCCCTCGGCGCCTGACCCCCGAGGGCGAGGGGTCCGCGCCGGACCTGGGTCCTGGCGGGCGCGGGCCCCAGACTGGGCGCATGACCGGTCAGCCGTACGAGCAGGAGTGGGACGCCGTCCCGCCCGGGTCCGCCGCGCCGCCGTACGCGGCACCGCCTCCCCCGGCGTACGGCCCGCCGGCCCCCTACGGACCCCCGCCCGGGTACGCCCCCGCCCACGGCCAGGGCCCCGGCTACGCCCCGTACCCCGGGTACGGGCCGCCACCCGGCTACGGCTGGGGCGTCCCGCCGGCCTGGCCCGCCGGTCCCGGGCGTCCCGGCGTGGCCACCGCCGCGGGGGTGCTCGGCATCGTGGCCGGGAGCCTCAGCGGGCTGGTGGCGCTGGTCCTCACCGCCGCCGTCCTCAGCGGGGACGACGACGCCGTGAGCATCGTGCTCGTCCTCGGCCTGCCGTGCGGTGCCGCGCTGGTCACCGGGGGGATCCGGCTGCTCACCCGGCACTCCCCCGCGCCGCTGTTCGTCTCCGCGCTGGCCGCCGTCGCGGTGCTGTTCCTCGCGCTGGCCGTCGGGGCCGGCACGCTCGGCGCCGACGGCCTCGTCGGGTTCACCGCGTTCCTCGTCTTCGCCCTGCCCCTGCCGGTGCTCACCGCCGTCTTCGCGCGGCTCCCGGCCACCGTCGGCTGGGCCGCCGGCCGCTGATCGGGGGTCAGGAGCGGCGGCGGGCCTTGTCGGCGTACATCGCCGCGTCGGCCTCGCGGACCACCGTGTCCTGCGCCTGCTCCGGGTCGGTGCCGCCGTCGACCGACCCGATGCCGATGCTCAGCCCCACCTGCACCGTCGTGGGACCCACGGTCAGGGTGCCCGGCAGCGCCTCGCGCAGCCGCGCGGCCAGGTGCTCGGCGTCGGTGCGCTCGGTGTTCTCGCAGACGACGGCGAACTCGTCCCCGCCCAGCCGCGCGGCCGTGTCGCTGGCCCGCAGCACCGAGGTCAGCCGGCCCGCGACCGCGACGAGGACGGCATCGCCGGTGGGGTGGCCGAACTGGTCGTTGACCGCCTTGAACCCGTCGAGGTCGAGGACCAGCACGCAGGTCGGTGTGTTCTCGCGGTGACCGCGCTCGAGGGCGTGGCGCAGCCGGTCGCGGAACAGCAGCCGGTTCGGCAGGCCGGTGAGCGGGTCGTGGGCCGACAGGTGCAGCAGGCGGGCCTCGAGCTCCTTGCGGTCGGTGACGTCCTCGACCACCGTCACCAGGTGCGAGGGGGTGCCGTCGGGCGAGCCCGCCACCCACGACGTCGTCACCTGCACCGGGACCTCGGTGCCGTCGGGGCGGAGGAACCGGCACTCCAGCCGGGTGTGGCCGTGGCTGCGCTGCAGCCCCTGCAGCAGGGCCGTCGCCGCGGCGACGTCGTCGGGGTGGGTGACGTCGGACAGGGTGGTCCCGGCCAGCCGCTCCGGCGGCCTTCCCAGCAGGTCACCCAGTGCGCGGTTGGCCGCGATCAGCTCGCCGTCCGGTGTGCACAGCGCCACGCCCATGGGTGAGTTGGTGAAGGCGCTGCCCGGATCGGGCTGCCTCACCGTGCCCACGGCCTCGGCGTCGTCCACGGACCACCTCCTGTTCCTCCCCCCGAGTGCTGCGGTGTGACCAGGGTGTTCCCTCCCCAGTTCCACGTGGAACCTGCCACGCGGGCAGGATGGGCCCTGGAACCCGTGCGGACCAGGAGGACGATCATGACGGCGGACTTCGACCTCGTGCTGCCCCCCACGGTCGACGTCCGCGAGGTGGGCATGCGCGACGGCCTGCAGCTGGAGGCGACGGTCCCCCTCGAGGGCAAGCTGGCGATGCTCGAGGCGCTGGTGGCCACCGGCGTGCGCCGCATCGAGGTCACCTCGTTCGTCTCGCCGAAGGCCGTCCCCGCGCTGGCCGACGCCGACCAGGTCGCCGCCGAGCTCTCCCGCTGGCCCGACGTGCACTGGTCGGCGCTGGTGGCCAACCCGCGGGGGGCGGTGCGCGCCGTCGACGCCGGCCTCGCCCACCTCGAGCTCGTCGTCTCCGCCTCCGACGGGCACAGCCGCGCCAACGCCGGCCGCTCCACCGCCGAGGCGCTCGCCGGGGTCGCCGAGGTCGCCGGGCTGGCGCACGGCGCGGGCGGGTCGCTCGAGGTCGTCGTCGCCACCGCGTGGGACTGCCCGTTCGACGGCCGGACGCCGATCGCGCGCACCGTCGACGTCTGCCGCGCCGCGGTCACCGCCGGCGCCGACGCGCTGTGCCTGGGCGACACCATCGGGACGACGACGCCGGCGCGGGTGGTCCGCCTCCTCGACGCCGTCCGCCGCGCCTGCCCCGGGACGCCGGTGGCGGTGCACTTCCACGACACCCGCGGCACCGGCCAGGCCAACGCGCTGGCCGCCGTGCAGGCCGGGGTGACCCAGCTCGACGCCTCCGTCGGCGGGCTCGGCGGCTGCCCGTTCGCGCCGGGCGCCAGCGGCAACATCGCGACCGAGGAGCTCGTCTACTGGCTCGAGGAGTCCGACGTGCGCACCGGCATCGACCTCGACGCGATGCTGGCCGCGGCGCGGGTCACCGAGGGCGCGGTCGGCCACGAGCTGCCCAGCTCGCTGTACCGGGCCGGCGGGCGGTCGGTGCCGCGGGCGGCCGCGGCCACCCTCGCCTGAGGCCGGCGTGGAGGTCATCGACCCGCGCGTCATGCGCGACGTCCTGGGGCACTTCGCCTCCGGCGTCACCGTGGTGACCTCCCACAGCGACGCGGGCCCGATCGGCTTCACCTGCCAGTCGTTCAGCTCGCTGTCGCTGGACCCCCCGCTGGTCGCCCTCGCCCCGGCCCGCACGTCGACGACGTGGCCGCGGCTGCGCGACATCGGCCGCTTCTGCGTCAACGTGCTCGCCGAGGACCAGTCGGGCCTGTCGGCGGCGTTCGCCCGCTCCGGCGTCGACAAGTTCGCCGGGGTGCGGTGGCGGCCCAGCCCGCACGGCTCCCCCGTGCTCGACGGCGTCGTCGCGTGGATCGACTGCACGCTGTGGGCCGAGTACGACGGCGGCGACCACACGATCGTGGCCGCGCGCGTGCTCGACCTCGGCGCCGACCCCGGCCGCCGCCCGCTGCTGTTCCACCGCGGCGGCTACGGCCGCCCCGAGCCCCGCGAGAGAGAGGCATAGGAAGCGATCCGCACGTCGACGCGTGCCGGACGTGCGGAGAGCTTCCTATGCCTCGTCGGGTGCCCCGTCGAAGCGGACGGCGATGAGGGCGACGTCGTCGCGGCCGTCCAGGGTGCCGCTGACGGCGGCGTCGCACAGCTCCTGCGGGGAGGCCGCCACCGGCGCCGCCGCCAGCCGCTCCAGCAGCGCCTCGATGCCCTGGTCGAGGTCGGAGCCCGGCGTCTCCACCAGGCCGTCGGTGTAGCCGAGCAGCACCGACCCCGGGGGCAGCTCCACGGTGCGCACCGTCCGCCGCGCCGCGACGTCGACGCCCACGAGCAGGCCCGGGACGCCGTCGAGGAGCTCCACCGCGCCGTCGGGCGAGCGCAGCACCAGCGGCGGGTGGCCGGCGTTGACCACCTGCGCGGTCCAGGGCCCGCCGGGGCGCGCCGGGGGGATCGCGCGGACGTAGGCCATGGTCGCCATCGACGCCACGCGCAGGCCCTGCACCAGCCGGTCGACGCGGGTCAGCACGGCCGCCGGGTGCGGGTCGGGCGCCTCCCACAGGCAGGCCCGGATCAGCCCCCGGAGCTGCCCCATCGCGGCGGCCGCGGCGACGTCGTGGCCGACGACGTCGCCGACCACCATCCCCACCGAGCCGTCAGGCAGCTGCAGCAGGTCGTAGAAGTCCCCGCCGACGTCGGCGGCGGTGGAGGCGCTGACGTAGTGCGCCGCGACCCGCAGCCCCGGGACGTCCGGCAGCTCGGGCAGCAGGGACCGCTGCAGCGTGTCGGCGACGGCGTGCTCCTGCTGGTAGAGCCGCACGTTGTCCATGACCAGCGCCGCCCGCCGCGCGAGGTCCTCGACCAGGCTGACGTCGTCGGGGGTGAACGGACGCTCGGGTGCGCTGCGCACCAGCGCGATCGCGCCCCGGGTGCGGCGGCGGGCCACCAGCGGCACGCTCAGCGCCGTCGCCGCGCCCAGCCGCCCGGCGATCTCCTGGGCCACCGGTGAGGCGGTGTCCTCGCCCAGCTGCGGTGGCAGCCGCTCGACGAGCACGGTCCGGGACGAGGTGATGCTGCGCTGGCTGGGCGAGCCGGACGGCAGCCGCAGCCCGTGCCCGGCGTCGTGGCGGCGGAGCTCGGTGCGGGCGCGCTCGCGGTCGCGCGACACCATCGCGCGCACCTCGCCGTCGTCGTCGACGAGCGTGATGACGACCCAGTCGGCCAGCCGGGGCACGCACAGGGCCGCGAGCCGGTCGAGCAGGTCGCCGACGTCGAGGGTGGCGATCAGCGAGCTGGTGGCCTCGGCCATCAGCGTCAGCCGGGCCTGCGCCCCCTCGGCGTCGCGCTGCGCCCGCTCGGCGTCCGAGCGCGCCTGCTCGGCCACGGCGCGGGCCAGCTCGGCCTCCTGCCGGGCGGCCTGCTCCGCGGCGAAGGCGGCCTCGCGCTCGGCCTCTCCCCGCACCCGCTCGGTGACGTCGGTCTGCACGCCGACGAAGCTGACCAGCTCGCCCTCGCCGTCGAAGACCGGGCTGATGGCCAGCTGGTTCCAGAAGGCGGTGCCGTCGCGGCGGTGGTTGAGCAGCGTGACGGTGACCGGCTCCTGCGCCGCGAGCGCGTCGCGGATCTGCTGCACGGTCGCCGGGTCGGTGTTCGGGCCCTGCAGGAAACGGCAGTTGCGGCCCACCGACTCCCCGTAGGCGTAGCCGGTGATCCGGCTGAAGGAGGGGTTGACCCAGACCAGCGGGTTGTCCGGCTGGCGGGGGTCGGTGATGGTGAAGGCGATGTCGGTGGCGACGACGGCCCGTTCGCGCAGCGCCTGCAGCTCGGCCTCGGCGTCGGCGGTGCCGGTGGCCCCCGCGACCTCGAGCAGCACGACCAGCGACAGCTGCTGGCCGGTGCCGGGCTGGGACAGCGGGAAGCCGGTCACCCACAGCAGCCGGTCGCCGCCGCCGTCGTCCTCGCGTACTCGCGCGGCGTCGGTGCTGCGGCCGGGCGTCAGGCGCACCGCCTCGCCGGTGACCGGCTGCCCCTGGGCCACCAGTGACAGCGGGCCGCTGGTGCGGGCCAGCGGGGCGCCACCGAGGTCGGTGAGGCCGGCCGAGGCGCCCCACGTGTCGATGTCGACCGGGAGCCGCACGTTGCCGGCCATCTCGACGGCGGCGGTGTTGGCGTAGGTGACCGCCCCGGACTCGCGGTCGATGAGCAGGACGGCCACCGGGACGTCGGCCAGGACGGCGGGCAGGGCCGCGGCCGCCGACCCGCCGTCGCCCTGCTCGGTGACCACCGCGTGGGCGGCGGTGACGATGCGGGACTGGCGGCCGCCGGCACCGCGGCCGTCGACGGCCGCCTCCGCCACGGCCGCCCGGGCCTCGGGGCCGATGCCGTCGCCGGGCACGGGCCGGCCCTCCGGTCGGTCGCCTGTCGGTGGCACGCAACGAATCTAACCGGCACCGCAGGTCGGGTGCCCGCGCGCACGGCGGCCGGCCACCCGCAGGTGTGCCGCCCGCCCGGGCGGGCACCCCTCTGCGAGCCACGCAGGAGGGAGACCAGCCATGGGACTGCTCGACCGGCTCCTCGGCCGTCGCCGCAAGCCCGAGCCCGCGCCGTACGGCGGGTACGACGGGTACGCCGCGCCGCCGCCACCACCGCAGGCCCCGCCCGCCCGGCCGCAGTCCGGGCAGCGCGCCCCGCTCACCGACCAGCAGGCCGTCGAGCGCTACCGCTACCTGCTGCGGACCGCGCCCCCGGACCAGATCGAGCAGGCGCACGCCGAGGCCTTCGCCCAGCTCACCCCGCAGCAGCGGCAGGAGGTGCTGACCCAGCTCGCCGCCGCCGTGCCGGCCTCCGAGCGGCCGCGCACCGACGACGCGCAGACCCTCGCCCGGGTGGCCACCCGCGCCGAGCTGCGCCAGCCGGGCATCCTCGAGCGCACCTTCGGCGGCGGCTACGGCCCGGGCTACGGCCCGGGGTACGCCCCCGGCCCCGGGTACGGCGGTGGGGGCTACGGCGGCTACGGCGGGGGCTACGGGCCGCGCACGGGCGGCTTCGGCGGCTCGCTGGGCGGCAGCCTGCTCGGCACCATCGGCGGTCTCGTGGTGGGCACCGCGGTCGCCGACGCGCTCTTCGACACCGGCCTCGGCGACGGCGGCCTGTTCGGCGGCGGGGACGAGGAGGCCTACGCCGAGGGCTACCAGGACGGCGCCGAGGGCGGCGGGGACGGCGGCGGCGATGGCGGTGGCGACTACGCCGCGGGCGACGGCGGCTACGACGGCGGCTACGGCGGTGACCCCGGTGCCGACTTCGCCGGCGGGGCCGACAACGGCTACGACGGCGGTGGGGACTTCGGCGGCGGTGACTTCGGGGGCGGGGACTTCTGACCGCTCAGCGCCCGGGACCCTCCGGCGTCCCGGGCGCCGGGGTGCCCGGCGCCGGCGTGCGGGCCTGGTGGCGCAGCCAGAGCAGGCCGAGCACGGGGAGCACCAGCGGCACGAAGCCGTAACCGCGCCCGAACGCCGACCACACCGTCTCGTCGGGGAAGGCCGCGCGGTCGAGCAGCGACAGGGCCCCCACCACCAGCACCCCGGCCAGCTCGACGCTGATCGCGGCCAGCGCCACCCGGCGGCCACCGCGGGCCAGCGCGACCGTGGCCACGACGTAGACCGCCGCGGCGAACGCGGACAGCAGGTAGGCGACCGGGGCCTCGTCGAAGCGGGTGGCCAGCTGCACGGTCGCGCGGGCGCCGGCGGCGAGGGCGAAGACCGCGTAGACGGCGACCAGCACCCGCCCGGGCCCGCTCGCCGTCCCGCGCTGCGCCGTCCGTTCAGGCACCCGGGGCCTCCCACAGCTGCACCAGCCGCCAGACCATGACCAGGGTGACCAGGGCGGCGACGGCGAGCACGGTCCCCGCCCAGCGGCTGGGCTCGGTGCGCGACCACAGCACCCCGGCTACCGGCAGCAGCACGACGCCGCCGAGGTAGCCGAGGAAGGTGGCCGTCTCCGGCGGCCGCTCACCGCCGGCCAGCGCCACCCCGGCGACGACGGCCTGCACGAGCAGCACGACCTCGAGCACCGCGGCGCCGGCGAGGTGGAGCAGGCCGATCCGCCGGTGGGCGAGGGTCGAGGCCAGCCCGGCGAGGGCGACGACGACGGCGACCGCCGTGGCCGACCAGACGAGGGTGGCGTTCATCGGACCCATGATCGCGCGTCCGCCGGGAGGGGTGGGTCGAGGGCACGGGGTAGGAGGAGGGCATGACCGTCCGCGACCTGGTGGTGGACCTCTGCGCCGAGCACCTCGACGTCCTCGGCAGCGACCCGGTGTCGCTGCAGACGCTGGTAGGGCTGCTGGCCGCGTGCGGGGTGGCCGAGCCGAGCACGCGCCTGGCCGTGGCGGCGCTGCGGCGGGCCGGGTGGCTGACCGGGTCCCGGCGGGGGCGGGAGACGCTGGTGACCCCGACGGCGGTGCTGCGGGAGGCGGTGGCCGCCCGCGACGAACGCGTCGCGCGCCGGACGGGCCCGTGGGACGGGCAGTGGCGGATGGTCGTCTACGGCGTCCCGGAGACCGACCGGGCCGCCCGCGAGCGGGTGCGCCGCAGCCTGGCCCGCGCGGGGTTCGGCCCGCTCGCGCCGGCCACCTGGGTCTCGCCGCACCGGGCGGCGCTGGAGGAGGTGGGCGCCGAGCTGGCCGGCGAGCGCACCTCGCGGCTGGACCTGCTCACCGCGAGCGTCGCCGACCCGCGGCTGTCCGACGTCGACCTCGCCGCCCGCTGCTGGGACCTCCCCCGGCTGGCTGCCGGGTGGACTCGGGTGCTCGACCGGCTGCGCGCCGTCTCCGGCGCGGTCCCCGAGGGCCCGGCCGCGCTCGCCCTGCACCTGCGGCTGCACGCCGAGCTGCGCGCCGTCGTCTCCGGCGACCCGCTGCTCCCCCCGGCGCTGCAGCCGGAGGCCTGGCCCGCCCGCGAGGTCCGCGACGCGTGGGCCGACACCGGCGCCCGGCTGGCGGCCGCGGCCCGCGCGCACGTCGCCGACGTCCTCGGCGCCGTGGGGATCCGCCCCGCCGTCGCGTGACGAGGGACCCTCCTGCCCCCACCCCTCGTGCGCTCGGGGCGGGACCCTGCAGGAGGGCCGTTCCCTCACCTCACCTGTGGACGGTGGACATGTCGGGGTAGCGGTCGCCGACGGCGGCACCGACGGGCGCGGCCTCGTCGAGGCGGCGCAGGTCGTCGTCGGAGAGTGCGACGTCGGCGGCCGCGGCGTTCTCCTCCAGGTAGCGCACCCGCTTGGTGCCGGGGATGGGGACGACGGTCGGGTTGCCCCAGCGGCCGCTCTGCGCCATCACCCACGCGAGAGCCAGCTGCGACGCCGTCGCCCCCTTCTCGTCGGCGATCTCGCGGACCCGGTCGACCAGTCGCAGGTTCTGCTGGAACGCCTCGCCCTGGAAGCGCGGGTTGTGCCGGCGGAAGTCGTCGGGGGCGAGGTCGTCGACGCTGCGGATCTGCCCGGACAGGAACCCGCGGCCGATCGGCGAGTAGGCGACGAACCCGATGCCGAGCTCGCCGCAGGTGGCCAGCACGCCGTTCTCCTCGGGGTCGCGGCTCCACAGCGAGTACTCGGTCTGCACCGCGGCCACCGGCTGGACGGCGTGGGCGCGGCGGATCGTCTCCGGCGCGGCCTCGGAGATGCCCGCGGCGCGCACCTTGCCCGCCTCGACGAGCTCCCGGATCGCGCCCCACGTCTCCTCGACGGGGACCCGGGTGTCCACCCGGTGCTGGTAGTAGAGGTCGATGACGTCGACGCCGAGCCGCTCCAGCGAGGCGTCACAGGCGCGGCGCACGTAGTCGGGGCGGCCGTTGATGCCGCGGAACGAGCCGTCCTCGCCTCGCTCGTTGCCGAACTTGGTCGCCAGCACCACCTCGTCGCGGCGGCCCGCGATGGCCTTCCCGACCAGCCGCTCGTTGGTGAAGGGGCCGTACATGTCGGCGGTGTCGAGGAAGGTGACGCCGAGGTCGAGGGCGCGCTGGATGGTGCGCTCGGCCTCGGCCTGGTCGCCGGTGCCGTAGAACTCGCTCATCCCCATGCAGCCCAGCCCCATGGCCGGGACGGACAGGGACCCGAGGGTGCGTGTCTGCATGACCCCTCGCTGCCCGCCGGGTGCCCGCTGCAACCGACCGCCGGAGGACCCTTCCGTTCCGGCGTCGACGCCTGCCGGACGAGACCGCGCGCTACGGCGGTCGTCTGCCCGTTGACCTGCGGAAACTGTCGTACCCGGTGCGTAGGTTCGGGGTCGTGCAGGAGGTCGCGGAGTACGTGTCGCCGGTGGAGCGGGCGCTCGCCGGGTGGCTCGTCGCGCGGCCCGTACAGGTGCCGCGGCTGCCGGTGGCGGTGCTCTCCGATGAGCAGGCCGCCGTCGAGCTGCGGCGGCTGCAGGCCCGCAAGGCGATGGAGGCGGCCTACGAGGCGGAGCTGGTGCTGCGGCTGGCGGAGGCCCGCCCCTCCGACGACGACCCCGCGCCGGGCACCCCGGGCGCCAGGCGCCGCGGGTCGTGGGCGCCGGACACCGAGCTGCCCGGTGTCTCGGAGTTCTTCACCGCCGAACTCGCGCTGGTGCTCAACTGCGGCCGGGGTACCGCCAACCACCTGGCCACCCGCGCCTGGACCTACCGCGAGCGGCTGCCCGCCACCTGGGCGGCGCTGGCCGCCGGGGAGCTGGACGAGGCCCGCGCGCGGGCGCTGGTCGACGTGCTGCAGCACACCGCCCCGGCCCTGGCCCGCCGCATCGAGGCGGTGGTGCTGCCCGAGGCCGCCGGCCTGACCGTCGGCAAGCTGAAGAAGCGGGCGCTGGAGCTGCTGCTGGAGGCGGACGCCGACGCCATCGACGAACGGCGAAAGACCGCCGAACGCCGGTCCGACGTGCGGGTGTACCCCTCGGCGTCGGACGGGATGAGCACGCTGGCCGCCGACCTGCCCACCGATGTGGCCGCCGCCTGCCACGCGACCGTCGACGCGCTGGCGCGCATGCTGAAGGCCGACGGCGATCCGCGGCCGATCGGGCAGCTGCGCACCGCCGTGTTCGCCGACCTGCTGCAGCGTCCCTGGCAGGCTGGGATGGCGGTCACCGCCCACCTGCAGATCGTCGCCACGCTGGCGTCGCTGGCCGGCCGCTCGGACCAGGCTGGGGCGGTGAACGGGCTGCCGATCACCGCCGCGCACCTGCGCGAACTGCTGCGACAGCTCGACGTCCTCGGCGTGCAGGCGCCCGAGGGTGGGTCGGTGACCGTCGCACTCACCGAGGGCGACGGGACGCTCCGGGCGACGGCGACGCTGGACCGGCTGCGGCAGCTGGCGTCCCGCGGCTGCCCCGAGCACCCCGCGGACGCCGGGTGCGACTGCCCCGTCCTGGACCGGCCGGCGGGCCGGGAGGGCTACACGCCCTCGGCCGCTCAGCAGGCGTTCGTGCGCACCCGCGACCGCACCTGCCGGATGCCCACCTGCGGGCAGCGGGTCGGCTGGGCCGACGCCGACCACGTCCTCCCCCACGCCGAGGGCGGGCTCACCGACTGCGCCAACCTGTGCTGCCTGTGCCGCTCGCATCACCGGGTGAAGACCTTCGCCCGCGGCTGGCGCTTCCACATGGCCGCAGACGGGACGCTCACCGTCACCACCCCGTCGGGCGTCACCCGCACCACCCGGCCACCGGGACTGCGACCACCACCGCCGCCGGAGCCCGAACCGCCTCGAGCAGCAGAACCGGCCGCCCCGGACGACGACCCGCCGCCCTTCTGACCCTGACGGTGCGGGGGAGGCCGGCTGTCCGGCGGCCCGACACCCGGTCCGTACGGCGCTACGCCCAGCGGGCCAGGGCCGTGCTGGTCCCCGGCGCCACCACCGTGAACCCCGCGTCCACGACCTCCACCGGCGCCCGGCCGCGCAACCGCGACCAGCGCGCGACGTCGGGGTGCTCCACCACCACCGGGAAGCCGGCGCCGGACCAGGCGGCCAGCCGGCCGGCGGGCATCCGCAGCGCGGTCAGCTGGGCGGCGTGACCGCAGGCGGCCGCGGCCTTGCCGAGGGGCAGGAACGGCTCCGGGCAGACCGACACCACCACCGCGCCGCCGGGCTCCGGGTCCACCGCCGGGCACGCGTCCGGGTCGTCGGGCTCGCTGCCCGACAGCTGCAGCCGCGCGACCTCCGGTGGCAGCGCGTCGAGCGCGGTCGGCACCAGCGCCCGGACCTCGGCCCCCCGCGCCGCCACCGTGACCCCGGGCAGCGCCGCGACCCGCTGCCACGCCACGCCCCGAGCGCGCCGGCAGTGCTTGCGGATCGCCCCGTCGGTCCACCGCCGGACCCGGGGCCACCACTCCCCGCCGGGCTGCGCCCGGTCGTCGGCGAGCAGCCGCACGACGGCCACCGCCGCGGCCTCGCAGACGGCGCTGCGGGTCGGGGGCGCGCTCCGCTCCACGCGTGCCACCAGCTGCACGGCCCACGGCGCCTCGCCCTCCGGGTCTGCGTACACGACCCCACCCTGCCGGACCGGCACGGGCGACCCCGCCCCGGTTCCACGTGGAACCGCGGGTGTTGCGCCAGTGTGAACAACCCACCCGACGCGTCGCGTGAGCCTGCCGACTGGGGTTGGATCGAACCCATGTGCGGCCTCTCCGGCGAGATCAGGTTCGACGGCTCCCTGGCCGACACCACCGCGGTCGCGCGGATGGTCGAGGCACTGGTCCCCCGCGGACCGGACGGCCAGGGCCAGTGGAGCGCCGGCCGGGTCGCGTTCGGCCACCGGCGGCTGTCGGTCATCGACCTGTCCCCCAGCGGCTCCCAGCCGATGGTCGACAGCGAGCTGGGCCTCGAGGCGGTGTTCAACGGCTGCATCTACGACTACAAGGAGCTGCGCGCCGAGCTCGAGGGCCACGGCTACCGCTTCTTCTCCACCAGCGACACCGAGGTCCTGCTCAAGGGCTACCACCACTGGGGCGTGGACTTCGTCGACCACCTGCACGGCATGTTCGTCGTGGTCATCCACGAGCGCGACACCGGCCGCGTGGTCATGGCCCGCGACCGGCTGGGCATCAAGCCGCTCTACCTCGCCGAGACGCCGGGACGGCTCCGGTTCGCCTCGTCGCTGCCCGCGCTGCTGCGCGCCGGCGACGTCGACACCTCCATCGACCCCGTCGCGCTGCACCACTACCTCACCTGGCACGCCGTCGTCCCCGCGCCGCGCACGCTGCTCAACGGCGTCCGCAAGCTGCCGCCGGCGACCGTGCGGGTGATCGAGGCCGACGGCAGCAGCCGCGAGCACCGCTACTGGGAGCCCACCTACGAGCGCCGCCCGGAGCACGAGCGCTGGTCGGCGCGCGACTGGGAGGACGCGATCGAGGAGGCGCTGCGGGTCGCCGTCCGCCGTCGGCTGGTCTCCGACATCCCGGTCGGCGTCCTGCTCTCCGGCGGCCTGGACTCCAGCCTCATCGTCGGCCTGCTCGCCCAGGAGGGGCAGACGGGGCTGGCCACCTACTCGATCGGCTTCGAGACCGTCGGCGGTCACGCGGGCGACGAGTTCCGCTACTCCGACGTCATCGCCGAGCGGTTCGAGACCGACCACCACCGCATCCGGGTGTCCTCCGACGAGCTCGCCGCGGCGCTGGGCCACGCGATCGGCGCGATGGCCGAGCCGATGGTCAGCCACGACGTCGTCGCGTTCGACCTGCTCTCCGAGCGGGTCAGCCAGACGATCCGGGTGGTGCAGTCCGGCCAGGGCGCCGACGAGGTCTTCGCCGGCTACCACTGGTACCCACCGCTGGCCGACGTCGGCCGCGAGGAGGCCGTCGAGCGGTACGCGAAGGCGTTCTTCGACCGCGGACCGCAGGACATGCGGGCGCTGGTCGGCGAGCGGTACGCCCTCGACGGCGACCCGAGCCTGGAGTTCGTCCGCGACCACATGTCCCGGGCGGGCGCGCAGACCGCCGTCGACGCCGCTCTGCGCCTCGACAGCGAGGTCATGCTCGTCGACGACCCGGTCAAGCGGGTGGACAACATGTCCATGGCCTGGGGCCTGGAGGCCAGGGTGCCCTTCCTCGACCACGACCTGGTGGAGCTGGCCGCCGCCTGCCCGCCGGAGCTCAAGCTCGCCGACGGCGGCAAGGGCGTGCTCAAGGCGCTCGGGCGCCGGATCATCCCGCCGGAGGTCATCGACCGGCCCAAGGGCTACTTCCCGGTGCCGGCGATCACCCACCTCGAGGGCAAGGTGCTCGGCCTGGTCAGGGACGCCCTGTCCAGCGAGGCCGCTCGCGAGCGGGCGCTGTTCCGGCCCGAGTACGTCTCCCGGCTGCTCGACGACCCCAACGGCGAGCTCACGCCGCTGCGCGGCAACAAGCTCTGGCAGCTCGGGCTGGTGGAGCTCTGGCTGCAGAGCCACGGGGTCTGAGGAGGTCCCGTGGCCCCGCCCCGGCTCGCCGGACTCCGCCGCCGCTCGACCGCGGCGCACCCGACCCCCGACCTGACGCGGCGCAGCTGGCAGAAGCCCTCCGAGCGCGAGCTCGCAGGGATGGACACCGACGTCGTCCTCGACCTCGCGTGGGGCCGGCTGGTGTTCGGCCAGACCTTCGCCGAGATGCGCCGCATCCTCGACGCCCTGCGGGACGAGGGGTCCGGCCGGCGCGACATCTGCATCTACGCGCGCGACCCGCACGTGCTCGTCGGCCTGGCCCCCGACGAGCTGTTCATCGACCCCAGCTACACCTACCGGCTCGACCTCCACCGCTACCGCGCCCGGCCCGAGCTCATCCGCGGCGTCTTCGTCCGCACGGTGACCGCGCTGGAGGAGATGCAGGCGATCAACGAGATCTACGCCCGCAACGGCATGGTGACCGGCGACCCCGAGACCATGTGGGCCAACCACCGGACCCGTTCCTTCACCTACCTGGTCGCCGAGGACCGGCGCACCCGCCAGATCGTCGGCACGGTCACCGGCGTCGACCACGTGCTCGCCTTCGGCGACCCGGAGGGCGGGACCAGCCTGTGGTGCCTGTCCGTGGACGCGCAGACCGCGCCCGCGGGCACCGGCGAGGCGCTGGTGCGGGTGCTCGCCGAGCGCTACGTCGGCCGCGGCCGCTCCTACGTCGACCTCTCGGTCATGCACGACAACGCCGCGGCCATCGCGCTGTACCGCAAGCTCGGCTTCACCCGGGTGCCGGTCCTCTGCGTCAAGCGCAAGAACCCGATCAACACACCGCTGTTCGCCGCCCGCCCGGCGGGCCTCGAGCAGCTCAACCCCTACGCGCGCATCGTCGCCGACGAGGCGCTGCGCCGCGGCATCCGCGTCGAGGTCACCGACGCCGAGTTCGGCGAGCTGCGGCTGTCGCTGGGCGGGCGGCAGGTCCTCACCCGCGAGTCGCTGTCGGAGTTCACCACCGCCGTCGCGATGAGCCGCTGCGACGACAAGCGGGTGACCCGCCGCATCGTCGAGGACGCCGGCGTGCGCGTGCCCCGCGGCGTCACCGTCCCCGAGGACGACCCCGGCCCGGCCCGCGAGCTGCTCGCCGAGTGCGGGCAGCTGGTGGTCAAGCCCGCCCGCGGCGAGCAGGGCAAGGGCATCACCGTCGGCGTGACGACGTCCGAGGAGCTCGACCGCGCCGTCGCCGCCGCCCGGCTGTTCTGCCCCGACGTGCTCGCCGAGGAGCTCGTCCCGGGCGAGGACCTGCGGGTGGTGGTCATCGACCACGAGGTCGTCGCCGCCGCGGTGCGCCGGCCGGCCGAGGTGGTCGGCGACGGCCGCCGCACCGTCACCGACCTGGTGCGCGCCGCCAGCCGGCGGCGCGAGCGCGCGACCGGCGGCGAGTCGCGCATCCCGCTCGACGACACCACCGCCGAGGTCGTCCGCGCCGCCGGCCACGCGATGAGCGACGTCCTGCCCGACGGCGCGCGGCTGCAGGTGCGGCGGACGGCGAACCTGCACACCGGCGGCACGATCGAGGACGTCACCGACCGGCTGCACCCCGACGTCGCCGAGGCGGCGGTGCGGGCCAGCCGCGCGATCGGCATCCCGGTCACCGGCATCGACTTCCTGGTGCCCGACGTCGAGGGTCCCGACGCGGTGTTCGTCGAGGCGAACGAGCGCCCCGGCCTGGCCAACCACGAGCCGCAGCCCACCGCCGCCCGCTTCGTCGACCTGCTCTTCCCGGAGACCCGCACCCGGTAGCGCGGACACCGGAAATCTGCTTCACTGGTTGGTGGGAGGGGAGTATCCCCGCAGCGCTCCCGTCGTCAGGACGGCCCCGTGGGAGGGGTCCGGCGGAGCGGGCCCCGCGTGGGCCGGGAGAGACCTCCGGTTGGTGCACCACCGACTGGAGGCGTGTCCGTGGACGTCCCCTTCTGGCTCTGGCTGGCCGTGCTCGGCCTCATCGTCGGCATGCTGGCCGTCGACCTGTTCGCCCACCGCCGCGCGCACGTCATCGGCGTGCGCGAGGCCGCCGCGTGGTCGGTGGTGTGGGTGCTCATCGGCGTCGGCTTCGGCGCCTGGGTGTGGGTCGCGTACGGCGCCGAGCTCGGGCAGCAGTACTACGCCGGCTACCTGATCGAGAAGTCGCTCGCCGTCGACAACGTGTTCGTGTGGGCGATCGTCTTCACGTTCTTCGCCGTGCCCCGGGAGTACCAGCACCGGGTGCTGTTCTTCGGCGTGCTCGGCGCCCTGGTGCTGCGCGGCGCGTTCATCGCCGGCGGCGCGGCGCTCATCGAGAGCTTCGAGTGGGTGCTCTACCTGTTCGCGGCGTTCCTGCTGGTCACCGGGTACCGGATGCTGCGGCAGCGCGACGAGCACGTCGACCCCTCCCGGTCGCGGACGCTGCGGCTGTTCCGCCGGTTCGTGCCGATGACCGACGCCTACCACGGCCAGCGGTTCCTGGTCCGCCGCGGCGGCGTCCTGCTGGCCACTCCCCTGCTCGCCGTGCTGGTGCTCGTCGAGGTCACCGACGTCGTGTTCGCCGTCGACTCGATCCCGGCGATCTTCGCCGTCACCGACGAGCCGTTCCTCGTCTTCACCGCCAACGCCTTCGCGATCCTGGGCCTGCGGGCGATGTACTTCCTGCTCGCCGACCTGATCCACCGCTTCGTGTACCTCAAGACCGGGCTGGCCCTGGTGCTCGTGTGGGTGGGCGTCAAGATGCTGCTCAAGATCGACGTCTACTACATCCCGACCACCGTGAGCCTCGCGGTGATCGCCACCATCCTCGCCGTCTCGGTGTGGGCCAGCCTGCGCGCCACCCGCGGTGAGGGCCGCCGCGCCGTCGAGGCGCCGGCCACTCCCCCGTTCCGCGTGGCCACCGCCGACGAGCTGGCCGAGGTCGAGCCGCTGTGGCGGCGGCGCCGCGCCCGGCGCGACACCCCGGAGCCGGCCGGCACCCCCTGACCGGATCACCGGCCCAGGCATTGGAAGCTCTCCCCACGTCTCGGGACCGAGGACGTGGGGAGAGCTTCCTATGCCTGCAAGGGGTGGGCGCGTGGGATACCTGCTGGCCGCGGTCGGCGGTGCCGTGGGCGCGCTGGCCCGCTGGGGCGTGTCGGCGGCCCTCCCCGTCCGGGACGGCGGCTGGCCCTGGGCGACGCTGCTGGTCAACCTCACCGGCTGCCTGCTCATCGGCGTGCTGCTCGGCGCCCTCGCCCGCCGCTCCCCCGAGCCGGCGTGGGCCCGGCCGTTCCTCGCCGTCGGCGTCCTCGGCGGCTACACCACCTGGTCGGCCTTCGCCGTCGAGGTCGTGGCGCTCACCGACGCCGGGGCCGTGGCGACGGCGGCCGGCTACCTGCTCGCCTCCGTCCTCGGCGGGGTGCTCGCCGTGGCCGCCGGCGTGCGGGTGGCGCGGCGGGGACGCCCGTGACGCCGCTGCTCGTCGTCGCCGGTGCGCTGGCCGGCGCGCCGCTGCGGCTGCTGGCCACCCGGCTGGCCGCCCGCTCCGGCCGCGACCCCGCGCTCGGCACGCTGGCGGTCAACGTCGCGGGCGGTGCCGTCCTCGGGGTGCTGCTCGGGCTGGGCGGGGTGCCGGGCTGGGTGCTCGCGCTGGTCGGCACCGGGTTCTGCGGCACGCTCACCACCTTCTCCACCCTCGGCGCCGACGTCGTGCGGCTGGTGGAGGAGCGCACGCTCGGCCGCGCGGTGGGCTACCTCGCCGCCACCCTCGTGCTCGGCCTCGCCGCGGCCGCGGCCGGCTGGCTGCTGGCCGGGGGTGCCACCGCGACGCCGTCTGGTTAGGGTCGGAACCGGTATGGCCGGAGCAGACGCGGGAGACGTGCAGGCGGACAGCCCGGTCGTCGTGGTGGCCAACCGGCTGCCGGTCGACCAGGTCACCGACCCCGACGGGACGACGCGCTGGCAGCGCAGTCCCGGCGGGCTGGTGACCGCGCTGGAGCCGTTCGTGGCCGGGCGCGGCGGGGCCTGGGTCGGCTGGTCGGGCACCGCCGGCGAGGCGCCCGAGCCCTTCGAGTCCGGCGGGATCTCGCTGGTCCCCGTCGAGCTCTCCGAGGAGGAGGTCGACCGCTACTACGAGGGCATGTCGAACGCCTCGCTGTGGCCGCTGTACCACGACGTGGTCGAGAAGCCGGAGTACCACCGCACCTGGTGGGACACCTACGTGCAGGTCAACAAGCGCTTCGCCGACCGGACCGCCGAGGTCGCCGCCGAGGGCGCCATCGTCTGGGTGCACGACTACCAGCTGCAGCTGGTCCCGGCGATGCTGCGCCAGCGCCGTCCCGACCTCACGATCGGCTTCTTCCTGCACATCCCGTTCCCGCCCTACGAGCTGTTCACCCAGCTGCCGTGGCGCTCGGCGATCGTCGAGGGGCTGCTCGGCGCCGACCTCGTCGGCTTCCAGCTGCCGAGCGCGGCGGCGAACTTCGTCCAGCTCGCCCGGCGGCTGCACGAGCTGCCCACCCGCGGCGCGACCATCGAGTACGACGGCCGGGTGGTGACCGCGCGGGCGTTCCCCATCTCCATCGACGTCGCCGCCTTCGACCGGCTGGCGAACTCACCGGAGGTCCTGGCCCGGGCCAAGGAGATCCGCACCGAGCTCGGCGACCCGGAGAAGATGATCCTGGGCGTCGACCGGCTCGACTACACCAAGGGCATCAGCGTCCGGCTCAACGCCTTCCAGGAGCTGCTGGAGGACGGCGCGGTCGAGGCGCCCGGCACCGTGCTGGTCCAGGTGGCCACGCCCAGCCGGGAGCGGGTCGAGCACTACGTGCACATGCGGGAGACCATCGAGCAGCAGGTCGGGCACATCAACGGCGTGTTCGGCTCGATCGGCGGGCCGGCGGTGCACTACTTCAACCAGTCGATGCCGCGCGAGGAGCTCGCCGCCCTCTACCGCGCCGCCGACGTCATGCTCGTGACGCCCTACCGCGACGGCATGAACCTGGTCGCCAAGGAGTACGTGGCCGCCCGCAGCGACCTCGGCGGCACGCTGGTCCTGTCGGAGTTCGCCGGCGCCGCCGCCGAGTTCCGGCAGGCCTTCCTGGTCAACCCGCACGACATCACGGGCGTGAAGAACCAGCTGCTGCGGGCGCTGCGCGCCGAGCCGGCCGAGGCCGCCCGCCGGATGCGCGCCATGCGGCGGCACCTGGTCAAGCACGACCTCGACCACTGGGCGTCGTCGTTCTTCGACGCCCTGCGCGCGCAGGCGTGAGCGCCGTCCCGGCCGGTCTCGCCGCGGCGCTGACCGAGCTGGCCGCCCGCCGGCCGCTGCTGGTGGCCACCGACTACGACGGCGTCCTCGCCCCGCTGGTCGACGACCCCTCGGCCGCGGTCCCCTCCCCCGGCGTCGACGAGGCCCTGGCCCGCGTCGCCGCGGCCGCGGGGGTCACCGTCGCGCTGGTGAGCGGGCGCGGCGTCGACGACCTGCGGCGGGTCAGCGGCCTCGCCGGCCCCTACCGGTTCGTCGGCAGCCACGGCGCCGAGTACGGCGGCCCGCTGACCGGCGAGCTGGCCGGCCGCCGCGACGCGGTCGCCGAGCGGATGGCCCCCCTGGTCGCCGCCGTCCCCGGGGCCCGGCTGGAGGTCAAGCCGGCCAGCGTCGCCGTGCACGTGCGGCAGGTCGCCGACCGGGCCGCGGCCGCCGCGCTGCTGGCGGAGGCCGGTGCGGCGGCGGATCCGTCACTGACGCAGAAGCCCGGCAAGGACGTGCTCGAGCTCGCCGTCACCGACGCCGACAAGGGCAGTGCCGTCACCCGGCTGCGGGAGGACCTCGGCGCCGCCGCCGTCGTCTACCTCGGCGACGACGTCACCGACGAGGACGCCTTCCGCCGGCTCGGGCCCGCCGACGTCGGGGTCAAGGTCGGCGACGGCGAGACGGCCGCGGGGCACCGGGTCACCGACCCCGCCGCCGCGGTCGCCGTCCTCCGGCTGCTCGCCGACCTGCTCGGCTGACCCGTACGCGGCGCGTCGCGTCACCCGCCCGGGTGACCGGCGGGCCCTCGCGCCGCCACCGCTCCCACGCCGGTCGACACGTCGACGGCTCCTCCCCCGCCACCTGCGCGGACACGCCCGCCGCACCCCGCCGCCGGCCGGTCGCCCGAGCCGGCCGGTCGACCTGACGACGGCGACGCGGGCGGTCACCGTCCGCCGCGCAACGATCCGTCCGACCGTGCCCCGCGCGCCGCGGCGGGACGCGGCGCGGGCCCCACCATTCCCCCTGCACGCCGGTCACACCCGTCGCAGCGTGCACAGGAAGCCCAGGAGGCCCCACGTGAACGCCGCGTCTCGCCCGCGCACCGGCCCCGCCGGCTGGTACGCCGACCGCCCGCTGTCGGTCAAGTTCGGCGCCCTGGTCGCCGTCGGCACGCTGTCCCTCGGCGGGCTGCTGGGCTCGACCGTCCTGGGCAACGCCGCCATCCGGGACGCCCAGCACGACGCCGAGGCGCTCGACCGCGCCCAGGTGCTGGTCCTGCAGCTCGACACCCGGGCCAGCGAGCTCAAGGTCGACGGCTTCAAGGCCGTGGTGCGGGAGGACCCGGCCGAGCAGCTCGCCGAGCTCGCCGAGGACGTCGCCACCCCCGAGGCGATGCTCGAGGAGCTCGCCACCGTGGAGCTGACCGGGGACGCCGCCGCGGCCGTGGCCGAGCTGGAGGGGACCTACGGCGAGTACACGGCCGCCATCAGCGCGTTCGTCGACCGCGCCGTCGCCGACCAGGCCGGCGCCCGGGCGGACTGGGAGGGCATCCAGGCCGCCAACGACCTCACCGACGACGCCGTCGGCGCCGCGGTGGACACCCTCGCGACCGAGTCGGCCGCCGCCACCGACGCGATGGAGGCGACCGTCTCGCGGTACGAGCGGATCGGCCTGCTCGTGGCGGTCGCCGGCTTCCTGCTGCTGGCCGGCCTCAGCTGGCTGACCGCCCGCTCGGTCATCCGTCCGGTGCGCAGCGTCCAGGCCTCCCTCGAGGCGCTGGCGGAGGGCGACCTGACCCGGGACAGCGGGGTGTCCTCGCGGGACGAGGTCGGCCGCATGGCCGACGCTCTGCACCGGGCGCAGGCCGGCCTGCGCGAGGTCATGGGCTCGGTCGCGTCCTCGGCGGACGCGGTCGCGGCCAGCTCGGAGGAGCTGAGCGCGTCCTCGGCGCAGATCTCCGCCTCGGCCGAGGAGACCTCCGCGCAGTCCGGGGTGGTGTCCGGTGCCGCCGAGGAGGTGTCCCGGTCGGTGCAGACGGTCGCCGCCGGTGCCGAGCAGATGGGCGCGTCCATCCGGGAGATCGCCACCAACGCCGCCGAGGCGTCGGCGGTGGCCGCCCGCGCGGTGACGGCGGCGGAGACGACGACGGCCACGGTGGCGAAGCTGGGCGCCTCCTCGGCGGAGATCGGCAACGTCGTCAAGGTGATCACCTCCATCGCCGAGCAGACCAACCTGCTGGCGCTGAACGCCACGATCGAGGCCGCCCGAGCCGGGGAGGCCGGCAAGGGCTTCGCGGTGGTCGCCAACGAGGTCAAGGAGCTGGCCCAGGAGACCGCCAAGGCGACCGAGGACATCGCCCGGCGGGTGGAGGCCATCCAGAAGGACACCGGCGCGGCGGTGAGCGCGATCGGGGAGATCAGCACGATCGTGGCGCAGATCTCCGACCGGCAGACCACCATCGCCTCGGCGGTGGAGGAGCAGACCGCGACCACCGCGGAGATGTCGCGGTCGGTGGCCGAGGCCGCGCAGGGCTCGGGGCAGATCGCGGACAACATCGCCGGGGTCTCCGGCGCCGCCGACGCCACCACCCAGGCGCTGAGCCAGACCCGGGTCGCCGTCGACGAGCTGTCCCGGATGGCCGCCGACCTGCGCACCGGCGTCGCCCGCTTCACCTACTGATCCGTCCCACTCCCCTCCCCCCCGGAAGGCACCGCCGTGCACCTGTCCTGGCTCTCCGACCTGCGGGTCGGCCGCCGCCTCGCCCTCGCCTTCGGCGCGGTCGGGATCCTCGTCGTCGTCTGCGCCGCGACCGGCCTGGCGGCGGTGTCCCAGCAGCGCGACCTCGCCGGCGAGCTCAGCCGGGCCGACGCCGTCCTGGCCGACGCCGGGACCGCCCGCTTCCAGATCGCCGACGTCACCGGCTGGCAGGGTCTGGTCGTCGCCGACGCCGTCACCTTCGGCCCCGACGTCGCCCTCGCGACCGACTCCTACAACCGGGCCGGCCTGCTGGACAGCAAGGACGCGGTCTACGCCTGGCTCGACGACGTCGACACCTCGGCGATGGACGCCGACGAGGCCGAGGCCTTCGCCGAGCTGCGGCCGGCCTGGGACAACTACTTCGCCTGGGACGACCGGGTGGTGCAGTGGCTGTCCACCGGCACGCCGGAGGACAACCGCGCGGCGCTGGAGAGCATCAACGGCGGTGAGGCCGGCGAGGGGTACGGCATGGTGCTCGACCTCGCCGACCGGATCCAGGCCTCGGCCACCGAGCGCGCCGAGCAGCTGCGCGCCGACCAGGCGGACGCGCAGGGCCGCGCGACCGTCCTGCTGACCGCCGTGGGCGTGCTCGCCGTCGTGCTGGCCGGGTTGTGCGCGGTGCTGGTCGGCCGCTCGATCGTCCGTCCGCTGCGCCGGGTGCAGGCGCTGGCCGCCCGCCTGGCCGCGGGGGACCTGACGGACGGCACCGGGATCCGGCAGCGCGACGAGGTCGGCCAGGTGGCCGAGGCGCTCGACGCCGCCCAGGAGGGCCTGCGGGCGGTGATGGCGTCGGTGGCGTCCTCTGCGGACGCCGTGGCCGCGAGCTCGGAGGAGCTGAGCGCCAGCTCGGCGCAGATCTCCGCCTCCGCCGAGGAGACCTCCGCCCAGTCCGGCGTGGTGGCCGGGGCGGCCGAGGAGGTGTCCCGCAGCGTCCAGACCGTGGCCGCCGGCGCGGAGGAGATGGGGGCCTCGATCCGGGAGATCGCCACCAACGCCGCGGAGGCCAGCGCCGTCGCCGCCCGTGCCGTCACCGCCGCGGAGTCGACCACCGCGACCGTGGCCCGGCTGGGGGAGAGCTCGGCGGAGATCGGCAACGTCGTGAAGGTGATCACCTCGATCGCCGAGCAGACCAACCTCCTCGCGCTGAACGCGACCATCGAAGCCGCGCGCGCCGGGGAGGCGGGCAAGGGCTTCGCCGTGGTGGCCAACGAGGTCAAGGAGCTGGCCCAGGAGACGGCGAAGGCGACCGAGGACATCGCCCGCCGCGTGCAGGCCATCCAGGGCGACACCACGGCGGCGGTGACCGCGATCGGCGAGATCAGCTCGATCGTCGCCCAGATCTCGGACCGGCAGACCACCATCGCCAGCGCCGTCGAGGAGCAGACCGCGACGACGAGCGAGATGTCGCGGTCGGTGGCCGAGGCCGCGCAGGGGTCGGGGCAGATCGCGGACAACATCGCCGGGGTCTCCGGTGCCGCCGACGCCACCACCCAGGCGCTCACCCAGACGCGCACCGCCGTCGACGAGCTCGCCCGGATGGCCGCCGACCTGCGAGCCGGCGTCGCCCGCTTCACGTACTGAGCGCACTCCTCCGGTTTCCGGGGACCATTCTCCGGAATGGTCGCCGACCCGGACAGCCGGGGAGAGAGAACGGGCCGGCGTCGTCGCCACGGTGACGGTTCCGGCCCGTTCTCGCGCGGGAAACCGCATGTCGACACGGCGTCCCGGCCTGCCCGGCACCAGGTGGGGCCGTGTCGACAAGGGTAGCTGAATGGCGCTCCGGAATGACCTGCCAGCCATTCTGCTCCGTGCCCGGATCGTTACCGACACACCATTTCCGGACGGAGACGGTCTCCATTCCCGTCCGCCACATTGGATGCACGACGGCGTGACCGACCGCGGCCGTTCCTCCCCGTTCCCCGACGGGCCCCACCTCGAGAGCAGGAGCTGATCCATGAGCACCGCCCGTACCGGCCGTTCCGGCGGCTGGTTCGCCGACCGCCCGGTCGCCGTCAAGATCGGCGCCGCCGTCGCCGTCCTCGCCCTCGTCGCCGTCGCGATGTCCGTCCTGGCCGTCACCCGGCTGTCCGCCGTGCAGGCCGCCGCGGTGCGGATCAACGGGAACGTCGGCACGCTGGCGGACCTCGCCGACATCCAGCGGTCCTGGCAGGGCGACCGCTCGCGCTACAACAGCTACGCCCTGGTCGACCCGCGCACCCGCGCCGAGCTCCGCACCGACCTCGCGGAGCGGCGGGAGACCCTCGAGGGTCAGCTCGACGCGTACGCCGAGGTGACGGTCAACCGGACCGCCTTCGACGAGTTCCGCAGCACCGTCGACGGCTACTACGCGGTGGCCGAGGGGCAGCTGCTGCCCGCCGCCGACGCCGGCGACCTGGCGAGGGCCGGTGCGGTCGTCGCCGGTCCGCTGCAGGACGCCTCTGACTCGATCATGGACCAGTACGCGGCCATGCAGGACCGGCGGGTCGCCGCCGGCCAGGCCGACACCGACGACGCGATCGCCACCGTCTCCTCGGCCACCACCACGCTGTGGCTCGCCCTGGCCGCCGGCATCGTCGTCGCCGGCGGGCTGACCGTCCTGGTCGTCCGGCGCCTGGTGGCCACGGTCCGCTCCGTGCAGCGCTCGGTCGAGGCGCTCGCCGAGGGCGACCTGACCGTCACGCCCGAGGTCCGCGGCCGCGACGAGCTGGGCCGGATGGCCGAGGCGCTCGGCGCCGCCCAGCAGAGCCTGCGTTCGGTGCTGTCGTCGGTGGCGTCCTCGGCGGACGCGGTCGCGGCCTCCAGCGAGGAGCTGAGCGCGTCCTCGGCGCAGATCTCCGCCTCGGCCGAGGAGACCTCCGCGCAGTCCGGGGTGGTGTCCGGTGCCGCCGAGGAGGTGTCCCGGTCGGTGCAGACGGTCGCCGCCGGTGCCGAGCAGATGGGCGCGTCCATCCGGGAGATCGCCACCAACGCCGCCGAGGCCTCCGCCGTCGCGGCCCGCGCCGTCACCGCCGCGGAGACCACCACCGCCACCGTCACCAAGCTCGGTGAGTCCTCCGTGGAGATCGGCAACGTGGTCAAGGTGATCACCTCCATCGCCGAGCAGACCAACCTGCTGGCGCTCAACGCCACCATCGAGGCCGCCCGGGCCGGGGAGGCCGGCAAGGGCTTCGCGGTGGTGGCCAACGAGGTCAAGGAGCTGGCCCAGGAGACGGCCAAGGCGACCGAGGACATCGCCCGGCGGGTGGAGGCGATCCAGAAGGACACCGGTGCGGCGGTGAGCGCGATCGGGGAGATCAGCACGATCGTGGCGCAGATCTCCGACCGGCAGACGACGATCGCGAGTGCGGTGGAGGAGCAGACCGCGACCACCGCGGAGATGTCGCGGTCGGTGGCCGAGGCCGCGCAGGGGTCGGGGCAGATCGCGGACAACATCGCCGGGGTCTCCGGCGCCGCCGACGCCACCACCCAGGCGCTCACCCAGACCCGGGTCGCCGTCGACGAGCTGTCCCGGATGGCGGCCGACCTGCGCACCGGCGTCGCCCGCTTCACCTACTAGGCGACGACCACCAGGCGACGACCGGGCGACACCGCCCCGGGGGGGGGGGGGGGGGGGGGGGGGGGGGGGGGGGGGGGGGGGGGGGGGGGGGGGGGGGGGGGCGGGCGCGCGCCAGCCCCCGCCCCCCCGCCCCGACCCGCCCCCCC